>NZ_KV794116.1:0-140020 GCF_001808655.1 Streptococcus sp. HMSC078H03
CGGAAATAGAAGGTATTAGCTACGATGATGATGGGTCGTATTCTATAACTAGAGAAAAAGGAACTAAAACGTCTGTATTAGATCTTACAGGTGATACTCTATTTTTTCATTCCGAATCAAATGATAGGTATCTTCTTAATCGTAATTTTTCTGTCCAACATGCTTTTGACAAACATTATCACAAGATTAAATATAATCAACGAAAAGTCCAAAAAGAAATTAGAGAAACTGTTCAACCTGTGATTGATGCTCAATCAAAACCATTAATCAATCTTCAGTGGTTGTTTAATTTAATTTATCAAAGTAGGTTTAATTAGAGAATAAGATAGCATAGAAGTGTTTTGTAGGAACTCTTGCCTTTGCTATTTGAAAGTAGTTTAGGTTGAGTGAAATAGTTGGGAGAGTAGTTCGATATAATAGGTCTATTTCCTGGCTATCCATGACGGCTAACCTTTGAAAACACCTCATTTTTATGCTACTATGAAAGTTATGAAAAAACAGTTACAAGGCTTGACGCAGGTGGAGGTCAAGCGGCGGATAGATGCCGGTAAAACAAATCATTTTAAAGCAAAAACTGGCTCCAGCAACTGGGAGATTTTTAGGCGTAATGTCTTTAACTCCTTTAATATGCTCAATTTTGCTATTTTTGTGGCCTTGATTGCTGTTCAGGCTTGGTCGAATCTCTTTTTCTTCGGAATCATTGTGCTTAATGCCTTTACGGGGATGATGACAGAGTTGCGTGCCCGTCGCATGATTGATAAGCTCAATCTCATGAATAAGGATCAGATCCGTGTGGTGCGTGATGGCGAGGTTACTTCTATTAATCCTCAGGACATTGTCTTGGATGATATCATGCTCTTGTCTGCGGGTGAGCAGGTGCCTAGTGATGCCGTGGTTGTTGATGGGATGGCTGAGCTCAATGAGGCTATGCTGACGGGTGAGAGTGACCTTATTCTCAAGAAGGATGGGAAGGAGTTGCTCTCGGGTTCTTACCTTGTGAGTGGTCAGGTTTATGCTAAGGTTATTAACGTAGCCGAGGACAATTATGCCAATAAGCTCATGCTAGAGGCCAAGACGCATAAGCCAATCGTGTCACGTATCCTCTATAACATGGACAAGATTGCCAAGTTTACGGGCAAGATTGTGATACCGTTTGGGCTCGCTCTCTTTTTCGAGGCTTACTTGATTAAACAACTCTCTCTTCAAGAGTCGGTAGTTACCAGTTCGACAGCCCTTTTGGGAATGTTGCCTAAGGGGATTGCCCTTTTGACAATTACCTCTCTTTTAACGGCCGTTATTAAGCTTGGAATGAAACATATCCTGGTGCAAGAGATGTACTCTGTCGAAACCTTGGCGCGTGTCGATGTGCTTTGTTTAGATAAGACAGGGACAATTACGCAAGGAAAGATGACCGTTAAGGGTCTGAAACTACTGTCAGAGCGTTTCACTAAAGAGGAGTTGGAGCGCTTGCTTGCGGCTTACATGCAGCATAGCAAGGATAACAATGCAACGGCTCAGGCGATTCGGAATGCCTATGAAGGTCTGGAGCATCACTATCAGGTAGGGGATATTATTCCATTTTCAAGTGATCGTAAATGGGGTGCTATGAGCATTGATGGAATCGGAACTCTCTTTTTGGGAGCACCTGAGATGCTTCTTAAGGAAAATCCAAAAGCAGTCGATCAGGCTCAGGCTCGTGGTTCTCGTGTTTTGATTTTGGCATGGAGTCAGTCAGCGGTTGATACAGAGACTATGAGTTTGCCGAATGACGTTGAAGGCTTGACCTTGCTTGAAATTGCCGATCCTATTCGTGAGGATGCTGCAGAAACTTTGGAATACCTACGTTCAGAAGATGTGACGCTTAAGATTATTTCTGGTGACAATCCTGTGACGGTTTCTCATATTGCCCACCAGGCTGGTTTTGCGAATTATCAAAGCTATATTGACTGTTCTAAGGTCAGTGATGAGGAGTTGGAGGCTTTGGCTGAAGATACGGCAATCTTTGGCCGCGTATCTCCACATCAGAAGAAGTTGTTAATCCAAACGCTTAATGCTAATGGGCATACCACAGCTATGACTGGTGACGGTGTCAACGATATCTTGGCACTACGTGAAGCGGACTGTTCGATTGTTATGGCTGAAGGGGATCCCGCTACACGTCAGATTGCCAACTTGGTGCTTATGGATTCCGAGTTTAAGGATATTCCTGAAATTCTATTTGAGGGACGTCGTGTGGTTAATAATATTGCCCACATTGCACCTATTTTCCTCATCAAAACGGTTTATTCCTTCCTTTTGGGACTTATCTGTATTGCCAGTATTGTTTTTGGAAAGGCAGAGTACCTCTTGGTCTTCCCATTCATTCAGGTTCAGATGACTTTAGCGGGGCAATTTATTGAGGGTCTTCCACCATTTATTTTGACCTTCGAACGTAATATTCGACCTGTTGAGAAACATTTCCTCAGACGTTCGCTTCAGTTGTCTATTCCTAATGCCTTGATGCTGGTTATCAGTGTTCTTATTTTCCATCTATCTCAGGTCTATCTTGGCATGAGCAATACGGACATGCTGACGCTGTCTTACTATATGATGGGATCAACGGGTGTTCTTGCCGTTATTCGTGCTTGTATCCCGTTGAATAAGGGACGTGTGGCCTTGATTATTTACTCAGTCTTTGGTTTCTTAATCAGCTCTTATTATCTTCGAGATATGATTGAAATTTCGACACTTAATAGCTACACCTTACCAATCTATCTGGTAGCAATGGCTATCTGTACACCGCTTTTCTTCTGGATTAGCTACAAACAAGGAGCTTTCCAAAAAGCATAAGTCAAAACTCGAGCTTGGTAACAGGCTTGAGTTTTTTGATACCTCAACAGTAGGAAAGGCCTTAATGTGTATGAGGTATGGTACAATAGAGGCATGAAAACAGTAGGGCACTTGACGCCAAAAGTCATTAAAGCTTTTGATTTGGACTACAAGCCTGGTGAAGAAATCACGCTGTCTGCACAACGTAAGAAGCATATGGAAAAACATCGCCAGGAATTCAGTGATTTTGATGCCACCTATGAACGTATTCCAGAGATTATTGCTCATCCGGACTATATCGGTCGCCATCCTAATGGCCAGTCCTTGGAATATATAAAACGTATTGATGGTAATGTTCTGGTAGCGGTCAGATTATGTGATAAACTTAATGTCCGTACCATGTTTGTGATTAAAGATTCTAAGCTGAAAAATTATCTAAATGCTGGTAGAGCTAA
The DNA here is from genome assembly GCF_001808655.1 of Streptococcus sp. HMSC078H03. NCBI lineage: Bacteria > Bacillati > Bacillota > Bacilli > Lactobacillales > Streptococcaceae > Streptococcus > Streptococcus sp. HMSC078H03. Next base: position 3,264 of record NZ_KV794116.1, read on the forward strand.
GAAAATGTGATATAATATAGATAAGAAATAACAACGAGGGCGGAAGAGGCAGCCGCCGCACCTTCGGGTCTGAAAGAGATGCAGGACTGTCACCCTGCCGTTGTTTATCAAACCAAGAAGTCCCTTTTGGGGCTTTTTTATTTTGTAAAGTGTGGTGATAAGACTACCTCACTCTCTGAATTAGGTATAGACGAATCTTATAAGGGAGGAATTGTCAAAATTAACAGAAAATTCTTGACATCCCTCTAAAAAGGAGTACAATAGTTAGTAAATCAGAAAGTAACTGGTCTTAGATTTTCAGGGAGCCTGCGGTGATTGTGAGTAGGTAATCGAGATGAGCGAACATTGGGCTGATTGGATGATAATGAGAAGGTAATACATATTCTTCTCGGTTGGCACCCCTTACCGTGCAACTCCTTGTTAGAGGAGATAGAGATGATGGTCGTTTTTTTGGAGACCATTAACTGAGGTGGTACCGTGTTAAACTAGATTTAATGCCCTCACAGAGTTTTTCTCTGTGAGGTTTTTTGTTTACTTTTATCTTTAAAAAAGTGTTATTTCATTATTCAATGAAAGGTTGGGTATTTATGGATGCATTAAGCGATATTCGAATTGATATTGATAATATTGATAGACAGTTGCTTCGCCTACTGGCCCAACGTCAAATACTTGTGGAAAAGGCAGGACGGCTTAAGCCCAAGGGAGACAAGGTTGCTGTCCAGGATAGTGATCGTGTTGCTCAAGTGATAGCAAACCGTCGTAAGGAGGCACTAGAGCTTGGCTTATCACCAGATGTGGCTGAAAGTGTTTGGAGAAGCGTGATTACAGCATTTATTGCTTTGGAAGATAAAGTGAACAAAGAATAATATGGTGCCGATACATCCTATAGAGGATCTTGCATCAGTCTTCTTACTCTCGATAAACCAGTTTGAAAGGAAATATTATGAGAAAAATTTTACCAGCCGATACCTTAACACCAATCTTGGCTTATATGCGTGTTCAGGGGGAACACAAGGTTATCCTTGAATCTATTCCTCGTGAGAAGGAAAATGCGCGTTTTTCTATTGTTGCCTACAATCCGGTCTTTGAAGTAACCTTCAAGGATGGTGTTCTTTATGAAAATGGTAAGGCAATTGATCAGGATCCTTTCGAATACTTGGACCAAGTAACAGTCAAGGGCATCAAGTCTGACCTACCTTTCGCAGGTGGTGCCATCGGGTTTGCAGGCTATGACATGATCGGTCTCTATGAAAATATCGGTGAGATTCCAGAAGATACGATTGGAACACCTGATATGCATTTCTTCATTTATGAGTCTTATTTGATTTTTGACCACAAAAAAGAAAAGGTTTATGTGGTTGAGGACAATATCTACTCTGGTCGTGACAACGATGCGGTGCGTCAAGCTCTTGGTCAGGTGGTAACCAATCTCCAGACTCAGGCGCCAAACGAGTTTACACCTCAGGCCTTGCAAGCCTTGCAATTTTCAAATCATATCGAAAAAGAAGTCTTCATGGATATGGTGGCTAAGGCCAAGAAACTTATTCGTGAGGGAGATATGTTCCAATGTGTGCTTAGCCAACGCTTTTCAGCGGACTTTGAGGGAGATCCTTTGGATTACTACCGTAACTTGCGTGTGACCAACCCATCAAACTATCTTTATTTCTACGATTTTGGAGATTATCAGGTGATTGGTGCTAGCCCAGAGAGCTTGGTTTCAGTGAAAAATGGAGAGGTGGTAACCAATCCGATTGCTGGAACTCGCCCTCGTGGTGCCAATGAGGCTGAAGATGCTGCTTTGGCAGATGAACTCTCACATGATGTCAAAGAAACTGCGGAACACCGTATGTTGGTTGACTTGGGACGTAATGATATTGGTAAGATTGCTAAAAATGGTACGGTCAAGGTGACCAAGTATATGGAGGTTGAGTATTTCCGCTATGTGATGCACCTTACCAGTGTGGTTAAGGGGCAACTCTTGCCGGAATTGACAGCACTGGATGCGCTAAAATCAACCCTACCAGCTGGAACCGTATCAGGAGCACCTAAGATTCGTGCCATGCGCCGTATCTATGAGCTTGAGCAGGAAAAACGTGGTATTTATGCGGGAGCTATTGGTTATCTGTCTGCGACAGGAGATATGGACTTTGCCATTGCCATCCGTACTATGATTCTCAAAAATCAAAAAGCCTATGTTCAAGCAGGTGCAGGTGTTGTTTACGATAGTGTTCCTGAAAATGAATTTTACGAAACGATTAACAAGGCGAAAGCTATGACAAGAATAGGAGATGCCCAATGATTTTATTAGTTGATAACTATGACTCTTTTACCTATAATTTGGCACAATACCTAGGGACATTTACAGAGGTAAAGGTCTTGCGTAACGATGACGAGACCCTCTATGAAGAGGCGGAAAAAGCTGACGGTCTAGTTTTTTCACCAGGTCCAGGTTGGCCAGCTGATGCGGGTAAAATGGAAGCCTTGATTAAGGATTTCGCTGGTAAAAAACCGATGATGGGAATTTGCTTGGGGCATCAGGCTATTGCGGAAACTTTTGGTGGTAAACTTGGCTTGGCTAAAAATGTCATGCATGGAAAACAAAGTAACATCACTTTTGAAACGCCATCGCCTATTTTCAAGGATATCGACAATGATGTCCCAATCATGCGTTACCATTCCATCGTTGTTGACCAAATGCCAGAGGGCTTTGATGTGACAGCTATCACAACTGATGATCAAGAAATCATGGCTATTCAACATAAGGAGCTACCTATTTACGGTTTGCAATATCACCCAGAAAGCATCGGAAGTCCAGATGGGCTTAAGATGGTTGAAAATTTCGTAAAAATCGTTGCAGGCTAGGTGGACAGTCTTTGAACTAGATTTGTCTACGCTCAAAACCTCTCCTCGTGCATCAGATAACATTGAACAGTTTTTAAAAGGAAAACAGATATGAAAGAAATATTCCTACAAATCTCAAACCGCCAAGACTTGTCTCAAGATCAAGTCCAAGCAGTCTTTGACCGTATTCTCAAAAATGAAGTCTCAGAAAGCCAAATCGCTGCCTTCCTTATGGGGCTTAAGACTAAGGGGGAAACAGCAGATGAAATCACAGGTATCGTGCGTGCCCTCAAATCACATGCGACTGCCTTGCCTGAGACTTTCACGGATGCTATGTGTAACTGTGGAACTGGTGGGGACCAGTCTTATAGCTTTAACATTTCGACTACTGTTTGTTTTGTTCTAGCAGCAGGTGGTATTCGTATGGCCAAGGCTGGTAACCGTTCGATTTCCTCTAAATCTGGTTCAGCTGACGTGCTTGAAGCCCTTGGAATTAACGTTGCAGCATCACCAGAAACCCTATCTAAAGCACTTGACGAGGTTGGTTTGGCCTTTATCTTTGCCCAAACCATGCACCCAGCTATGCGTTTTATCGGTCCAGCTCGCCAAGCTCTTGGGATTCCAACGATTATGAACTTGGTTGGGCCACTGGCTAATCCGCTTGACCTTGAGACACAACTCATGGGGCTCTATCGTGTGGAATTACAAGAAATTGTTGCTAATGCTATTCAACAGTTGGGACGTAAACGTGCGGTTGTTATCACAGGTCCTGACAATATGGACGAAGCTGCCCTCTATGGCACCAACACCTACACCCTTTTGGAAGATGGTCACATCAGCCAGCACACTTTCACTTATGAAGATTTGGGTATGGAAAAGGTTGAGTTGTCTGATATCACAGGTGGCGATGCTAAGGAAAATGCAGAGATTCTCCTTAGTGTCTTGAAAAATGAAGCAAGTCCTTATCTTGAAACAACAGTGCTTAATGCAGGTCTTGGCTTCTTTGCCAATGGTAAGGTTGCGACCATTAAAGAGGGTGTTGAGCTTGCTCGTCAATTGATTGCGGATGGCTCAGCCCTAGAGAAACTTCGCCAACTCCAAGAGGTACAAGTATGAGTAAAGCCTTTCTCCCAACAATTTTAGAACAAAAAGAAAAAGAAGTGGCCCAGTTGGTCATGGAAGACTTGCAGCCCTTACGTAAGACCTATCGTCTTTATGATTTTCTCAAGTCAAATCAAAACAAGCTGCAAATTATTTCTGAAGTGAAAAAAGCTAGTCCAAGTATGGGTGATATTAACCTAGATGTGGATATTGTGGCTCAGGCCAAGACCTATGAGGAAAATGGCGCAGCCATGATTTCTGTTTTGACTGACGAAGTCTTCTTCAAGGGTGATATTTCCTATTTGAAAGAAATTTCGTCACAGGTGGCTATTCCAACCTTGGCTAAGGACTTCATTATTGATGAGAAACAGATTGTGCGTAGTCGTAATGCGGGTGCGACAGTCATTCTCTTGATTGTAGCCGCCTTGCCAGAGGCTCGCCTCAAGGAGCTCTACGATTTTGCGACAAGCCTTGGCTTGGAAGTCTTGGTTGAAACGCATAATCTGCCAGAATTGGAAGTTGCTCATCGTATTGGTGCTGAGATTATCGGCGTTAACAACCGTAATTTGGTCACTTTTGAGACAGATATTAACACCAGTCTTGAGTTATCAACGCATTTCAAGGACAAGCCTGTTTATATTTCTGAGTCGGCCATTTTTACAGGTCAGGATGCTGCCTTAGTTGCCCCATATTTTAATGGGATTCTGGTAGGAACTGCCCTTATGACGGCTGACAATGTGGCTGAAAAGGTCAAGGAGTTGCAAATTGACAAAGGTTAAAATTTGTGGACTATCGACACCAGAAGCGGTAGCAACTGCAGTTGAAGCAGGGGCTGACTACATTGGTTTTGTGTTCGCCAAGAGCAAGCGTCAAGTGAGTCTTGAACAAGCTCACGAGCTGGCTAAAGGGGTGACAGGCCAGACAAAAATCGTCGGTGTCTTTGTTTCACCCAGTCTTGAAGAACTGGAAGAAGCAATCGGTAAGGTTCCCTTAGATATCGTTCAGATTCATGGAACTTTTGATGAAGACCTTATTCCAAAGATTTCAGTACCAGTTATTCGAGCTATTCAGATTTCGGATAGCGATTCTCAAGTCAAGAGCCAGGCGGATTATCTCCTCTTTGATGCTCCCATTGCTGGTAGTGGCCAGACCTTTGACTGGCAACTCTTGGCTGATAAGCAGATTGAGCAGGACTATTTCATCGCTGGTGGCTTAACTGTGGACAATGTGGCAGAGGCCAAGGAAACTTTCCAGCCCTATGCCTTAGATGTGTCCTCAGGTGTCGAGACAGATGGTCACAAAGATTTAGATAAGATTAAAGCATTTATAGAAAGAGTGAAAGCATGACATATCAACAACCTGATGCAAAAGGATTTTACGGAAAATTCGGTGGTCAGTTCGTTCCAGAAACGCTGATGACGGCCGTTATTGAATTGGACAAGGCCTATCGTGAAGCCAAGGAAGACCCAAGTTTCCAAGCGGAATTGGATGATCTTCTCAAAAACTATGTGGGCCGTGAGACACCTCTTTACCACGCCAAACGTTTGACTGACCATATCGGTGGAGCGCAAATTTATCTTAAACGTGAGGACCTTAACCACACAGGTGCCCACAAGATTAACAATGCCCTTGGTCAAGTCTTGCTTGCCAAACGTATGGGCAAGAAGAAAATCATCGCTGAAACGGGTGCCGGTCAACACGGTGTTGCAACAGCGACAGCCGCAGCCCTTTTTGACATGGATTGTACAATCTATATGGGTGAGGAAGATGTTAAACGTCAGGCGCTTAACGTTTTCCGTATGGAATTGCTTGGTGCCAAGGTATTTAGCGTAACAGATGGTTCGCGCGTGCTTAAGGATGCTGTAAATGCAGCTCTTCGTGCTTGGGTTGCAGGTATCGAGGATACGCACTATATCATGGGATCTGCCCTTGGTCCTGCACCGTTCCCAGAAATTGTTCGTGACTTCCAATCTGTCATCGGTCGTGAAGCCAAACGCCAATATGCAGAGATTTCTGGCGGTAAATTGCCTGATGCTGTAATGGCTTGTATCGGTGGTGGTTCAAATGCTATCGGTATGTTTTACCCATTTGTTAATGATAAATCAGTAGCTATGTATGGTGCTGAGGCTTCTGGTTTGGGGCTTGATACTGAAAAACATGCCGCAACCTTTGCCAAAGGCCGTCCAGGTATCCTTCATGGAGCGCTTATGGATGTCCTCCAAGATGCTCACGGTCAAATCATGGAAGCCTTCTCTATCTCAGCTGGTCTGGACTACCCAGGGGTTGGTCCTGAGCACTGTTATTTCAACGAAATTGGACGTGCGACTTACGACTCTATCACAGATGAAGAAGCTCTTGAAGGTTTCAAACTTCTGTCACGTTTAGAAGGTATTATCCCAGCTCTTGAGTCTAGCCATGCCATTGCTCTTGCGCAAAAAGTGGCAGCTAAGATGTCGCCAGACCAAAGCCTCATCGTCTGCCTCTCAGGTCGTGGGGACAAGGACGTTATGCAGGTTAAAGAACGTTTCGAAGCTGAAGCAGAAGGGAAATAAACCATGACAAAAACATTAACAAAACACCTACAAGCTATCAAAGACAGTAAACGCGGTATTTTCGTACCTTACATCATGGCGGGTGACCACGCTAAAGGTCTAGACGGACTCTTTGAGACCATTGCTCTCTTGGAAAATAGTGGTGTCTCAGCTATTGAGGTGGGTATTCCATGGTCAGACCCTGTGGCCGATGGTCCCGTTATTGAACTAGCAGGACAACGTAGTTTGGCTAAAGATGTGACTTTGACAGCTATCATCAAGAAGCTTCAAGAACAAAAAACACAGGTACCTTTGGTTATCATGACCTACATCAACCCAGTTTATCAATATGGTATTGAAGCCTTTGTTAAGGATCTTGCAGATACATCTGTCAAGGGGCTCATTATTCCTGATTTGCCAGACGAACACGCTGACTTTATTACCCCATATTTGAAAGACAGTGATATTGCTCTCGTGCCTTTGGTAAGTTTGACTACAGGTATTGACCGTCAGAAACAGTTGATTGATGGTGCAGAAGGCTTTATCTACGCCGTTGCCATTAATGGCGTTACTGGTAAGACTGGTAATTACCGTGATGACCTTGATAAACACTTGGCTAACTTGACTGCTCATGCTGACATTCCAGTTCTCACAGGTTTCGGTGTGTCAACAGAGGAAGACATCAAACGTTTTAACGCTGTGTCAGACGGTGTTATCGTGGGATCAAAAATTGTCCGTGACCTCCACGACGGTAAGGAAAAAGAAGTTGCTGAATTTGTTACATTCGGTTCACACTTTGAAAAATAGAAGATGCTACTCTCCAGAAATGGGGAGTATTTTTTCATCAAAATCATTCTTTAGGGACATTTGATTTTCTTAGTTATCAAGCTTATAATATGGGTGGATTGTAGCGAATTAAATGTATCTCTTGTTTTTATTTTCGTCTTACTTATAGAAAGAAGGTAGACAAATGAAAGTATCATTGAGGGTAATACTAGGAATCTGTTTCTTAATAGGAGCCTTACTATTTTTCTATCGGGGAGAGAATCACTATGCACTGATTTTCCTTTTGGTTGGTGTCTTGTATCTCTACAAGGGCTTGAGTTGAGAGTTAAATCTCGTAATCAGCTTTTGTATATCTCGTATCGAATGAATAAGCCTTTTTAGTGACATAAATGTCACTATTTTTTTCTTTTCGAAAACTATAGACTGATTTTATAGCTTGTTTATAGCTAAAAAAAGAAAGGAAGAGAAGGCATCTCTGAACATGATTGATCATATTTTGTCATTCTTTGTATCAAATAAAAAAGCTCTAGCAATACTCTTTATGATAATTTGCTTGGCTATTATTTTCCCTAGCATGTTTACATTTTTGTATGGTGAAGGCAGAGGTTTTGGACGTAGCCTTGTTAACTCAATCTTATCTTAGTAAAGTGTGACACCTCTTAGGAGGTGTTTTTCTAATGAGGTGATCAAGTTGTCAGTGCCTATTGAAGGCTAGTATGTTCAGTGTTACAATAATGGCAATGAAAAAGAAAAGGTTTAGAAATCGTTAATGTTTACCAACAATTCCAGAATTATTTTCCTTAATAGGTTTTTATCGCTGATTATCGAGTACGGCTATGCGATAGCTCTGAGTATTATCTTCTCTAAAGTCTCGGTGGACTATGTCTTAGGGCTATGGATTGCCAAATTCTTAGGAGGGATTCTTGCCAATGTGGGACACCAATTTGTAGGAAAAATCACAAATAAAAAATATGTTTTGATTGGTATTGAATTGCTTAAGGCAGTCTGTCTGGCTTTGATCTATCTTGCCATGGGCAGTGTTTTTGTGTTTGCTTTGGTGGTTTTGACTGAAGTGCTGACGACTTACTTTAACAGTTTGTTGTCCTCAGCGGTGCCTGTGCTTGTTAAAAAAGCCAACTTGCAAAAATTTAACAGTACCTATACTATGATTGGTTCAGCCTCCTATTTCTTAGCACCTATGATAGTTGGTTTCTGGGGTAGCCTTGATTTAGGGAGCTTATTTTTGGTCTACAGTGTGCTAACGCTACTAGCAACCCTCTTATTGTTTAAGCTGGGGCCGATTATTTTTGACCGTGAAAATGAATCAGAAGAGGAGGTTTCTTCCAGTCAAGGTAGTCCTATTTTTGGAAGGCAGAGTGTCGTCCTTAAGATGGTTATGATGACTATACTCTTACAGTCAGTGGGTGTCTTATATGATGCTTATGAGGTTATCTTCTTGACCAAAGATGTCGGTATTTCTAGTCAGGCCTATTCTTTCTCTCTGTCCTTCTTGGCCATTGCCTTTCTAGCAACGAGTTCGATTCTATCTTTCAAAAGTCTCACTAAATACTCCCCTATGACCGTTTACTTGTTAGGCTCTCTTGTCTATTTGGGTTACGTTGTCGTCTTTCCATTCGTACCTAACCTATCGACTGTTTTGCTTAGCTATATCTTTTTAGCAGTTGGCCAAACGATATCTGGAATCTCGCAAAATGTTTACCTGCAGGAGAAGTTGAATCCCCTACAACTCAACAATCTTTATTTGAAAATCGAAGTCTTGAATCAGGTTTTGACAGGGATTGTTGTATTTGTCAGTGGTATGCTTATCAAGAGAGGTCTGCAGGTCACTACGATTTATTTGGGATACAGTCTTCCAGTCATTATACTTGTCTTGGGAATAATGCTTATGACTAAACTGTATCAGAAAAATCTAAAGGCATAATTTTTTGCCTAAGATAATGAAAGTTTTCCAAGGTCCTTGAAGTGATCTTGGAAATTTTTCAAAAAATAAATCTACAAATGTAGACAAAACTCTTGACACGTTTCTAGGATAGCGTTAAAATAAATCTACAAACGTAAACGAACAACGAAATTCAGAAAGGAGCTATCATGCTGACAATTTCATCTGCGGAATGGGAAGTCATGCGAGTGCTCTGGGCTAAGGGGCAAGCGACTTCTTCAGAGATTATAGCGATTCTAGCTAAGAAGCTAGACTGGTCGGCTTCGACAGTTAAGACCTTGCTTGGACGTTTGGCGGACAAGGGTTACCTAACCAGTCAGCGTCAAGGACGAGGGTTTATCTATCAAGCTAGCTTGGGTGAAGATGAAGCGAATTTTCAAGCTTTAGAGGCTGTTTTTGACAAGATTTGCTTGACCAAACACAGCGATTTGTTGGGGCAACTTATCGAGAAGACACCCATGACGCAAGCTGATGTGGATAAGTTACAGGCCTTGCTTCTAGCAAAAGAACCTGTGGATCAGGTGGTGTGTGACTGTGTGCCTGGCCAATGCGCCTGTGGGCATCATATGGAGGTGATATAGGAATGGCAAAAGAAACCTTTGTGGTTAATGGGATGACCTGTGCATCCTGTGTAGCCAATGTTGAAAATGCTGTTAATAAGTTGGATGGTGTGGACAAGGCTGTGGTCAACCTAACCACCGAAAAAATGTCTGTGGATTATGCTGGGGATAAGGTTAGTCCAGAAGCTATTGAAAAAGCTGTGGCTGACGCTGGTTATGAGGCTGAAGTCTACAATCCAGAGACAGCTAAAAGTCAGGAAGAACGTGAAGAAGACAAGATTCACAAGGTGCGTGAGCGTCTCATTTGGTCATCAGTCTTCACCATTCCTCTCTTTTATCTAGCTATGGGGCCAATGGTCGGTCTACCTGTGCCAAACTTCTTGTCTCCTCATCATGCAGCCTTGACTTATGCCTTGGTGCTGCTAGTTTTGACAGTTCCAGTCATGTGGTTGGGTCGTTCCTTCTATAGTAATGGTTTTCGTACCTTGGCTAAGGGTCATCCTAACATGGATGCCTTGGTAGCCTTGGCAACGTCGGCAGCCTTTCTTTATAGTCTCTATGGTACTTACCACATTTCATTGGGGCATGCCCATCACGCCCACCAACTTTATTTTGAGTCAGTGGCTGTTATCTTGACCCTGATTACTCTAGGTAAGTACTTTGAAACCCTCTCTAAGGGTCGAACTTCAGAAGCTATCAAGAAACTCATGCACTTGTCAGCCAAGGAAGCAACTGTCCTTCGTGATGGTAAGGAAGTCAAGCTTCCTGTGGATAAGGTTGTTCTTGGTGACCATATTGTGGTCAAACCTGGGGAAAAGATAGCCGTGGATGGTCGAGTGATTTCTGGTAGCTCTGCTATTGATGAGAGTATGCTTACAGGTGAGTCACTTCCTATTGAAAAATCAGCTGGTAAACCAGTATTTGCAGGTTCTATTAATGGTCAGGGTAGTCTGATTTATGAGGCGGAAAAGATTGGTAAGGACACCTTGCTTTCCCAAATCATCAAATTGGTTGAGGATGCTCAACAAACTAAGGCACCGATTGCCAAGATTGCCGATCAGGTGTCAGCGGTCTTTGTTCCCGTTGTCATGGCTATCGCCCTTGTTTCAGGCCTCTTCTGGTACTTTGTCATGGGACAAACCTTTACATTTGCCATGACCGTAGCAGTCAGCGTCTTGGTTATTGCTTGTCCATGTGCATTGGGACTTGCGACACCGACAGCAATCATGGTTGGTACAGGCCTTGGTGCCGAGCATGGTATTCTCTACAAGCGTGGAGATGTGCTCGAGTTAGCCCATAAGGCTGACGTCCTCGTTTTTGACAAGACAGGAACCATTACTCAGGGGAAACCTCAGCTCGTTTCTAGCTATACTTATGGAGATAGCGGAGTAGCCTTGCAGCTTTTGGCATCCTTGGAAGCCAAGTCTGAACACCCTTTGGGTCAAGCCATCCTTGTGGCAGCAGAAAATGCTAACTTGGACTTGTTGGAGATGGACAATTTCTCAAGTTTGACTGGACGAGGACTAACTGCCAGCTATGCAGGAAAAACTTATCTAGCTGGGAATCAAACCCTAATGACAGAGGAAAAAGTCGACTTGACTTCAGCACAAGCTGATTTCCAAAGCTTGACAGCCGATGGTCAGACTCCTATTTTTCTGGCTGAAGATGGTAAGTTAATCGGACTCTTTGGTGTAGCTGATCAGGTTAAAGCAGATAGTGCTGATATGGTGGCAGCCCTTCATCAAATGGGCAAGGAAGTCATCATGTTGACTGGTGATAATGACCAAACTGCTCAAGCCATCGCTCAAAAGGTTGGTATCAAGCGTGTTATCAGTCAAGTGCTTCCTCAAGAGAAATCTAGGGTGATTAGCGACCTTCAGGCAGAAGGAAAATCAGTCATCATGGTTGGTGATGGTATCAATGATGCCCCAGCCCTTGCGACTGCAGATATCGGTATTGCCATGGGTTCTGGGACAGATATTGCCATGGAAAGTGCCGATATGGTCCTTATGAAACCAAATCTCATGGATGTGGTTAAGGCTCTTAAAATTAGTCAGGCAACTATCACGACGATTAAAGAGAACCTCTTTTGGGCCTTTATCTACAATATCTTGTCTATCCCAGTGGCCATGGGTGTCCTCCACCTCTTTGGTGGCCCACTCCTTGACCCAATGATAGCAGGACTGGCCATGAGCTTTAGCTCTGTCTCAGTTGTTCTCAATGCTCTACGCCTCAAACGTCGCAAAGTCTAAGCGTCAGTTTCATATAACTCCCGCCACTTAAGCTGTGTATCAAAAAACAATAAAAGAAAAGGAAGAAAGAAAAATGACAAAAACATATAACATCACAGGAATGAAATGCCAAGGCTGTGTCAACACCGTTACCGAAAAACTCTCTGCTGTCAAAGGCGTAGACAAGGTTCAAGTTGACCTCGAAAACAAACAAGTCACTATCGAAGGTAAACCATGGAAGTGGTCTCTCAAACGTGCCCTCAAAGGCACTAAGTTTGAACTTGGTGACGAAATTTAAGACAGGAATGAAACAGCTCTTAGGCTGTTTTTTTCTACCCATAATCTTTTTGAAAATCCCTCTCTTTTGTGATATGATTAAGGTAATTATGTTCTCAAAATTGAGACTAGAAAATCAAGAAAAGAAAACGGTATACCTATGTCTAAACAAACCCTTATCCTTCTCTACGGTGGACGTTCAGCAGAACGTGAAGTGTCTGTGCTCTCAGCTGAGAGTGTTATGCGTGCGGTGGATTACAGCGCATTTGAGGTTAAAACCTACTTTATCACTCAGTCTGGTGATTTTATCAAAACACAAGAATTTACAGAAACACCAGGTGATGACGAGAAGCTCATGACTAATGACACAGTAGTGGCTAGTCAGGCTATCAAACCAAGCGATATTTATGAAGCAGGCGCTGTGGTATTCCCTGTACTTCACGGTCCTATGGGTGAGGATGGTTCTATCCAAGGTTTCCTCGAAACCCTCAAGTTACCATACGTTGGTACTAATGTATTGTCATCAAGTGTGGCTATGGACAAGATTATGACCAAGCATATTCTTGAAGTTGCTGGTGTGCCTCAGGTTGCCTACACAGTCTTCATCGAGGGTGAAGATTTGGAAGCAGCAGTAGCAGAGACGCTTGAAAAATTGACCTTCCCAGTTTTCGTCAAACCTGCTAACATGGGGTCATCTGTTGGGATTTCTAAAGCTGAAAATGAAGCAGAGCTTCGTTCAGCGATTGATTTGGCTCTCAAATATGATAGTCGTATCTTGATTGAGCAAGGTGTGGTTGCCCGAGAAATCGAGGTTGGTATCCTTGGCAATACAAATGTCAAAACGACTGATCCAGGTGAAGTAGTCAAAGATGTGGCTTTTTATGACTATCAAGCCAAGTACATCGACAATAAGATTACCATGGACATCCCAGCTCACGTGCCTGCAGAAGTCATGACGCAAATGCGTGCCTATGCGGCCAAGGCCTTCCGTGCCCTCGGTGGTTGTGGTCTTGCCCGCTGTGATTTCTTCCTGACAGAGGATGGAGCCATCTACCTTAACGAGCTCAACACTATGCCAGGTTTCACTCAATGGTCTATGTACCCACTTCTTTGGGAAAATATGGGACTTTCTTACTCAGACCTTATCAAGGAATTGGTAACCTTGGGACAAGAAATGTTTGATAAACGTGAAAGCCATTTGATTTAAGAAATATGATTTAGAACACAGACATCTTAGTCTCGGAGAAATCTCTGAGACTGAGGTGTTTTTTTCTTTACAGAAATCTAGATTTTATTTATATCTTTTCTTTATCACCTCGATAAAAAATACATATTATCCAAATAATCTAACAGGTGGTAGAATAAATCTAACGTTTCAAATGAAATAAAGCAATTCGTTCGTGTTTGATGAAGATTTGCGTGTCGCGATGATTATCAGAGGCGAGTGAAGGTCAAAGGGCTAGAAGTAGATGGCAGTGAGTGCTCACGAAATTTTACACGCCTTTTGTATCTTGTAGAATTGAACACAGGCTAAATTCCTAGAGCAAAAGATAGACTTCCTAGTGTGCCAGCACACGTCGTCAGTTTCCTATTTGTCTTACGGAATTTTCTACGCCCTTTGTATCTTAAATGAGGAGGTAAGTTTTGGACTGGTCCATTGTTCAACAGTATTTGCCCTTTTATCAGAAGGCATTCTTTTTAACCTTACATATTGCCGTTCTGGGGATTTTTGGTTCCTTCCTTTTGGGCTTGGTGGTGAGTGTTATTCGTCATTATCGAGTGCCGGTTTTGAGTCAGCTTTCGACGGCTTATATTGAGCTATCTCGTAATACGCCGCTCTTAATTCAGCTCTTCTTTCTCTACTTTGGCTTGCCTCGTATAGGTTTGGTTCTATCCTCAGAGGCTTGTGCTGTGGTAGGTTTGATTTTCTTGGGTGGTTCCTATATGGCGGAGTCCTTCCGAAGTGGTCTAGAGGCTGTTAGTCAGACCCAACATGAAGTGGGCTTGTCTATTGGTTTGACGCCGTTCCAAGTCTTTCGCTATGTGGTCCTTCCTCAGGCAGTAGCTGTGGCGTTGCCGTCATTTAGTGCTAACGTTATTTTCCTTATCAAGGAAACGTCAGTATTCTCAGCGGTAGCCTTGGCGGATTTGATGTATGTGGCTAAGGATTTGATTGGTCTTTACTACGAAACCGATGTGGCTCTAGGCATGTTGGTGGTGGCTTATCTCTTGATGTTGCTGCCGATTTCTCTAGTCTTTAGTTGGATTGAAAGGAGGTTACGCTATGCAGGATTCGGGCTTTCAGGTTCTTCTTCAGGGGAATAATTTCCTACGTATCTTACAAGGTTTAGGCGTAACTATTGGGATTTCCATCGTTTCGGTGCTTCTGTCCCTTTTATTAGGAACCCTTTTTGGAATTGTCATGACTTCTAAATCTAAGATTGTACGTTTTTTGTCACGTATTTATCTGGAATTTATTCGTATCATGCCCCAGTTAGTCTTGCTCTTCATTGTTTATTTTGGTCTGGCTAGGAATTTTAACATCAATATCTCAGGCGAGCTATCGGCTATTATCGTCTTTACCCTATGGGGAACGGCTGAGATGGGTGATTTGGTGCGTGGGTCAATCACGTCACTACCTAGACACCAGTTTGAGAGCGGAAGGGCCCTTGGCTTGACCAATGGCCAACTCTATACCTATGTGATTATCCCACAAGTCTTGCGTCGCTTGTTGCCTCAGGCTATTAACCTGGTGACACGTATGATTAAGACCACATCCTTGGTGGTTTTGATTGGCGTAGTAGAGGTGACCAAGGTTGGTCAGCAGATTATTGATAGTAACCGCCTGACTATTCCAACAGCTTCTTTCTGGATTTATGGCACGATTTTGATTCTTTATTTTGCCATTTGTTACCCAGTATCTAAGCTGTCTACTTATCTTGAAAATCGTTGGAGGAATTAAGATGACAGAAAGCATTTTACAAATCAAGGATTTGAAAAAGTCCTTTGGGGACAATCAGATTCTCAAAGGCATCTCCTTGGATGTTAAACAAGGTGAAGTCGTTGTTATCCTGGGTTCCTCAGGTTGTGGGAAATCGACCTTGCTACGTTGTATCAATGGCTTGGAGACTATTCAAGGAGGGGATATTCTCCTGGATGGCAAGTCTATCACTAGTAGCAAGAAGGATTTTCACTTGATTCGTCAGAAAATCGGAATGGTCTTTCAAAGTTATGACCTCTTCCCGCATTTGGACATCCTGCAAAATCTGATTTTGGGACCGGTCAAAGCTCAAGGGCGTAACAAGGAAGAGGTTATTGCGGAGGCTGAGAAACTTTTGGACCGTGTGGGACTTTTGGACAAGAAGCATAGCTTTGCGCGACAACTGTCGGGTGGTCAAAAGCAACGTGTAGCCATTGTCCGTTCACTGCTCATGCATCCTGAAGTTATTCTCTTCGACGAAGTGACGGCGTCGCTTGACCCTGAGATGGTTCGTGAAGTTTTGGAATTGATCAATGACCTCGCTCAAGAAGGGCGTACCATGTTGATTGTAACCCATGAGCTTCAGTTTGCGCGTGCCATCGCTGACCGTATTATCTTTATGGATAAGGGTGTCATCGCTGAGGAAGGTACTGCTGAAGAATTCTTCAATCATCCAAAGACACAGCGAGCTCAAGAGTTTCTCAATGTCTTTGACTTCAGCCAGTTTGGTGCCTATTTGTAACCCATTGTTTTTAATAAAAAATATAATATTTTAGGAGATATTTATGAAATTAACAAAGAAAATTTTTGCCCTATTAGCCCTCGTCTTTGCCTTGGTGGCAGTGACTGCTTGCTCAAGTAACAGTAGCTCTGGTAAATCAACAGCCAAAGCACGTACTATTGAAGAAATTAAGAAGAGTGGTGAACTCCGTATCGCCGTTTTTGCGGACAAGAAACCTTTCGGTTATGTAGATAACAAGGGTGCTTACCAAGGTTACGATATTGAACTTGGTAACCGTTTGGCTAAAGACTTGGGTGTTAAACCTAAATACGTCTCAGTAGATGCGGCCAACCGTGCAGAATTCTTGATTTCAAACAAGGTAGATATTACGCTTGCCAACTTCACAGTAACTGATGAACGTAAGAAACAAGTGGACTTCGCTCTTCCTTATATGAAAGTCTCAATCGGTGTGGTATCACCTAAAGATAAGGTCATTAAGGACGTTAAAGAGCTTGAAGGTAAGACTTTGATTGTTACTAAGGGGACAACTGCTGAAACTTACTTTGAAAAGAACTACCCAAATATCAAATTGCAAAAGTATGACCAATATAGCGACGCTTACCAAGCCCTCCTTGATGGTCGTGGCGATGCCTTCTCAACAGATAATACAGAAGTTCTTGCTTGGGCTCTAGAAAATAAAGGTTACGAAGTTGGAATCACATCGCTTGGTAACCCAGATACTATTGCCCCAGCCGTTCAAAAAGGTAACAAAGAACTCCTTGACTTTATCAATAAAGACATTAAGAAACTTGGCGAAGAGAATTTCTTCCACAAAGATTATGAAAAAACACTTCACCCAACTTACGGTGATGCAGCTAAAGCTGATGACCTCGTGGTTGAAGGTGGCGAAGTGAAATAAGGCTAATTCCTCTCTAAGGGGAAATCTTGCTTAACAAGAATAAAACAAGTAAAACCACCTCGTGGCTATCTAGCTCAGCTAGAAGCAGGAGTGGTTTTTCTTGTTTTAGGGTGATTTTTTTCTCACCTTTTTACTTTTTATGTTTCTCCACCCAATGACAATAATTGACAAGAAAGCGGTTCCCACCATTCCCCAAAAAAGAAAAGAGTCAATATAATCAAAAAAAGTTTTGCGTTCACCATAGACCGAGGTAGAGCCATCTTTCCAAGTAATGGTTTTGTCCCTATCATCAATCCTTTTGTAGGACTCATCATTATAAGTCAAATAATGATCCTTCCGTACATACATATTCAAATAGTTATAGCCGTGCTTTGTGGGAAGGTCTGAAAACAGACTTTCCTTGGCGTAAACTTCAATGTAGATGGTTCCATCTTTAAGACCTTTAATTTTCTGAGTTCGAGCATTTTTGATAAGGAGTTTTCCATCTTGTACAATCTCCCAATCGTACTTACGACTTCTTCCTCCTTCGTTATAGGAAATAGCAAGCTTGTGGTTTTCAGACTGCCATAGCCCGTAGATACTATTTTCACTGATACCATCATAAAAGAATCTAATATAGATGTTGACTATAGGTATCATGATTAGAAAACAAATACTCAAAATCTTGACTAAACGGTTTTTGAATTTACCCCAACGTGCTCGCCATCCAGTTTTGTACTTTTGTGTTCTTCGATATTCATTTTGTGAATGGTCACTTATATTAATTTTCTGTCGGTCAGCGTATTTTCTCTTTAGTTGATGCCTCATTTAGCCTATTTTTCCTTTTTAGATTTCTTTTTATTCTCCAATCGACAAAAATGACATACAAAAACATAGAACCAATAATTCCAAATACGATATGAGGTTTCAGACGATCAAACAAGGTTATTCGTTGACCATAAAGGGATTTTGAACCATCTTTCCAGGTAATGCTCTTGTTTTCATCATCAATCCGTTTGTAGGATTCGCCATCATAGGTCAAGTAATTGTCTTTACGGACATACATATTCAAATAGTTGTAGCCGTTCTTAGTGGGGAGGTTTGAAAGCAGGCGCTCCTCGGCATAAACTTCAATGTAGAGGGTACCGTCATTAAAGCGTTTAATCTCATCAATGCGTGCATTTTTGATGAGGACATTTCCATCCTGAACAATCTCCCAATTGCGCTTACCTGACTTGTAACCTCCTTCGTAGGATATGGCAAGCTGATGGCTTTCAGATTGCCAAAGACCATAGATACTGTCTTTATATACGTTATGATCAAAGAAAATAACATAGATAATGAATATAGGTAAGATGATTAGGAAACCTATCCCCAAAATGTTAGCTAAACGGTCTGTAAATTTATCCCAGCGTGCTCGCCATCCCGTTTTACATTTTTGTTCTTTTCGATATGCTTTTCGTGACTGATACTTTCGATTGAGTTTCTTTCGGTCAGCGTATTTTCTGTTTGTTTGGTGTCTCATTGAGTTTTTCTCTCCTCTTTTGCCGAGCCTCTATAATGATAAGAAATGAGCAAATCCCCATAAGTATCAAATAGAAGGCTTCAAAAACCTCATCTATAGTGGTTTTCCGTTCACCATAAGGGCTGGTAGAACCATCTTTCCAAGTAATAGTCTTGTTTCCAGAATTGATACGCTTGTAGGACTCACCGTCATAGGTAAGATAATTATTTTTGCGAAGATAGAAATCCATATAGCTGAAGCCGTCCTTGGTGGGGAGGTCTGTCAGGTAGCCTTCCACAGTGTAGAGCTCCATGTGAAGAGTCCCGTCATTAAGCCGCTTGACCGGGCGAGTTCTAGCAGCATAGATAATATACTTACCATCCTGTACGACTTGCCAGTCGATATTTCCTCGCTTGCGAATATGCTTATAGGAAATCGCTAACTTATGATGATCAGATTGCCAGAGACCATAAATGTTATCTTTGTTGACGGTATAATGATCGTAATAATAAAAACCACCATACAGCAGTGCAAGCAGCACTAAGATAATCAATTCAGATGTTGGCTCTAGTGGGATGATCTTTCTCCAATCAAACCGCCATCCTTTAGGTTCTTCAATACTTTGGCAGTCGCTATTTATATTTTCCTCTCCTTTAGAGAGGTTGATTAATTTTTTCTTTGTCATACCTAATCCTTTCATCAACCATTGTAACAAATTCATCTCCCAAGCAAAAGCTAGCCTGATTTGTGATATAATTGGGAGTGATTGCGGGCAAGAAAATCTTATTTCTTGCCAGACTTGTAAAAATAAAACAGAGGATTTTAAGATGAAACTGACACTCCATGAAATTGCCAAGGTTGTTGGCGCTAAAAATGATGTCACAGCCTATGAAGATGTTGCCATTAACCAGATTGAGTTTGATAGCCGTAAGATTACAGCGGGCGACCTCTTTTTGCCGCTCAAAGGTGCGCGTGATGGACATGATTTTATCCAAACAGCCTTTGACAATGGTGCTCTAGCGACATTCACAGAAAAAGAATTATCGGCTGATCAAGCTCACATTCTAGTCGATGATGCTCTTGAAGCCTTCCAAAAACTAGCTGCCTACTATCTTGAAAAGACCGGTGTTGACGTTATTGCGGTGACTGGTTCTAACGGTAAGACAACGACCAAGGACATGATTCATGATATCTTGGCCACAACCTATCGTACTTACAAAACCCAAGGTAATTACAACAATGAGATTGGTCTTCCTTATACAGCCCTCCACATGCCTGATGATACGGAGAAAATCGTCCTTGAGATGGGGCAAGACCACATGGGAGACATTCACCTCTTGTCAACCTTGGCGAAGCCAAAAACAGCTGTTGTTACCTTAATCGGAGAGGCTCACTTGGAATTCTTCGGTAGTCGTGACAAGATTGCTCAAGGTAAAATGCAAATGCAAGACGGTATGCCTGATGCTAGTCTCTTGCTTGTACCTAGTGATCCTATCGTCGATCCATTCTTGCCAAGCAATCTTGAAGTTGTACGCTTTGGGGATGGTGCGGAGCTTACGGTCTCTGAGTTAACAGAATTCAAGGATCACCTCACCTTCTCAACGAATTTCCTAGACGGACAAGTTACCTTGCCAGTTACTGGAAAATATAATGCCACAAATGCCATGGTTGCTGCCTATGTCGCAAAACACTTGGGTGTAACTGAGGAAAATATCCTCTCAGCTCTTGCTAACTTGCAGCTTACAAAGAACCGTACTGAATGGAAAAAAGCAGCTAACGGTGCCGACATCCTTTCAGATGTCTACAATGCCAATCCAACAGCCATGAAGCTCATTTTGGAGACCTTCTCAGCCATTCCTAAGAATGAAGGAGGTAAGAAAATCGCTGTCTTAGCCGATATGAAAGAACTCGGTGAACAGTCCGTGCAACTTCACACACAGATGATTCTAAGCCTGACACCAGATGCTATTGATACGGTGATTTTCTACGGTGAGGATATTGCAGAATTGTCGCAACTTGCTAGCCAAATGTTTCCACTTGGTCATGTTTATTATTTCAAGAAAACAGCTGACGAAGACCAATTTGACGCTATGGTCAAACAAATCAAAGAAAGCCTAGGCGAGCACGATCAAATCTTGCTCAAGGGCTCTAACTCTATGAACCTAGCTAAGGTCGTGGAAGAATTACAAGCTAAGAATTAAGTTCTCTAACCTGCTCTCCAAGCAGGTTTTTGCTTTACCCTGAAATTTGATATAATAGCAGGCATAGTAATTTCAGCAGGAGAAGAGAATGAAGAATTTTTTGACAACCACCCAAACTCATCCACCTCAGATACCTTTGCCCTATTATTTGCTCATGCTTTTGGCGATGCTACTTCTGAGTTACTTGAGTTGGCGTTGGTATAAGAATAAGATATGGCGTTGGACCTTTCTCACTATCCAAGCCATTCAACTCTTTGCCCTCTATACTTGGTACCTCTGGCAGGGCTTTCCACTTTACATTAGTCTGCCCCTTTACCATTGCCGCATGGCCATGTTTGCTGTTCTCCTCCTGAAAAATAGTAGAATAAAGAGCTATTTCGCTATTATGGGAGTCATCGGGACCTACTGTGCATTGATTTATCCAGTATTTGATCCCTATGAGTTTCCACATATCACAGGCTTTTCTTTCCTAATTGGCCACTATGCCCTACTGGTCAATAGCCTCAATGTCATCTTTAATAGTTATAAAACTCATCCCATCAGCAAGCGGCTGATTGTGGTGGCTACCTTATTACTAAATCTAGCTTTGGTAATAGTTAATCAGACCATCGGTGGAAACTATGGCATGCTTAAACACACACCATTTATTATGGGAACTCCCTTACTTGTCAAATACCTTGCTGTTTCAGGAGCTCTGATTATTCTCATGATCATCATGAAAAAAGGTCTGGAGCATTTTGAAGAGTAATATTAAATAAATTAAGAAACACGCTATCAGAAAGTTGATAGCGTGCTTTGTCAATTTATTTGTTTTATTCTAGTTTTATTCTAACACAAAACGCTTTCAGAATTGCTTTCACACTGTAATTTGGATATAATAAAAGAGCTGTGCCTGCGAGAATTATCGCAAGCCTCGACAACAAATGTAGCTTTCAAAAGACAGAAATTTTCTGAAAGAAGAGCTACAACGATCTTGCTTTTCGTTCTGGTAAAAAACCTATTGCCATTAGTAGCTCTGGGACATGGGATTTTTGAGATTTACAAAGAAGCTGCTGACATCCATACCACTAAGGAAAAGTAACAAAAAGATAATTTTTAAAGAAGAAAGAAAACTATGAGCATTCAAGACGAAATCAAAAAACGCCGTACTTTTGCCATCATCTCTCACCCCGATGCCGGTAAAACAACAATCACTGAACAATTGCTTTACTTTGGGGGTGAAATCCGTGAAGCTGGTACCGTAAAAGGTAAGAAAACCGGAAATTTTGCCAAATCAGACTGGATGGATATTGAGAAACAACGTGGTATCTCAGTAACCTCATCTGTGATGCAGTTTGACTATGCGGGTAAACGTGTCAATATCCTTGATACCCCAGGGCACGAGGACTTCTCAGAAGATACCTACCGTACCCTTATGGCGGTTGATGCTGCCGTCATGGTTGTTGACTCAGCCAAAGGTATCGAGGCCCAAACCAAAAAACTTTTCGAAGTTGTCAAACACCGTGGGATTCCTGTCTTCACCTTCATGAACAAATTGGACCGTGATGGACGTGAGCCACTTGACCTCTTGGAAGAGTTGGAAGAAGTGCTTGGTATTGCCAGTTACCCAATGAACTGGCCTATCGGTATGGGTAAAGCTTTCGAAGGACTTTACGACCTTTATAACGAACGCTTGGAGCTTTACAAAGGTGATGAGCGCTTTGCCAAGATTGAAGATGGGGATACTCTTTTTGCCAACAACCCATTCTATGAGCAAGCTAAAGAAGATATTGAACTCTTGACAGAAGCGGGTAATGAATTCTCAGAAGAAGCTATTTTAGCTGGTGAATTGACACCGGTCTTCTTCGGTTCTGCCCTTACTAACTTTGGGGTTCAAACCTTCCTCGATACCTTCCTCAAATTTGCACCAGAACCACATGGTCACAAGACAGTGGATGGTGACGAGATTGATCCTCTCAACAAGGATTTCTCTGGTTTTGTTTTCAAAATCCAAGCCAATATGGACCCACGTCACCGTGACCGTATTGCCTTTGTTCGTATCGTTTCTGGTGAATTTGAGCGTGGTATGAGTGTTAATCTAACCCGCACAGGTAAAGGAGCTAAGCTCTCTAACGTCACTCAGTTCATGGCCGAATCTCGTGAAAATGTCGAAAATGCCGTTGCTGGAGATATTATCGGGGTTTACGATACAGGAACTTACCAAGTTGGTGATACCCTTACTGTAGGTAAAAACAAATTTGAATTTGAGCCACTACCAACCTTTACGCCTGAGTTGTTCATGAAAGTTTCTGCTAAAAACGTCATGAAACAGAAGTCCTTCCACAAAGGAATCGAACAATTGGTGCAAGAAGGAGCCATCCAGCTCTACACCAACTACCAAACAGGCGAATACATGCTTGGTGCCGTTGGTCAACTTCAGTTTGAAGTCTTCAAACACCGTATGGAAAATGAATACAATGCCGAAGTCGTTATGACACCAATGGGTAAAAAGACTGTGCGTTGGATTCAACCTGAGGACCTCGATGAACGCATGTCATCAAGCCGAAATATCTTGGCCAAAGACCGCTTTGACCAACCAGTCTTCCTCTTTGAAAATGACTTTGCCCTCCGTTGGTTTGCGGATAAATATCCTGATGTAACATTGGAAGAGAAGATGTAATGTACTAAGATTGCTTGGCTATTTCATAGCCTAAGCAATCTACGCCACGTCCTATGGGACAGTGGCTAAGTCCCTTACTAACTCGAAAACGGAAAATAATCGTTTCCGTTTTCTCATGTCGTAATGCTATGTATAGTTTATGTAAATCGTTCATCTTTTGACGCTAGCCACTATCTTGTGTCTAGCTAGCCGTCTCACTAACTACGTCAGACGAATAATATCGATTCGTCTGACTTCGTGTCGTAACATCTTAATGATGTTATTTATGAAGTGTTCTATGTGACCGTGGCTAAGTCCCTTACTAACTCGAAAACGGAAAAGTATCGTTTCCTTTTTCTCATGTCATAATACTATGTATAGTTTAAGTAAATCGTTCATCTTTTGACGCTAGCCCCTATCTTGTAGCTAACTAGCCGTCTCACTAACTACGTCACGTCTCTAAAACAACACAAAAAAATATAGGACTATCTAATCAGATAGTCCTATTTTTTTTATAAACCTAATAGTTATCAAGTATACCTATGATTAATTACTTTAGATAATTACGATTATGATAAATCAAGCCAGCTTCTAAAAGTATGCAAATTGTTGATAGCCAGAAACTTGTTGTAATTCCAAATTTTTCAGTAATAGAACTCATCAGAAAGACGAAAACTGAAAAAGCAAGGGTTGAAATGACTTCAAATACAGAATAAACATGTACTAACTGATTTTCATCGACAGTTTCCTGAAGAAAGACACTTTCAGGTACTTCTTTTAACTGAGAAAAGAAGCCGATTAAACTTGAGAAAATAAAAAATGTTTGTGTGTTTGAGAAAAAGAGGATACTGGCTGTGATGGTCGCCATTGCTAAGAGTGAAAAGAGAATACTTTTCCACTTATGCGCTAAAAAATTTTCGGATAGTTTGTAGACAATTATTCCACCTAAAATGATACCAAGGGAATAGGCTGTATTTGAGTAGCCCCAGTAACTTTCAGTTTGTTTTAACACCTCGGTTACAAAAACAAGGATTACAGACGATACCCAGATTGTATTTGAGAAGTCCTCTAATAAATTTGCTTGAACAAATAACTTTAATTTAGGATTTTTTGCAACTAACTTCCATCCTTTTACTAGAGTATCAAGATTTGTCTCCGCTTCTAACTGCTCAATTTTGGCCTGAGGAAGAGAGAGCATCACAAAAGTGGAAAGGAGATAAAGGAGTAAGACTATCAACAGTGTGGGAAAAAGACCAAGCGAAGTATATAAGAGACCGCCCAGTCCCCAACCAATCAATTGTACTCCCTCACCACTCATTGATAAGGCAGCATTTGCCTTTCCCAAATTTGTGGCATATCTAGGAATCATGGCATAAGATACGGGTGACGCAAAGCCATCTAAGATAGAAATAGCGACAACAAAGATATACAATCCTAGGGCTGGAACAAATTGAGCCTTAATGAGCATTACAAGGAGTATTGCTAATAAAAAAGTCTTTCCACATTGAGTGAAAGAAAGCACTCTATTTAGGGATATTTTTTTAATCACCAATGGCACTAGAAGGCTTGCCACGAAAGCTGACAATCCGATTAGAATCGGAACCATTGAGGTTGCAATAACGGATTTTGTAATGACGTAGATATTTGCAATGAGGGATACCCTGAGAAAAATGTCAGCTAAGTTAGCAAATAACTGAGAGATAAGTAATTTCAGAAAGGATTTAGACATATCGTTTCTCCATATTGGTTACCAAATCTGGAAATGAAATTGGATTCACACATATTTTTAAATAATTTTACAAGAATAATAATCTTATTTAATAATTTCCCATATATGCTTGCTAACTATTTTCCTCTATCAATTTTTTCAAATGTGCTTCATAAGTCTTTGCAATATGCTCGCTCCCTGCCAATTTCATGGCACCAATACATTTCTTCATTTCGATAATGGACTGATTATTTCCTTCTTTTTTATATTGATAATAATTTTGTGCATATTGAAAAACCAATCGTTCATAAATTTCAGTCTCGATAAAAAAGCATTGGTTTAATTGTTTTTCAAAATACAGTGCATCAATGAGTTCTTCTCTTTCTATGCATGTAATATAAACATTTAATGACATGGTTGATATCATGCGTCGATTATTAGGAATCTCTTTGTAAAAATCAGACCTTCTAGACATCTCCTTTGCCAAAACCATAAGAGTCTCATGGTTCAACACATCTAAGGTATTTGCAAAAATCAATAATTCATAATAACCCCAGTACTCAACACTAAATAGATAATCGGTTAAATCGGTTAGGTCTTGCTGTGTATAATAGCTTTCTCCCGATAAATCCTGCAAGCGAATTTTTAATAAAATAGTATTAATGTGATGAAACTTCTCTCGTTTAGGTTCTGATTCTAATTGAGAATTAAGTAACTTCTTTAATCCATCGATATCATGAGTTGATACAAAAAGTCGAATCTTTGCTAATAGTTCATTCAGTTCATCACGATGAAAATCATGGACAGCATACATGAATTCGTCAATAGGCATGTTAATCTCGTCCAATATCAACATAAACTTTGTAATGGTTAAGTCTGTCTGTCCTTTTTCAAAACGAGACAGTTGAGATGTAGAGATACCAGCTTTTGCGACATCTTTTAATCGTATCCCTCTTGATTCGCGAAATTTTTTAAAAATTTCTCCAAATTTTTGCATGGGAAACCTCCAGTTTGCATATATGGGAACATATATTTTTTTGTATCTTAACATAAAAAACAGTAAAACAAAAGTGAGGTTATTACTGTGAATAGGCGATAATTGCTATTTTTTATAAAAACAAGAAAACCATAGGACTGTCAATTAAGACTGTCCTATGGTTTCTTTTATTTTTCCGTATTTAGTAACCTGCCTAGGAATCGTTGTAGGGCGAAGAAAACGATGAGGCTGGCCAATGTTTCTCCAAGGAAGGATGAGCTATTGACAATAAATGAATAGAGATAAGGGCTTTGTCCTTTAGGGGCATAGCTTCCCCAAAAGATGACACCGGCTATAAAGTGAATGAGGTAACGAGCGAAGCTACCAAGAAGAATCCCCTCAGTAATCACCATCAGAGACTTGACTTTATTGCCTTGTTTAATGGCTTTATCAAGGGCTGGTTTGACCACACCACTGATACCAATCAGACTAAAGGCGACAAAGTACTCCAGAAACCCTTGTGTCAAGGTCAGCCAACCACCGGCTGCCTGTCCTGTCACCACTTGAAGTAGCCCCCAGATAAGTCCGCCCATAGCACCAGCTTTTAAGCCCCAGCGAAAACTGAGGAGAAAGATAGGTACCATCTTAAAGGAAAGGGAAATCCAAGGGCCTAGTGACATGGGCTGAGTAACTAAGTCCAGAATATAAGCAATGGTTGCAAAAAGGGCAACCTCAATCATTGGTCGAATATTTGTTTTCGACATAAAAAAACCTCCTATACCAATCGTCTTGATTGGCTGTTTTTTGCCACATCAAAACGATGTCATAGAAGTTCCTCTATTTCAATCTATTTTGAGACACATCCCTACGCAGGTCCTAACCTGATCAGGTGGTAAGAGTTTAGGCAGGTCTTGAAGAAAAAATCAAGCTAGCCATTCTCAGCAATTGCTCCTCTTGTGACTCTTTAATTGTACTACTAGAAACCCATTTCTGCAAGTGTCTGAAATCCTAAAATTGTGGTATAGTTAAAGCAAGGATTATCTTTACAATAAAAAAGGAGAAACAACTATGGGACTTTTTTCAGGACTGCTTGGCAACGCATCTAAAAAAGATAATGATAAGGTTGAGCGCCAATTGGAAGGTATCTTAATTCCAGGTGAACAGGTGGAGTTAGCCTATGTTTTGGTTCGTGACTTGATTGTCTTTACAGAGAAGCGCTTGATTTTAGTCGATAAGCAAGGTGTTACCGGGAAGAAGACTTCCTACAAGTCTATCCCTTATCACTCGATTTCTCGTTTTACTGTAGAAAGTTCGGGTCACTTTGACCTAGATGCTGAGCTTAAGATTTGGATTTCATCAGCACTGGAGCCCGCAGAGGTCCTGCAATTTAAGAGTGATAATAACGTCTTTGAAATTCAACAAGCTTTGGCAGCAGCAGTGCTAAAGTAATGAGGAAGAAAAATGTTTATTGAAAAAGAACTGGGTTATAAGCGTCACTGGATTAATATTGACTCAGATATTATTTCTGAGCAATCCTACCTTTATACCAAGTATGATATTGACCAGGAAACCATAGAGTATGCCTTGGATAAAAATGAACGAGCTCACATGGACTACAACCGTGAGAATGGAACAATCACTTTTATCTATAATGTTCTGGCTCTTGAGAAGGACAAGGAATACTATGAAACCATTCCTCTGACCTTTATTGTACAAGATACGCGTTTGGTGACCATTAGTAACGAGGATAATGCTTATGTGATCAGCAAAATGGAAGACTATGTGGATAACCATGAGGATTTGTCCATTTATAAATTGCTCTTTGCAGGACTTGAGATGATTTCAAATGCCTACTATCCCGTCATTGAACGTTTGGATCAGCAAAAAGATGAGGTTAGTCGACGTCTAAGGAAGACTACGACAAGTAAGAATCTTTACGACCTTTCAGATTTGGAAACAGGCATGGTTTATTTGGTGGCTGCCGCTACACAAAACCGTCTTCTTTTGGAGCACATCAAGGGGCACGCCATTTATCGTCGTCTCAACGAGGTCGAAAAAGAACAGTTTGATGATGCTATGATTGAAGCTAGACAGTTAGTAGCCATGACGGACCTCATTTCTAAGGTCTTACAGCAATTATCAGGTTCTTATAATAATATCCTAAACAATAATCTGAACAACAACTTGAGTAATTTGACCATTATTGAGGTACTCTTGGGAGTGCTCGCCGTCATTACCGGTTTCTTTGGGATGAATGTTCCTTTACCGTTTATGACGGTTAGTCCAGCCTGGATTTTCATCATTATCGGTAGTGTGATTCTTTGTTTGGTCTTGGCCCGCTACCTTCGTTGGTTGGTCCATAAATAATAATTAGTGAGTGAAACCGTCTTCTCAAATTGAAGGCTGTTTTAAAACGTTATTTTCTGTCTTTTTATTTCTAAATATGATAGACTAGATGAGTTGTTAAAATAAACGACTATTAAATACAGGTAGTTAATCTACTACACAACCAAGTCTCATAAGGTGGCTTCGCACCGCCTTCAAATAGAAAGAAGAATACTTTGAAATTTACAGATTTAAACCTATCAGAAGACATCCAATCAGCTGTTGTAGCTGCCGGTTTTGAAAAACCATCACCTATCCAAGAGTTGACAATTCCACTCGCTCTTGAAGGTAAGGATGTTATCGGTCAGGCCCAAACTGGTACTGGTAAAACAGCTGCCTTTGGTTTGCCTACCCTAGATAAAATTCGTACAGAAGAAAATACAATCCAAGCCCTTGTTATTGCCCCAACACGTGAGTTGGCAGTGCAATCTCAAGAAGAGCTTTTCCGTTTTGGTCGTGACAAAGGCGTTAAAGTTCGCTCAGTCTACGGTGGTTCTAGCATTGAAAAACAAATCAAGGCCCTCCGTTCAGGTGCCCACATCGTTGTAGGGACACCAGGTCGTCTCCTTGACCTTATCAAACGTAAGGCTCTTAAACTCAATAACATCGAGACTTTGATTTTGGATGAAGCGGATGAAATGCTTAACATGGGCTTCCTTGAAGACATTGAAGCTATCATTAGCCGAGTGCCAGAAGAACGTCAAACTCTCCTTTTCTCAGCAACTATGCCTGATGCCATCAAACGAATTGGTGTGCAGTTCATGAAAGACCCTGAGCATGTGAAGATCAAGGCTAAAGAATTGACCAATGTTAACGTTGACCAATACTTTATCCGGGTGAAGGAACAAGAGAAGTTTGATACCATGACTCGCCTTATGGACGTTGACCAACCAGAATTGTCAATTGTCTTTGGTCGTACCAAACGTCGTGTGGATGAGTTGACACGTGGTTTGAAACTTCGTGGTTTCCGTGCAGAAGGTATCCACGGTGACCTTGATCAAAACAAACGTCTTCGTGTTATCCGTGACTTCAAGAACGACCAAATCGATATCTTGGTTGCGACAGACGTTGCAGCGCGTGGTCTTGACATTTCAGGTGTCACTCACGTCTACAACTACGATATTCCACAAGATCCAGAAAGCTACGTTCACCGTATTGGACGTACAGGACGTGCAGGCCAATCAGGTCAATCTATTACTTTCGTAGCACCAAACGAAATGGGTTACTTGGGAATCATCGAAAATTTGACCAAGAAACGCATGAAAGGCCTTAAGCCACCAACAGCTCAAGAAGCCTTCCAGGCTAAGAAGAAAGTTGCCCTTAAGAAAATCGAACGTGACTTTGCGGATGAAGCTATCCGTTCTAACTTTGACAAGTTCAAGGGCGATGCGGTTAAATTGGCTCAAGAATTCACACCTGAAGAATTGGCCCTTTACATCTTGAGCTTGACCGTTCAAGATCCAGAGACAATGCCAGAAGTGGAAATTGCGCGTGAAAAACCATTGCCATTCAAACCATCAGGTGGTGGCTTTGGCGGTAAAGGAGGCAAAGGTGGCCGTGGCAACCGCGGTCGCGATAACAACCGTCGTGGTGGATACCGTGGCGACCGTAACCGCGATGACCGAGACGGCGGCGGACGTCGTGACTTCAAACGCAAGTCTAAGAAGAATAGCCGTGACTTCGAAAACCATGGCAACAAACGCCCACACCGTACCTCAAGCGAAAAGAAAAATGGCTTTGTTATCCGTAACAAGGGTGATAAATAAGCAATGAAAACGCTCTATGAAAATAGAGTGTTTTCCTATACCTTGAATATACAATATAAGTACATAATAAATTGCACTTATTCTTGCAATTTATCGAATCAAAAACAGCACAATTTTAAGTAGAACAAAAGATGTTGTTTATTTGACAATATTTTCCTTAATTGAAGTATATTTTAGTGTAATTTCTATTTTTAGCGAAAGTTTTATCTCATCAAATCATTGATTTCGATTGACTTTATAGGACATCTTTTAAATTTATTCGAATAGGTTTTATCTCTTGACAAGGATTAAATTTTTCGATAATACTAATATTCAATAAAATTAAAAGGAGATGTTGTGAAATTATTTGTTAAATATGGGATATTTCTTTTTGCTTCTGTTATAGCTTTGAACTCCTATAATATTAAAGCTGATGAAAGTTCAACAACAAGTACAGATACTAATGTAAGTGATACTACGGAAACAGCTACACATGAGATAATTATAGGAAATAATGCGAATGCACTTTCAAGTTTGAAGCAAGACGAAAAGAATGGAAATACCGAACCGACTATTACTAATGTTGAAATTTCTGGAGGTGTAGACCCATCAGTTACAGGCACTGATTTCTTTAAGGATGTTGAAATCAATCTTGAAGGAAATAACTTAACTGATGATAACTTTTTAACAGAAGAGGGACTTCATTGGTCAGACAAGACATATACAGAAATTATACAGGGAAAAGAAAATGGTATCATAAATGATCCTGAGAGGTTTGGGGCTTCTAATACACCCTCTACACCTGTTATAGCTTATAGCACGAATGTAGGAGATAGCGGTCGTATCAATTATATAGGTAAGACTTTATCAGGGATAGAGTTAGACTTGCTGTGGACTGTTCTAGAAAGTGATAAAGATGAATGGGCCTCTAACTCTGGATACAATGATAATCGTCCTAAAGGACTTGGATTTGCTGGAGAGCAGTCAATCTTGGGTGCAACAGGAAATTCAATTGTTATCTTATATAATAATGCGAGCAATCTTGCTCTCCATTATCAAATTGTCAAGCATGGAACGAAAATAGAACAGCCTGTGGTAGTAAGTTTCATATCAACAGATATTGATGCAGCCCAAGGGGTACAGACCAATCTTGCAAATTTGGTTGAAATTATTCCAACGGAGTCTAATCTTGTAAAAAAAGATGGCATTATTTATGATACAACACCGGGTGTAGTAGGCCTTAATGGGTCTAAGGATTTGCCGAAGGGTGGCTATTTAGGTGCAGGTTTTATTTCAAATTTTGATTATACCTTTTATTCGCCAGCACCAGAAAGAGTAAATGATTCTTATTCCTATCCGATGGCTGTTCGATATGACATTTTTGGAAGCAGTTTACAAGCAAATATCAAATCTCGCATTTCTAGGTCCATTATAGTTCAGTATGTAGACAATCATGGCAAAGAACTGAAGAAGACAGAATTTTATAAAGGCTTTGATGATGAATCTTATAAGGTTGATTCTATAAGTATTAAAGACTATCGCTTAATTGATGTAAAGAAATTCTCAGAAAGCTGGGGTAGGACAAGGATTCAGTTTGCTTATCAGAAAGAATTTCCAGTTACTTTAAAATTCCAAGATGAAAATGGCAAAGTCTTATCTGAGAGTGTGAAATATATTGCACTTGATGGCCAAAAGGTGACACATACACCAAAAGAAATTAGTGGCTATAGAACGCCAGAAAGATTTGAAGTTTTGGTTAACCAACCACTTACAAAGGTTTTTACTTATAAGAAAATTCAACAACCTATACATCAAGTTCTGATAAATAAGAATAAAGGTAAAGAATCTCAGTCACAGCTCGCTTTAGTTGGTCATCCTTTGGTGCCACCAAATAGTGCTAGCCAATCATATGATACTAATACTAGAGTGCAATACCATTCTTCAAAAAGCTATGTTCCAACGCCGACTTTTTCTCATTACGGCAATCATTTAGGAATAGAACAATACAATAGCCCAGGTTTACCAATTCCAAAAACTATACCTAAGAGTCAAGAAAAGAGTCAAGAAAAACCATCAAAAAATGAGAAGGAGAAAGATCCATTCTTAGTCAATACCAATATGACAATGGATCAAAAAAAGGATTTTCTTACCTATATTAAGTCGGTTGGTGATGAAGCTCGGAAAAAATATGGTAACGATCATGATAAAATAAATCATACAATTGCAAATGCCATCGCTCGAGTTTCTTACGAAAAAGATAAGTTACAATCAATGACAAATGACTTTGGCGAAGCATCGAAATTTTTAACTCCTCACGTTTATGATTTATTACGAAAAACACATATGAAGAAATCTTACACAATAGATTTTCCGCATCTGGCTGCTCCTATTGCTACTTCTTATAGAAGTGGATTTTTTAAAGAGATGGTTAAATTATTTGCAGGGCTTTCCCCGTATAATAAGTCTGGTTTATCTTCTGAAGAGATTCTCTTCCAAAATAATTCCTTAGTGGGGGACTTGCTAACGACTATCGATAAAAAGGATTTTCTCACGGATATTGATGCTTATATCTTGAGATATCATAGTGAGTTTAAAGATATGGATCTTGATCAAGCCATTGAAAAATATTACAGTACAGATAACTTGGAACAAAAACGCCAAGAATATTATTATCAGGCCTTAGAAGAGCAGTCGAAAAATACACCTACAGATAGATATATG
The DNA here is from genome assembly GCF_001808655.1 of Streptococcus sp. HMSC078H03. NCBI lineage: Bacteria > Bacillati > Bacillota > Bacilli > Lactobacillales > Streptococcaceae > Streptococcus > Streptococcus sp. HMSC078H03. The sequence continues at coordinate 36,027 of NZ_KV794116.1, forward strand.
AGTCTCTTATTAATTGGAAGCGTTGCAAGTTTATCTGGTCTAGCATTGATTGTATTAAAAGAACTAAAAGACATTAAAGCTTTTGTAGAAAGGTTGTTTAAAAACCCGCTTGGAACTTTTCGAACAGACATTTGGGAGCCATTAAAGTCTCAAGCTATTACCTTTATCAAACAACCGCTAAAATTCTTCGAGAAAAACCTTACTGCTCCTATTAGAAGAAATTTGGTTAGATTAAGCAATAATACCATACAAACCGTTTCTAAAATTAACAAAAACTTCATCAAACCAGTAGCTAATTTTACTATTAATAAAATCGCAAAACCAGTATATAATAGTATTAGGACTGTTGCTAAGCCAATTGTACAGGTTGTTAATAATACCGTGGTTAAACCTATTGGTAAGGTTGTTTATAACAATATAATTAAGCCAGTCTATAATCGTATCGTTAAACCAGTATCTGGGTTTGTCAATAGGAACATTATAAAACCAGTTTATAATAAGATAGTTAAACCTGTTTACAACCGTGTTGTGAAACCAATTGTTAGACCAATTTATCAAAAAGTTGTTAGACCAATTGCAAAAGCAACAAAACGTTATATTGTAAGACCTGTCGTAAATACTGTGAAACGTTTAGTTGTTAATCCAGTCAAGAGATTGTTTGGTCGTAGAAGAGGAAAGAGAAGATGACAATGAAAAAAAGCAATATTTTAGGGATTTTTGTAGGACTATTTTTAGGGCTGGTTACAATTTTAGGAATGAGCCTATTTAGTTTTTTTAATTTAAAATACCACTCTGTTTATTATGCTCAGCATATTCCTCATAAGGAGGGGACAGAGCCGGACATTGTTATGCTGATGGAGAATAATGGCTGGATTTATACACCGGAAATAGATGGTATTAGCTATGATGAGGACGGGACGTACGCTATAACTAGAGAAAAAGGAACAGAATCGTCTGTATTAGGTTTTTCAGATGGTACTCTAGTCTTTTACCCGGACTCAGGTGAAAGTTATATTTTTAATCGTAATTTTACTCTCCAACATGCTTTTGATGACCATTATCACAATATTAAGTATAATCAACGAAAAGTCCTAAAAGAAATTAGAGAGACCGTTCAACCTGTGATTGATGCTCAACCAAAACCATTAATCAATCTTCAGTGGTTGTTTAATTTAATTTATCAAAGTAGGTTTAATTAGAGAATAAGATAGCATAGAAGCATTTTGTAAGATTATTTATACCTAAAGATGAGTTTATCTATATTGTGGCATTTACTGTGGATATAATTCAGGACACCTTGCAGGGTGTCTTTTTTTTTACTAAATTTGGAGTAATACTACTGATTTTAAAGCTATTTAGAGCATGTAGAATTATTCATGTGCGTGAGTTGTACTACTATGAGAGTATTTTCCAAATGGAAGTGATCTAACATTGGTTGATAATCAGATCATTCAGCTTTGGGAGAACAAACTTAATAATAAGGCACGAAAATATCATAACTGGAGAACATCTTATGAAGTCTTATAAGAGGAAAGTATGCACTTAATTTGATAATTCAAGACCAAAAAACACACGGTTATTTTTCCGTGTGTTCTTTGATATAGGCCAGTTTTTTCTCTCGGCTTTTTTTCTTAAAGAGTGCTTCGGCGCTCATGGCTTCAGGCTTGCTGGCGAAGACTTCTGAGTAGAGGAGTTTAACTGGTAGGCGAGCTCTGGTATACTTAGCACCTTTGCCTGAGTTATGGGTTTTGAGGCGGCGTTCGACGTCTGTGGTGTAGCCTGTATAGAGGGTGCCATCGGCACACTCAACCACATACATGTAAGCCTTGCTATCCTTTTCTGTCATCGTTTAGGACTCACCCTCAGTCTTTTTTCCAAAGTAAATCTCATAAATTTCGTCGGTATAGTCACCATTTTCCTTGTGCACAAAGAGAGGTGGAAGGATTTTCAAGCCATCTGTCGAGCCGTCTTTAATGGCTTCAATCAGGAGCATATTTGCCTCACGTCCCATCTTAGGGTATATAAACTGGATGCGTTTAGGCGCTAGATTGTACTGGCGCATGGTGTCAATGATATCCAAAAAGCGGTCAGGGCGATGTACCATAGCAATGCGTCCATTAGATTTGAGGGCATGACGAGCGATCTGGAAAATTTCTTCTAAATTGGTCGTAATTTCGTGGCGTGCCAAGAGGTAGTGCTCTGACAGATTTTTCTTAGACGTTTCTGTTGCCTTAAAGTAGGGAGGGTTACAGAGGATAAGGTCCACCTGAGATCGTGGGGCATGGTCAAGCAAATTTTTTAGGTCGTCATTGACAACAGTCACTTGATTCTCTAGTTGATTAAGAGTTACGGAACGCTTGGCCATATCAGCCAAGCGTTCTTGCAACTCAACTAAGGTAATCGGTGCCTCAGTGCGTGTGCTGGCAAAGAGGCCAACGGCACCATTTCCCGAACAGAGGTCGACGATTAATCCCTTCTTTGGAATTTTTGGAAACCGAGAGAGGAGGACGCTATCAATAGAGTAGCTGAAGACCTCCTTATTTTGAATGATTTTCACATCTGTGGAGAAGAGTTGGTCAATGCGTTCTCCGTCTTTTAAAATTGGATTTGTCATAGTTTTTATTGTAACAAAAAACAGCTCCCAAAGGAACTGTTGCGAGTGATTACTCTAGGACACCGAAGGTATATCCTTGATTTTTGAAATATTCGATAATTTGTGGAAGGGTCTGAACAGTCAGCTCCTTACCAGCTGTATCGTGCATTAGTACAACTTTAACAGTAGTTTCAGGGAAATATTTCTGTGAACCGTCCATATAAGCCATCATGCTTTCAGATGTGGTTGGACGAACAGAGAGTGGTTCTGCATCTCCACAGAGCATGTTCCAGTCAATCCACTGGATATCTTCCTTGGCTAGAGCATGGTCAGTACTTTCTAGACCTTGCCATGACATATGACCACCAGGATAACGGAAAATTCTTGTCTTGAAGTCCTTGCCTAAGATAGCTTGGAAATTAGCCATGGTTTGGTTAACCTCAGAAACAATTTGACTTTGATTTGGAACGCGCCCAGGATAAAGCAGATTGAAATTATGGCTAAGACTGTGGTTGGCAATGGCATGTCCTTCAGTAATTTGGCGTTTGAGGATGTCCCCATTTTCAGGGGTGATGGTATAGCCGATGTGGAAGAAGGTTGCGTGAACGCCATACTCTTTCAGGATATCCATGACTTGTGGTGTCAAAGTGGGATCAATCCCATCATCAAAGGTTAAAAAGACTACCTTACCCTTAACATCATCTGATTTTCCTCGGATAGTGTTATTAACGGCAGTGACATCATAGGCGTAGTCAGACGCCTCAATGCTGTGGTTGCTTCCTTTTTTGAGTTGTGTTTTATCCTCTTTTTTAGCTTCTTTTTTAGCTTCTTTTGAAGAGCTACTTGAACCCTTAGACACTTGTTCGTTTTTTGGTGTCTTAACCATACGATTAACCTTAGAGTTTTGGTGCTGGAATAGGACAAAGCCTAGGATAGCCAGAACAGCCAAGTTTGTAATAATAAGGCAAAGATTAAGTGCCTTTCGATTTTTCCCTATAATCTCAAAACTTTTTTTCATAGTTACATTATAGCTCAAACTATTAGAAAGTGCCACACCATTTTCAATAGTTTACATAGAAATTCGATGAAAAAAGCGCTCCTTTTTTTGGTATAATAGAAAAAACTTGTAGAAAAAGAGGTAAAAACGTGTTTTACGCTTATTTACGTGGGCTTGTTGTCTTCCTTCTATGGATTATCAATGGGAATGCCCATTACCACAATTGCGATAAATTATTGAACAAGGACGAAAACTATATCTTGGTTGCTCCGCACCGAACTTGGTGGGACCCTGTTTATATGGCTTTTTCAGCTCGTCCTAAGCAGTTTATTTTCATGGCTAAGAAAGAACTCTTCAAGAGTCGTATCTTTGGTTGGTGGATCCGTATGTGCGGAGCCTTCCCAATTGACCGTGAAAATCCTGGTCAAGAAGCTATCAAGTACCCTGTTAACATGCTTAAGAAGAGTAACCGTAGTTTGATTATGTTCCCAAGTGGTAGCCGCCATTCATCTGATGTTAAGGGTGGGGTTGCGGTTATCGCTAAGATGGCCAAGGTTAAGATTATGCCAGTTGTCTATCAAGGACCTCGTGAGCTCAAGGGGCTCTTGACGGGTGAACGTGTGGATATGAACTATGGTAATCCTATTGATATTTCAGATTTGAAGCGTTTGAATGATGAAAATATTCAAGAGGTTGCTCGTCGTATCCAGTCTGAATTTGATCGTCTAGATGAAGAAGCTTTGAGCTATCAAACAGGCAAAAAACCAAACCCATTGACATATATTTACCGTGTACCTCTCGCTCTTGTGGCTATCATTGCAGTGCTTTTGACCATGGCTTTCTCATATGTAGCTAGCTTTGTTTGGAACCCTGAAAAACACCGTGCCAAAGAAACGCAGAAATAAGCAAATAACTCTGTCAGACATAGATCTGATGGAGTTTTTTACTTTTTGATATATTTTTTTAATTTTTTACGAATAAGAAAGAAAATATATCAATTAAGGAGAATAGCGTGAAGGAAAAGATTCTAGCCTATGTCAAAGATAATCGTCTGTTTGTGAGTGTCATCGCTGTACTGATGGTGATTTTTTGCTTCTTTCTATGGATGACTTGTGGTGCCGGCAACAGCATGGAGGCGGAGACGTCTTATACAGATGTGACAGCTTTGTCAACCTCCTCCTCCAAACAAAGTTCACAGTCTCTTTCTGAGGCGTCTTCCCAGTCAAAGACTGAAGGAAGTGAAAAGGAGAAGTCAAAAGTAACGGTAGATGTTAAGGGGGCTGTGGCTAATCCGGGTGTTTATACTTTAAAAGCAAGCGCTAGGGTGACTGATGCCATCAAAGCTGCTGGGGGAATGACTGAGGATGCGGATGCTAAGAGTGTCAATTTAGCCGCAAGCTTGTCAGACGAAGAGGTTATCTATGTGGCAACTAAGGATGAAAACCTTTCTGTCCTTGGTCAATCAGGAACTAGTCAGGTGTCTGACAAAGGAGGGCAAACTAATGCTAAGGATGGGAAAATTAATTTAAATACAGCGACTGCAGAGGAATTGCAAACCATTTCTGGAATTGGAGCTAAGCGAGCAGAGGATATCATCGCCTATCGCGAAAGTCATGGCGGCTTTCAGTCCGTAGATGACCTGAAAAATGTTTCAGGAATTGGTGATAAAACGTTAGATAAAATCAGAGAGTCCATCTATGTGGCTTAAAAAAGCGCCAATCAGTCTTTTTTCCTTGGCTCTTTTAATAGCTGCCCTTTATTTTACGATTTTTGTCACTAATGTTTATGCTATTGGGACTTTTGTCTTTCTGATGGTCTGTTTTTTGAAGCATCATTGGAAGAATAAGACAGCCCTAAAGTTGGTGGGACTTGTAGGTAGTTTCTTTTTGGTCTACTTTTTATTCTTGCATCATAGAGCTAGCATACAAGATAAACAAGCTCCTGCTGAAATCAATCAGGTGACTCTGGTTGCTGATACGCTATCGGTTAATGGTGAGCAATTATCAGCTATCGGTAAGGCCAAGGGACAAAACTATCAGGTCTTTTACCGCCTCAAATCTGAGAAGGAGCAGCATTTTTTCAAGACTACTAGTCAAACGCTAGTATTAAAAGGGAAAATTACGTTAACCCCAGCAACTGGTCAACGTAATTTTCAAGGGTTTAATTATCAGTCTTATCTAGCCAGTAAAGGTATTTATCGAATCGCTCAGATTGAGCGCTTGGATCATGTGGTGTCTCAAAAAAACACATCTCCCCTAGCTTTTTTCCATCAACTGAGGAGGAGGGCTTTGGTTCATATTCAGACGCATTTTCCTAATCCTATGAGACACTATATGACAGGTCTGCTCTTTGGGTATTTGGACAAGGAGTTTGATGAGCAAAGTCAGCTTTACACAAGCTTAGGTATTATTCATCTATTCGCACTTTCGGGGATGCAAGTGGGCTTTTTTCTGGGATGGTTTCGCTACGGACTCCTACGCTTGGGCCTTCCTAAAGATTATCTATTTATTATCTTGCTGCCTTTTTCCTTATGCTATGGCTTAATGACAGGTTGGACAGCTTCTGTCCTACGTTCCTTGATTCAAAGTTTGTTGGCTGAGTTTGGTATTAAAAAACTGGACAATATGGGAATAACCTTGCTTCTAATGTTTCTCTTTTTACCTCATTTTCTTTTGACAGTGGGAGGTGTTTTAAGTTGTTCCTATGCCTTTTTGTTGTGTTTGTTTGATTTTGAGGAGATGTCATCTCTTAAAAAGTCAATCTGTACGAGCTTGGTATTGAGTCTTGGGATTTTGCCCTTTCTAACTTACTATTATGGGACCTTTCAACCGGTGAGTTTAATTCTGACAGCGATGTTTTCGATAGTCTTTGATAGCTTTCTCTTACCTGTCTTGACGGTCTTCTTTGTCCTTTCAGGGTTGGTAATCTTTTCTCAAATCAACCCACTTTTTGAATGGATGGAGACCTTTTTGACTTGGATACAATCCTGGATAGGCCAGCCTTTGATTCTAGGGAAACCTAGTTTGTTTCAGTTTGGCTTGATGATAGCTGTATTGGTTCTGCTCTTTGATTTTTGGAAAAAGCCTCAGTTTAGGATTTGCCTTTTGATGATTTTTGGTCTTTTGATGGTCTGGGTCAAACATCCTTTAACCAATGAGGTGACTATGGTTGACGTTGGTCAGGGAGATAGTATTTTTCTGAGGAGTATGAAAGGCGATACCATCCTGATTGATGTGGGTGGCAAGGTGACTTTCGGCCTAAAGGAAAAATGGCAAGAGGCTAGTCAGACGAGCAATGCGGAGAAAACCTTGATTCCCTACCTACAGGCTAGGGGAGTGTCTCAAATTGACCATCTGGTCCTGACTCATACGGATACAGACCATATTGGTGATTTGGAAGAAGTAGCCAAGCGGTTTAAGATTAAGGAAATCTGTGTCAGTCAAGGAGCTTTGACTAAGCCTAGTTTTGTGAAACGACTTAGGACTTTAAAACGCCCAGTTCGTACTCTAAAGGCTGGAGACAACTTACCTATGATGGGAAGCAATCTACAGGTTCTTTATCCCAATAAAATTGGTGATGGTGGTAACAATGATTCGATAGTTCTTTACGGAAAGCTATTAGGAAGCAGTTTTCTGTTTACCGGTGATTTGGAAAAAGAAGGAGAGGAGGAACTGATGGCTAGCTATCCAACTTTAAGGGCAAGCGTCCTCAAAGCTGGACACCACGGTTCAAAAGGTTCTTCGTCTGAAGCTTTTTTGGACCAGCTGCACCCCTCCCTTGCACTTGTTTCAGCTGGTGAGAACAATCGTTATAAACATCCAAATGATGAAACAATAGAACGTTTTAAGCAACGCCACATTAAAATTTTACGAACAGATAAAGACGGAGCCATCCGTTTTAAAGGCTGGTTTAAATGGTCAAGTGAAACTGTCCGATAATTGTTAGAGTTCTTAATTTGTCATGCACCTCAATCTATGGTAGAATGTAAAAGCTAATATTCCAGTATAAGAAAGATTGAACAGTATGCGTAAAATTATCATCAATGGTGGTAAGAAACTTCAGGGAGAAGTTACAGTATCAGGTGCTAAAAATTCAGTTGTTGCATTGATTCCAGCCATCATTTTATCTGATGGAGTGGTTACTCTTGACGGGGTCCCAGCAATTAGCGACGTCGATAACCTAATTGAAATTATAGAAGTAATGGGTGGTTCTGTTAAGCGTGATGGCGAAACACTCGAAATTGATCCACGAGGCGTTAAGGATATGCCAATGCCATTTGGTAAGATTAACAGTCTTCGTGCTTCTTACTATTTCTACGGTAGCTTGCTTGGACGTTACGGTCAAGCAACAGTAGGTTTGCCTGGTGGTTGTGATTTGGGACCACGTCCTATTGACCTTCACCTTAAGGCTTTTGAAGCGATGGGTGCTAGCATTTCCTATGAAGACGAATCTATGCGTATTGCGACTGATGCTAGTCAGCGCATTAAGGGTGCTCATATCTACATGGATACGGTCAGTGTTGGAGCGACGATTAATACCATGTTGGCAGCAGCTAAGGCTGACGGTCGTACGGTCATTGAGAATGCGGCGCGTGAACCTGAGATTATTGATGTAGCAACTCTTCTTAACAATATGGGCGCACGTGTTCGTGGCGCTGGTACAGAAGTCATCACGATTGAAGGTGTAGAGAGCTTGCATGGCACTCGTCATCAGGTTATTCCAGACCGTATTGAAGCGGGTTCCTACATTGCCATGGCCGCGGCTATCGGTAAGGGAATTAAGGTTAAAAATGTTCTTTATGAACACCTTGAAAGTTTTATCGCTAAACTTGAAGCAATGGGTGTTCGTATGACAGTTGAAGAAGATGCCATCTTTGTTGAAGAGCAAGGTGATTTAAAACCTGTTGACATTAAGACGTCGCCTTATCCAGGTTTTGCGACGGATTTACAACAACCGATGACACCTTTGTTACTGAAAGCAAGTGGTCGAGGAAAAATTATTGATACGATTTATGAGAAGCGTGTGAACCACGTTCCTGAATTGGTTCGTATGGGTGCTGATATTCAGGTACTCGGTGGACAAATTGTTTACAATGGTCCAACGCAACTTTCAGGTGCGCCAGTAAAAGCCAGTGATTTGCGTGCAGGTGCTGCGCTTGTTACAGCAGGTCTTATGGCAGAAGGTCAAACTGAAATTACCAATATTGAGTTTATCCTTCGTGGGTATTCAAATATCATTGAGAAACTTTCTGACCTTGGTGCAGATATTCGTTTGATTGAAGATTAAGTCTAAGGTTCAACCCCTAGTGGTTGAGCCTTTTTCCATTTCTAAAACTGTGTTATAATACTATCATGGATATTTGGACTAGTCTGGGTGCTTTTGCCTTCTTTGAGTCGGAGCGCCTTTCTTTTAGACCACTCATCTTTTTGGATCGTTTTGATTTACACGAAATTGTATCAAATCCTAAGAATCTACAATTTTTCTTTCCTGCCACTCAAACACAGCATGAAACAGATTGCCTTTTGGTTCATTACTTCATGAAGGAGCCTCTAGGTGTATGGGCTATTGTAGATAAAGAGTTAGAAAAGATGATTGGTGTCGTTCGTTTTGAAAAGATAGATGTCCAGAAACGGACTGCAGAGCTTGGCTATTTTTTGAATGCCTCATACTGGGGTAGAGGCTTAATGACAGAGGCAGTTACTTGTCTGTCAAATTTGGCTTTGACAGCTATGGGAATGGATCGTATTATTCTTATTGCCCACTTGGAAAATAAGGCATCGATTCGTGTAGCGGAGAAGTCTGGCTTTAAACTTGTGTCCCGCTTTAAGGGAGCAGACCGATACACCCGTACCATGCGTGATTATCTCCGCTTTGAGAAGGAGGAGAACTGTGAGTAAACATCAAGAAATTCTAGATTATCTAGAGGCCTTACCTATCGGTAAGCGTGTTAGTGTGCGTAGTATTTCGAATCACTTACAGGTTTCTGATGGAACTGCCTATCGAGCAATTAAAGAAGCTGAAAATCGAGGGTTGGTTGAGACACGTCCTCGGAGTGGGACAGTTCGAATTGAAAAGAAAGTCCAGGTTCGCCTTGATAAGCTGACCTTTGCGGAGATTGCGGAGATTACAGAGTCTGAGGTTATCTCCGGTCATGAAGGTCTGGAACGTGTCTTCAGTAAATTCTATATCGGAGCCATGACTATTGAGAATATCACTCGTTATCTAACCAAAGGAGATCTTCTTATTGTTGGGGACCGTGAGGATATTCAATTGCTTGCCCTAGAACACAATAATGCTATTCTAGTGACGGGGGGCTTTCGGGTTTCCGATAGGGTTAAAGAGCTTTCACGTTTGAAGCAATTTCCAGTCATGGTAACAACTTACGATACTTTTACCGTGGCAACCATGATTAACCAGGCACTTTCGAATGTCCGTATCAAAACAGACATCAAGACTGTAGCTCAAGTTTATACCAGACGAGAAGACTACAACTACATGACTCCAGAAATGACAGTCAGGGATTTTCAGAATTTGGTGAAACGGACGAACTTGGTGCGTTTTCCTATTCTGTCTGAGGCTGACAAGGTGATTGGGATTGTGACCATGCGAGATGTGTCTAATCAGCAACCGACGACCATGCTCAAGGCAATAATGACCAAGCCGACGGTGACACGACTTGAGACTAGTCTGGCAACTGTGGCCCAAAAGATGATTTTTGAGGACTTTGATATCATTCCTGTTGTGGATGAAGAAAAACACTATCTAGGTGTTATCACCCGTCGTCAGGTTTTGGAAGAACTTCAGGACAATAATCGTGGCAACTTGCACACCTTTAGCGATCAAATGATAGCTAACCTAAACCAGGACAAGCATGCTTTCAGCTTTGAGGTCGAGCCCACTATGATTGACAATTCTGGAAACCTCACTCAGGGTGTTCTTGCAGAGATGGTTAAAGAGGTTGTCTATCGTATCATGGAAAAGCAGGAACAAAATGGTCTTGTGATTGAAGAGATGATGTTTTACTTTCTTCAGGCAGCTCAGATCGATGACAAGGTGACGATTACACCAAGTATTATCGCTGAAACCAGACGTAGAGCCCATCTGGACCTTATGGTTACTCACGGAAATCATACCGTCTGCAAATCAGTCGTTGTGGTTAAGAAAACTTAGTAACTAAAAATAAAAGATATAAAGAAAACGGAGAAAACAATGATTACATTAAAATCAGCACGTGAAATTGAAGCAATGGATAGGGCAGGGGATTTTCTTGCTAGTATTCACATTGGTCTACGTGACCTCTTGAAACCAGGAGTAGACATGTGGGAAGTGGAAGAGTATGTGCGTCGTCGTTGTAAAGAAGAGAATGTCCTTCCCCTTCAGATTGGGGTTGAGGGAAGCATTATGGATTACCCTTATGCGACATGCTGTGGCCTTAATGACGAAGTGGCACATGCCTTTCCACGTCACTATATTTTGAAAGATGGTGACCTCTTGAAGGTTGATATGGTCTTGTCAGAACCTATCGATAAGTCAGTCCTTGATGTGTCAAAATTGGATTTTGACAATGTTGCTCAGGTTAAAAAATACACGGAATCATATTCTGGCGGTTTGGCTGACTCATGTTGGGCTTATGCGATTGGAACGCCATCTGACGAAGTTAAAAAACTTATGGAAGTAACACGTGAGGCTATGTACCTTGGCATTGAACAAGCGGTAGTCGGTAACCGTATCGGTGATATCGGTGCAGCTATCCAAGAATACGCTGAAAGTCGTGGTTACGGTGTTGTTCGTGATTTGGTTGGACACGGAGTTGGACCAACAATGCACGAAGAACCAATGGTGCCAAACTATGGGGTGGCTGGACGAGGTCTCCGTCTTAAAGAAGGAATGGTTTTGACTATCGAGCCAATGATTAACACTGGTACTTGGGAAATCGATACTGACCTTGAAACGGGTTGGGCTCACAAAACTCTTGACGGTGGACTTTCTTGTCAATATGAGCACCAATTTGTTATCACTAAGGATGGTCCAGTAATTTTGACTTCTCAAGGCGAAGAAAGAACTTACTAATATGAAACGACAAGGCTTAATGTCCCGTCTATTGGATAAACTCCAATGGCGCCCTTTGCAGGTTTATCTTAGGCATTATCGTAGTGCAGAGATAGATATTTCAACTATCGCAGTGGCTTACTACCTCATTTTGACGGTTTTTCCGCTTATTGTCATTGCGGCAAATGTCTTTCCCTATCTGAATATTGATACGACTGATCTCTTGAAGTTTATGAATGAGCACCTTCCTAAGCAGTTTTATGCACCTGCAGCCAACGTTGTTCAGGATATCTTCTCGACACCTTCTGGACAGTTGTTGGGAGTTGCCTCTTTGACGGGATTCTGGACAATGATTAAGTCCTTGTCTTCGCTTCAAAAGGCGATTAACAAGGTATATGGTGCTTCAGAACACCGTGATGTCTTTATTAGTCATATTGTTGGTGGTTTCATGAGTCTGGTCATCTTGTTCCTGCTCACCTTTGCACTAATGCTGTCTACGATTATTCAGTCGGTCCTTAGAGTTATTACACAGACCTATCCTATTGGTTCCAAGATGACTCAGTTTATTTTAAATAGTATCCAGCCTCTGAGTATTGCAGTTGTCTTCCTGGGAATGATGGTGCTTTATTTTGTGCTTCCGAATGTGAAGATTCGAAAAATCCGCTTTGTTATGCCAGGGACTATCTTTACGACTTTGGTGATTGGCTATTTAAGCAACTTGTTTGGAACTTATGTGATTCGTACCTTGAGTCGATTAGTTGATATCAAGTTATTTGGATCCATTATGATTTTCGTCTTCATGCTTTGGTTCATCTTCTTGGCCAGGATTTTGATTTTGGGGGCCGTCTTTAATGCGACCTATCAAGAGCTTAGACAAGGTGAACTGAAAAGTAGAAGAGGAGATGTGATTACTATTATTCAGAGCTTTTCTGGAGATGGTAGTGACAGCAAAAAACACAAAAAAGATGAGGATGATTCCTAGATGATAAAGAGAGCTTGGTGAGATCCAGGCTCTTTTGACGGGAATATTATCCTTTGTAGATAATAAAAAGATAATGATTATGGAGGAAAAATGAAAAAACAAACTGTTCGTGATTTAACACATATTGCTATTGTGGCAGCTCTTTATGTAGTCTTGACTGTTGTGCCACCTTTTAACTTAATTTCGTATGGTCCCTACCAGTTCCGAATTGCAGAAATGTTCAATCTTTTAGGATTTTATAATCGCAAGTATATCATTGCCGTGACTTTGGGCTGTGTGATTGCTAATTTCTTTAGCTTTAACATGATTGATGTGGTTGTCGGAAGTCTCTCGACACTGGTCTTTGTCGGTTCAGGTGTTTATTTCTTCGACCGATTTAAGAACCAAGATATTTTAGGTGGACTTTTTGACAAGGCTCATGTTTACTTTGCCTTTTACTTCTCATTCTTCATGGTGACAATTGCGGCTGAGTTGACCTTGGTTACTCAGGCACCATTTTGGGCAACTTGGTTCACTGTTGCTATAGGAGAATTGGCTTCTCTCTTAGTTGGTGCAATTCTCATTAAGAAATTGGCCAAAGTTATTGATTTTGTTTCCTAAATTAACGTCTGTAAAGGCGTTTTTTTCTGCTTTTATGTTAAAATGTTCCTATGGAAAAACGAATGAAAGAGCTGGTTGTTAAACTTAACCAGTATGCAAAAGAGTATTATACGGAAGATAATCCATCAGTGTCAGATGCCGAGTATGATAAGCTTTATCGTGAGCTTGTAGCTTTGGAGGCTGAACATCCAGAACTTGTTCAAGCAGATAGTCCAACACATCGTGTGGGAGGGCTGGTACTTGATGGTTTTGAAAAATATCAACATGAGTATCCGCTTTATAGTTTGCAGGATGCTTTTTCACGAGAAGAGCTAGATGCCTTTGATAAGAGGGTTAAGGACGAATTTCCTAATGCTGATTATATGGCTGAACTCAAAATCGATGGGCTTTCTATCTCGTTGACCTATGTGGATGGTATTCTTCAGGTAGGTGCGACACGTGGTGATGGTTCTGTAGGTGAGAATATCACTGAAAATGTCAAGCGTATCTCAGATATTCCTTTGAAGTTGGACCAACCTCTTAATATTACGGTGCGTGGGGAGTGTTACCTGCCACGGGCTGAGTTTGAACGCATCAACATCCAACGCCAGGAAAATGGTGAGGCCGAATTTGCCAATCCACGTAATGCTGCAGCAGGAACTCTTCGTCAATTAGATACCAAAGTGGTTGCAGAGCGTCGTTTGGCGACTTTCCTTTATCAGGAAGCTAGTCCAACGGAGCGTCTAACACAAAATGATGTCTTAAATGAAGTGGCAGAACTCGGTTTCTCTGTTAATCCACGACGTATTGTCACATCATCGATGGATGAGATTTGGGACTTTATTCAAGCTGTTGTAGAAGATCGTGATCACTTGGCCTATGACATTGATGGTGTTGTCATCAAAGTCAATAGTTTGGCTATGCAAGAAGAACTCGGTTTTACAGTTAAGGCGCCACGTTGGGCCATTGCTTATAAATTTCCGGCTGAGGAAAAGGAAGCAGAGCTTCTCTCAGTGGACTGGCAGGTAGGTCGTACGGGTGTAGTAACGCCGACTGCTAATTTGACTCCAGTGCAATTAGCGGGGACAACGGTTAGTCGGGCCACCCTTCATAATGTAGATTACATTGCCGAAAAAGACATTCGTATCGGTGATACCGTAATTGTCTACAAAGCTGGTGATATTATCCCTGCTGTACTTCGTGTAGTAGAGAGTAAGCGTACGACACAGGAGCCGATGGAAGTACCGACTCAATGTCCATCTTGTGGCAGTGGTCTTTTACATTTTGAAGATGAAGTTGCCCTACGTTGTATCAATCCTTCTTGCCCTGCTCAGATCAAGGAAGGCCTGATTCATTTTGCCTCTCGAGATGCCATGAACATCGCAGGTATGGGACCTTCAGTGGTTGAAAAGCTCTTTAAAGCTGAATTGGTTAAAGATGTGGCTGATATCTATGGCTTGAACAGTCAGGATTTCCTTCAATTGGAAGGTTTCAAGGAAAAGTCGGCTGAAAAACTTTACGCAGCCATTCAAGCATCAAAAGAAAATTCTGCAGAGAAATTGCTCTATGGCTTGGGTATTCGTCATGTTGGCGCCAAAGTTAGTAAGCAGTTGCTAGAAGCTTTTGGAAGTATACAAGAGTTAGCCAGTGCAGATGTCGAGGCTATTGCTGCTGTAGATGGTTTAGGAGAGGTTATTGCCAAGTCCATCCAGCGCTATTTTGCTAAGGAGGAGGCTCAAGTTCTTATGAAAGAACTGGAATCCTATGGCGTTAATTTGTCCTATCTTGGACAAAAGGTGGCAGATGATGCTATCTTATCTGGTAAGACAGTTGTTTTGACAGGAAAATTGGAGCATCTTAAACGTAGTGAAGCAAAGGCAAAACTAGAAGCTCTGGGTGCTAAGGTGACAGGTTCTGTCTCTAAGAAAACAGATTTAGTAGTTGCTGGTAGTGATGCCGGAAGTAAGTTGGAAAAAGCACAAAGCCTAGGAATTGAAGTAAAAGATGAGGCTTGGTTGCTGGATTTATAGGAGTTCAATATGAAACAAAAACGTGCCCGCTTAATTTATAATCCAACATCTGGACAAGAAATTATGAAAAAAAATGTTGCCGAGGTCTTGGATATTCTGGAAGGTGCTGGCTTTGAAGCGTCAGCCTTTCAAACAACACCAGATGAGAACTCAGCAAAAAATGAGGCCACTCGTGCGGCCAAAGCAGGCTTTGACTTAGTTATTGCTGCTGGTGGCGATGGTACAATCAATGAGGTTGTTTCTGGGGTTGCCCCGCTTAAAAAACGCCCACAAATGGCGGTTATTCCAACGGGAACGACAAATGACTTTGCACGCGCCTTGAAGATTCCAAGAGGAAATCCTGTTGAAGCAGCCAAGGTTATCGCTAAAAATCAGACCCTTCAGATGGATATTGGCCGTGCCTATGATGACAAATACTTCATCAATATTGCGGCTGCTGGTTCCTTTACGGAACTAACCTATAGTGTACCTAGTCGCTTAAAGACAGTACTTGGTTATTTGGCCTACCTTGTTAAGGGGGCAGAGTTGTTGCCACAGGTAAAGAAGGTTCCTGTTCGTGTTACGCATGACGAGGGTGTCTTTGAAGGTGGTCTTTCCATGATTTTCGTTGCCTTGACCAATTCAGTTGGTGGCTTTGAAACGATTGCCCCAGATGCTAAACTGGATGATGGTAAATTTACTCTAATCATGGTTAAGACAGCTAACCTCTTTGAATTGGTTGACCTCATTCGTCAAATTCTCCAAGGTGGTAAACACATCTATGACAAGAGAATTTCCTATATCAAAACGAGCTCGCTGTATATTGAGCCTTTAAGTGATGATCGTATGATGATTAACCTCGATGGCGAATACGGTGGTGATGCACCAATTCATCTCCAAAATCTGAAGAATCATATTGAATTTTATGCAAATATTGATGAGATTTCTGATGATGCCATCACTCTTCCAGATACAGATGAATTAGCTCTTGAAGCCATCGCACAAAAATTCAGTACAGAAGCTGAAAAAATTGAGAATGACTAATGTTAAACCTTTAAGCAACCTAAGATAGGTTGCTTTTTTAGTATATTTGTAGAAAATAACGCTTTCATTTGTTACAATAGAAAAAACTGGGAAATTGTTATATAGAATATTTAGAGGAGTAGAGGTTTAATAAAGAGAACGAAGATTATTTAAGTGATGATCATCTAAAGAATGGTGATCAGGCTTTCGAGTCGGCTTTTAGTAATAAAGGACCAGAGTTTGAATCTGCTTTTCAGGAGGAAAAAGCTGAGAAGCGACATTTCTTTTTGACTCTTGCTCTACCACTGATACTCTTAAGTGTGAGCTGGGGCTCAGTCTTGTTATCTTGGAAGTATAAGCCGATAATTGTGTATCGGGCTGTAATTGTGGCATGTTTTGTCCTTGCTATCATTCTCTTTAGAATGGGACAGAAGCTAGGTAGATTTCTCTTCACCGCAATCGTGGTTGGCTTGATTGTGCTATCCTTCTTTGCCACTTTAGGTGGTTCTGTCTATCGAGGGGCTATGAAAAAATACAGGTTGATTCAGCAGGTATCTCAGTCAGATCTTGATGAGGATAAACCTGATAGCGATGATCTCAAAGACTACGAAGATGAGTCTGCGATTTATAACTGGACGGAAGAAGATTTTGAAAATCTGAAACCCAAGGCTGATACCTTACGTTCGATTATTAAAAGTCATGGTAAGGGCAATTATGTCGAGATGGAGTCTAGTGGTCTCAAGGTGAGATATGACCGTGGAGATGGCAATGAGTATAGTGATCTCTCTTTTGTGAAGGATGAAAAGGGACGCTTTGTCTATGATGGTGGAACAGCGACTTATCCACTTGATGGCGTCACTGAGGTTGATAACTATAGCAGTAATTGGACGGAAGAGCAGATAAATAGCTTACGTACTAAAGACCAAGACTATCTGGGTCCAGCAACATCCTTGTTTGAGGTAGTGAGGGAACATTCTCAGGCAAAAAGGTCCTGGAGAAGTATCAACGTCCATTCATCAGGAATCATACATAAGTCAGTTGATCTTGATTACACTGATCAGAATAGTCCTATTGAGAAAGCACAATTGTTAAGACTATCTTTTGAGTATAACGAAAAGAAAAAGGACTATTATTTGAGCTATAATTCTGTGGCTCGTTGCTACTAGGGATGACTATCTATGATAATGAATAACTAAACAGCAATTTTTTAGTAATAAGGGGTTTGATTATAAAGGGGGATTTTATAATGACAGCATCAAAAACCAAACGTCTCTTGTATTTTATGTCCGAATTAGAAAAGGGAAATGACATTTCAAAAACGGACTACCTAGCTCGCTTTGGCATAAGTGAGCGTACACTTAAAGAGGACGTGAGTGAACTCAAGGAAAATTTGACTGAGTTACGTCCAAATATGAAGGTTAAGTATTCCAGAAAATACGGTTCCTATCATGCCCAGTATGAACAGGGCTATGGTAACCTTAAATACAATCAGGCAGTTATCCTATCTAAGATTCTTTTAGAGAGTCGTGCCCTTCGAAAGGATGAAGTAGCAGAAATTATCAACATCTTTGTTGAGAGGGCTGTAGACGACAAGGAGCGCAGACGTATCAAGCGATTGACTGAGCTAGAACTAGATAGTTATCAAGAACTTAAGATTTATCAGGATCAAGATAAGTCACTCTTACCAGCTATTTCAGCCATTTTCGATGCCATTGTGGACCAACGTCCTTTGTCTTTTAGTTACCGTAAGCCAGGAGAAAAAGTGGAGGAATATAAGGTTTTTCCAATTTCAGTCATTTTTGATAACCATTATTTCTACTGTATTTCATACAAACTGGATGATAACTTTACTTGTGATTATCAGTTCTCTGAAATCCGTTATTTCCGTGTTGATCGTTTTCAAACCATTCACAAATCTGAAAATGATTTGGCTTTCACGTTAAGTCCAGAACAAGAAGCCCGTCTTATTACAGATGAGCAGGTGCGTTATCAGGCTTTCTCAATGCTTTCTGGTAATGAGTGGGCTCGAATTACCTTTGAGTATAAAGGACTTTACCGTGATGTCTTGGAATCCGATATTCCAAAACTTAAACTGCTAGAGGAAAGCGCTAGTGATGGTGTTGATCAGGTTCGTTATGAGATTGAAACCTTTAGTTTATTAGGCTTTCAAAAGTATATTCAACGCTTTGATGGAGATTTTGTTTTCCTTAAGATTGAAGCAATGGATAATTAATGAAAAAGGCATTCGATTATCCGAATGTCTTTTTAAATCTGACAAAAATAGTATAATTGTGTTAAAATAGGAATACGGAAGCGTTATCATTTTCATAAGGAGGGAAAATATGAAAGAAAAGAAAAAAGAAATGCAAAAACAAGTCTTAACTCTTCTAGGAATCTTGATTTTTGCCTTTGTCAATGTGTTTATCTTTGATAATAAGATGGGCGCTGGTTTTTCTGCCTTCTCAACTATCACCCTGATGAGTATTGGACTCTTGTCTAAGCGCACCAGTCTGCGAGTTTTGGCTATTATTTCCTATCTCATCAATGTGGTAGCAGCCGTTTTTGGCTTCAACTATGTTGGTTTTCTAACAGCAGTTCAGGCCATTGAACTTATCTTCGTTATTTGGTATCTTTACCCACGTGACACGTTTTTGAGACGAGATACAACTGATAAATACACTTACCGCTATCGTTGGATTCATTTGCTTTTGACGGTTTTAATCTCAATTGGAGGTTATATCGTTTTTGCAGTTGTTTCTAGTATTTGGGATGGTTCCTTCCTAGAATACGGTGGGAACACAGCTCTCATCTTTGCTATGCAATATTTGCTCTTTTTGAGCATTACCAAGTCGAGACAAGATGAACCGACCAAGGTTGCCCATTTGTTTCAAAAGGAACGCCGTACTAAGGAAATGAAAGCGGCAATAGAGGCCGAACGCCAAGCCAAAGAAAGAGCACTTGCACAAGCCTTCGAAGTACCTTTGAAGGCACCAAGTCAAACAGCTGCAAAATTTGGTAACAACATGGTCAAATTTGCATCTGTCTGGCTATTGGTAATGGACATGTCCATCTTGGCTTACTTCTTCCGTCCAAATGATGTTGGTTTCGGGTTTGGCGCCTTCTTTGTACTCTTGACTATTGTCTTGTCCTTGATTTTCAAATCTGAGGAAGACAAGGAGGATGTTTTCTCTATCATCTATCATAAGGTTCGTCCTATCCAACCTATTTTCTTCATTTTGCTTTTGATTGCCCATGCGCATAAGTTTAGCTATGGTGCTGCTTACGCTCTATTGTTCTCAGCTGCCTATTTCTTCTGGGCTATCAATAAGATTAATATGAAGACTCTCTTGACCTTTACAGTCATCATTTATTTCTTCCCAGTCTTTGGTTACCTTTCTAACCCTTACCGTCTAGGTGCTGAAAACCTTAAGATGGTAGGTGAACTGGTGACAGATCGTGATAAGTCTAATACCTTCTATCTTGGTCATTATTGGTCACTTTTAGGCTTGCAAAGCGATGGTGAGTATGAAGGAGTCCCTGCTTCTTGGCAGGCTGCTAAGTTCGCTGATATTCAGACATTCTCTGATGACAGTGATATCACTTCAGGTGTCTTCCAAGTGAATAGTCACAATGACTATGATTATGATTTACATTTAACAAATAACAAGGGCACCATTGAAGTCACAACTGGCTCTGGAAAAGATAAGAAAGAATACCAGTTCACTGACTTTGCCAGAACCTATTATCGATATGAAAAATTGAAAAAAACAGATAACCAAAAGCGTTATAAAGATTTTTACAAGATAGGTACTGTTTCGACTAAGTTGGGAACCTATAATCTTTACCTCGAAATGAATCAAGATTGGGTTGATGAGTATCAGAAAGATCCTACTAATGTTGACTACCGTTTGCTTATTTCTGGTGATAAACTGACACCAAGAGAAGCTTACAAGAAAGCATATCATTACTAAAAAAATATCTCTGCACATTGCAGAGATATTTTTGTTTTTGTTAGTCTTTATATCCACGTTTAGCTAGCTCTCGTACCAGGACTGCTCCCAAAATCGCAGGCACTAATTGTCCTAAGAGGAGATTAATAACGAGAGCAAAATAAGGAAGTTTGAGCAAGGCACTAAGCCAGATTGGTACCACTAAGGCAGGAACGAGTAGGATTGGAAGGATGATGAACCAGCTAGATAACTTAGCTTTACGGATGAGGTAGATGCTACCAGTTGTTAAAAAGCTAGCACAGAAACCACCAACCACGTCAATCAATCCCAATCCGCCAAAAGAGTTACCAATAGCATTGGCTATGCTGATAGGGAATACCAAAAATGGAAAGATATAAGTTAATCCATATAAAGCAGTGGCCAGACGCATCTGAACCGCACCAAAGGAAACGGCTTGTGAAGCAAAGAGAATAGCGATATAAAGGGCCATCATTATAGCTGACAGAACAAGTTTTTGAGTGGTATTAAGTTTGGTTTTCATAATTTCTCCTTAATTGGACATAGTAAAAGAGTAGCAGGTCTACTCTTTTTGTGATTTATGTCTAGAGATACTTTATAAATCAATCTCTAAGACAATAGGTGTGTGGTCTTGGCGATCCCCAGAGTCAATCATGTCTGACTTTGTAACCTTATCGGCAATACGATTTGAAGTCAACCAGTAGTCGATTCTCCAGCCTGTATTGTTGATTTTAGATGTTTTGCTACGTTGAGCCCACCAAGTGTAGGCTCCTGTAACGTCGCCATTGAGGTGACGGTAGGTATCTGTGAATCCTTTGGCAAGGAGGTTAGTGAAGCCAGCACGTTCTTCATCTGTAAAACCAGGTGAACGACGATTACTTGAAGGGTTAGCCAAGTCGATTTCCTTGTGGGCAACATTATAGTCACCAGTCGCAAGAACGGGTTTCTGAGCGTCCAATTCAGCTAGGTAATCCGCATATTTTTCATCCCATATTTGACGTTCAAGTAGACGTTTGAGGCCATCACCAGCATTTGGTGTGTAGACCTGTGTCACAAAGAAATTGCCAAATTCGAGAGTTATGATACGCCCTTCACAGTCCATGGTTGAAGGTGCTCCGATTTCAGGATAGGTAATGACTGGATTCAGTTCTTTTTTATACAAGAACATGGTTCCAGCATAACCTTTACGGGCAGGTTCAACAGATGAACGCCAAGTATTGTCATAGTCAGGGAAGTAGTCTTCCAAGATTTGCAAATGCTTTTTAGTCGGACCTTTGGCAGACAGTTTTGTCTCTTGAATAGCAATGATATCTGCATTTTCGGCGACTAAAGTGTCGATAACAGCACGTGATAATTGAGCGCGTGCAGAATCACTAGTAAGAGCGGCGTTTAGGGAATCAATATTCCAAGAAATTAATTTCATGTGTACAGTTTCCTTTTTTGAATCTTTCCTTTCTATTGTAGCAGAAAATAAGGTGTCAGGCGAGTTATGGGTTTGATAAGGGAAGCTAGGAGGAGTATACTAATCTTAGATTGAGAGGTACATATTAATGAAAAAGCAATCGTACATTTATTACTTGTTTTGGGTGCTCTTGTTGATACAAGTCTTTCTTACAATCATGATTTGGTGGTCACAGGGGCTAGTGCTTCCTCTTGTTATTTTTCCGGGGATGAGTTTCTTCTTCCTGCTTTATTTAAAGTACCTCTTAGGCTACAACCTTAATCAGTCTCCTTCAGAACCCTTATTTGTCCTCCGTAGGTATGGCCTTGGAACTGGTTTAAATCCCAAAAATCCCCTAGGCTATAAGATTAGTCTCCTACTAGTTGTGGGTGTTTTAGTTTTACTTTTCTGCCTAACCCTATTAGTTTTTCTTGGAAAATAGAGTCTTAGGTTTTTTTATTTGTAATTATCACTAACTAGTTATAATGTATTCTCATAACAAATAAAAGAATTACTGGAGGAAAGATTTATGACGATTGAACTTGGCATTTCAACTTTTGGAGAAACAACCCTCCTAGAATCGACTGGAAAATCTATCTCTCATGACCAACGTATTCGAGAGCTCGTTGAAGAAATTGAATTGTCTGCTCATTCTTGGGGATGGATTGAAGAAAATAATTTCCAAGCGATAGAAAATTATTTTTATCCAACGAAACAAACGGTGGATAACATTGCTAAGGATCGCCCACATTGGTCTGAAATGACTAAAAAGCAGTACTATGCTAGTGTTGGACCAAACGGAGCCATGTTCGTTGGGGACCCCGCTCACGTCGCTCAAAAAATCATTCGTATTATTGAGGATTTACAGCTAGATCGCTTCATGCTTCATCTCCCAATTGGTTCTATGCCACATGAGGCTGTTCTAAAGGCTATTAAACTTTATGGTGAAGAAGTGGCGCCGATTGTTCGTCGTTATTTTGAAAATAAAGGATAATAGGTTGAAGGTAAGCCTCAAGTTCTCTCTACTATTGTCATCATCCCTGTTCTATGATAGGATGAAAGGTGAAATGATAAAGAGAAGAGGAAAATTATGCGAAAGCTGTCAGAAGCAGAATGGATAAGTCGTTTTGAGCAAGTTCAGGGGCGTAAACCGAAACCCGATGAACTACAATTAGCTTATCAGTCTGGCCTTATTGGAATCTCGAAAAATTATAATTATATTTATATTCTTCTGGGGGCTCTAGTAGCGATCGTCGTTGGCATTGGCTTGACTCTAGTCTCTAGTTCAATGAAGAACGTCAAACAGACTAGGTCGTCTGCCACAGTGGCTAGCTCGATATTCTCATCGACAGATAAGGCTAATGCCAAGCCAAGTACGTCATCAATCGAAAATGCGAAGACGAGTGAATCTAGCAGTGCAAGTATTGATACACCTGACGCTAACCATGCTAAGGAAGCCTATACTGAAAATCCACGTTGGACCAATGACAAAGCTAGTCGCCTTGCTAGTTTGATGGTTTCTTGGGGCAATCAGATGAATCAGCCAGGATACAAAGAAATTACCAATGAAGCCTCTTCCTTGCCTATCCGTTGGATGTCGGATCATAACCAGACTGTGGATGCTACTTATGCTGCAAATGGTAATAGCAATTCGGAGTATACCATTGTTTCGGTATACGAGAGATGGGAAAATGTATCTGTTCACCGTTATTTCTTTACCATTAAAAAAGATGGGACTCCCTTTGTTCTTTATTCACCAACTACTAATGGTGGCGTGTATTATGTCAAAGAAACGGAAAATGCTGACCTTAAATCAGGATATGCAGACATTGTAAACAATTAAAAACTAGGAATTCGGTTGGAATCCTAGTTTTTAATTTGAAGACAAGTCAAGCTGTGCTCAACTCTTTTACAGCCATTCGCTCTTATTTAACCTTCTTAGCTAACATGGTTGCAAATTGAAGGGCGATGGGATTGCCATATTCATCCAAACGGTGAAGGTGACCAAGATTTTCGTTATACTTGACTAATTCCCAGTCACTATAGTAGTTTTTCAACTCACCTTCTTCAAAAGTAAATGAGAAAGGCATGGTACAAGGGTGCTCCTCAGTGTCCATGGCACAAACAATTAGGTTGTAACCACCGACAACAGTACGCTCTTGCATATTCTTGATAATAGCCGGAATTTGATCGGGATCAAGGAACATAAAGACGACTGTTGAGAGGATGAAATCAAAGGTCTCAGACTCAGGAAGAGCAGCAGCATTGATATCGTAGTAGCCAGCTCTAACATTGTAATTTTCCTCATCTGCAATCATTTGGATGCGTTGTGTAGCTTCGTTATTAACATCAACGGCTGTAACATCATGCCCAAGAGATGCCAAATAAAGAGCGTTACGACCGTGACCACAGCCTAGGTCAAGGGTGCGACCAGGTTTGATATGGCCAGATTGGACTGCTTCAAGAACCTCAGAGTGGGCTTTAGTATCATACTTTTTAGCCATGTAGTCCTCAGGTTTACAGTAAAAAGAAAGATAGCATTCCAAATCATCTGATGCAGCAGCGATGCGATGCCAAGCTTGTGGTTCAACAAAAGGAATCTCTGTCTCGGGGGTAAAGAGGTGCTCTGCAGTAACCTCCCCCTCTTCATCTAATTCGTAGAAGTGAAGAGATCCTGATAGAATGGTCAATTTAGCCCAAGTTCCCACCTTAGTATTGTGTTTTTGCGTTACCATTTCTGGCAGTGTTGTAGCTGTCCAGTTTGGTAAACGTTTGTAGCAAAGAAGTTGCTGATCTATAGTCATTTTATGAGTTCCTTTCAAACGGTATGACTCTATTATAGCAAAAGTATGGAAAAAGAAAAAAGGCCTAGCCGGGTGAGCTAGACGATTTTCTTGTGAGAGATCTGATAATCTAGGAATGGGGAAAAGTGTTTGGGGAAGATAGGTATAAATGTTAAGAAGGGTTCCTAGACTATTTAGAAAACGTTTATGAGAACAATAAGTTTTAAATAATAGAATACTTATCTATAACTCATTAGGTCTCTCTTTACATTATCTATTGTACCAAAAAAATTCAGAGAAAACTTACATATTTTTTAAATTTGTAAAAAAATCATGAACAGTCATTTTCTGGTCCTGAATGGTAATTTTGTGAAAATTTTTCTGAGTGTTTACAAATCTACTGGGATAATATCGATGACTATGTCCTTTAACTACACTAAAAAACGCCTAGCTGCTGTTGCTAGACGTTCTTTATTAGGAGAGATCTGGAAATCTAGGAATGGGGGAAAAGTGTTTGGGGAAGATAGGTATAAATGTTAAGAAGGGTTCCTAGACTATTTTTATTCTGCTTATGAGAATAATGAGCAAAAACTAACAAAGTTGAGTTTTCTAACTCATCCGGTCTCTCTTTACATTTTCTATTTTACCAAAAAAAATGAAGAAAACTTTACATAATTCTAAAATATGTAAGAAAAAATCGTGAACAGTCATTTTCTGGTCTTGAATGGTCATCTCACTTGTATAAAAAAAGCAGGACCTGATAGGTCTGCTTATATTTGTAGTGATGGTGTAAGAACTTAAATCTTGCTATAGAGTTTCTTAACATTGTTAATATCAACAGGTTGGATACTTGTCTTACCACCTTTAGGTTCCATTACAGAGGCAACGGCACTGTTGTGTTCAAGTCCAATTGAGTGTCCTAATTCGTGTTGCGCAGTGTTAAGGAGTTTCCCACCGTTCTTTTGGTAATAATTGTTTTGAACATGGAAGGTGTTCAAGTAAACAGTAGCATTACTATATTGCTTAGTTGGGAGGTAGTAAGTAGAGTAGGTAACTCCAAGAGGAGCTGCCACATTACCTTCATAACGTTCATCAGCAATGATGTTGGCTTTTTGTTTATCGTTAGTGAGCAAGAAATTAAAGGCACCAGTGTTATTCCAAGAAGTGATAGCCTGTTTGTAGGCATTCACGATTTCAGGATTTTTAGCATTGATGAAAACTGTCGCTTCCTTGCTTGACCAGTGAGGAGTATCGTAATTCTCTTTTACGAGTTCGTTATTCTTTTGCCATACTTGAGCAATTCGGTCCACTGGTTTAGCAGGTTGGATAGGAGTGGCTTTAGGAGCTGTCGGTTTAGTGACAGTCGTTGTTGGCTTCTTAGGTTGTGTCGTTGTAGAAGTCGCTGGTTTGTTTACAACAGTCGTTGGTTTCTTAGGTTGAGTTGTAGATGTTGTAGGTTTGTTAGCAACTGTGGCTGGTTTTTTAGGTTGACTAACAGCAGGAGTTGATTGTTTAGATTTTGGTGTAGCTGTTGTCGTTGGTTTTGTAGAAGGTGTTAATGGTTTTGGAATATAAGTAGATAGAATCTTATGAACATTACCATTATTAATTTCTGTTGAAACCCATGTGGCACCATCTTTTGACCAGGTTTGTGCTTGAGCGACAGTTTCGGTCTTTGGTTCAGACTGGTTTTCTACAGCCTTATGATTGCTATCTGTATTTGTCGGAATTCTAGTCTCATAGGTTTTGATTCCAGTCTGGCTGTCGACAGTACTGCTAGCTGTTTGACTATTTTGTTTCAATTCCTCAAAAGTTGGAGTGTTTGTGGGAGTTTGTTCATAGTCATTTTCATGTGTATGAAAATCATCCACAGAGGTATGTGATATAGTAGTCACAGTAGTAGGTGTTTCAGTAGAAACACCTGTTTGAGCGATGGTATTTGTAGTTGTACCTGTTTCAAGTTCGGAAAATGTTTGAGCCTGGTTAGGATCTGAAACATAGGTTTGATCCGCAGAGGCATACTGAGGACTTCCTACAAGAAAAGCACTAATTATACCGACAGTTGCAAGGGTCAACAAGGTCTTTGTCTTAGTCCCTTGCGTTTTAAAAGAATGTAACATAACTTTCTCCTTTTTAATTTAAAACAAAAACAGTTCTCATGATAACACCTAAAAATGAATATAAAGTGACAATGGGATAACAATTGTTTTATAAATGAAATTAGGTGAGATAAAAAGACTTTATGCTGTGAAAAAAGGAATATTATCCGATTAATTATGATAAAATATTAGATAGGTATATTAAAGTATATTAGAAAGAAAGAGGGAAATAAGATGCTTTCTATTATCGTCCTTGAAGATGATGCCTTGCAGCGTCATCGTGTTGGTCGTTTATTGGACGAAGCAGTTGAGGAGTCGAAGGCCGTTGTTGATGGGATTACTTTTTATGAACAGGGTCAGGAATTGTTAGATGCTGATAGAGGTTCGGGTAAATCCATGGTTTATCTTTTGGATATTGACCTTAAAAATCAAACTAAGCAGGGACTAGATATTGGGCTTGAAATCCGTAAGGAAGACTTGAAAGCACAAATTGCTTTTGTTACAGCTTACTCGGAGTTTATGCCCTTGACCTTCCGTTATAAGATTCAAGCTCTAGACTTTGTCGATAAATCCATGGAAGATGTGGATCTTAAGAGAGCCTTAGTAGAACTTTTAGATTTTGCTTATTCACAGGTTGAGCAAGAAACCAAGGCACAGAGTCTAACTGTTAAAACGGATAAAAATGATGTTAATATTCCTTATGATGACATTTTATACATTGAGACAGCCCCTGTGCCACATAAGTTAATCGCTCATACCAAGTCAAACCTAGTGGAATTCTATGGGAAAATTGCAGAAGTAGCAAAATTGGATGATATTTTCTTCCAAACACACCGCTCTTTTGTTGTCAATGTGAATAATGTGACAAGTGTGGATCGTACAGCTAATATGGTCTTCTTTGAGGAAAACGAGTCATGCCTCCTATCGCGGACACGTAAAAAGGAACTTTTGGAACGTTTGAAAAATCGTTAGGTCTTAGATTTTCCCCTTCTTCTCTAATCATTATTGAAAGTTTTCTGAAATTCGAGATAATGATTTAATTTTATCTCATCTATTATCAGGAATTGTGATAGAATAGTGTTATGGCTTTTTGCTGTATATTTAGAGATGACTAGAAGGAGGTGGCTAACCATTAAATGATGCTCAATTTGCAAATTGCATTAGAATATCTTTTGCATTTCATTGTCATACAGTGGATCTACGAAAAGACCAGCTTGGTCAAGGTACCACGTATGATCCTTCCTATTGCGTTCCTGGTTGAATGTATAGGGGGAATACTGGGGATGTCATATAATGTCGGTTTGTCCTTTATGACACCCTTCTATCTTCTTTTCTATGCTTATTTCTACGGCAAGGAAAGAACCACCAATATGTTGGCTTTTTATGCCTTCTATCCTCTAGTTCTCTATCTGTTGATTTTTAATGGTTATGCCTACTTCCTGATGCCAGGGTTCGGCATCACATCGGATTTTCTAAACAGAAGTTATCTTTATTTCATTTTCTTTGACCTTTTAATTATTCCAACATTTGTCGCTCTATCCAAGCTCCTTAACATTGATTTTAAATATTTGAGGGTCTTAGAGCGAGATCGTAAATTTGGTCGGATTATGTTTTTCACTAACTTTATCTTGATTGGCTATGTGATTTTGAACTATTCTGTCGTCGTGGCCTCGCGATTTTTTGCCTTGTACTATGCTGGACATGTGATAACCTTAGTGGGGTTTGTAGCTATTTTTTATGCTGTTTATAAGGTTAATAAATATGCAGATGAATTCTTTGAAAATGAGCGTAGAAAAGAAAATCGACGTCACTTGGATGATTTAGAGAAGTATTCTGAGCAGGTCGAAAGTCTTTACGAAACGCTACGCAGTTTCCGTCACGACTATACTAATGTTATGATTTCGCTTAATGAAGCCATCCAGATGAAAGACATCGATCAAATCAAGATGATTTATGATAGTGTCTTGAAAGATTCGGCATCAGATTTGAAGCAGCAAAAGTTTGATTTGGCAAAATTAACTCGTGTGACCAATATGCCACTTAAGAGTCTTTTATCATCTAAAGTGGCTGAGGCTTTTGATAAAGGTATTCAATGCCATGTGGAGGTTGAAGAGGGGGTCTTCTTCACAGATATGCGTCCACTCGACTTGATTACAATCATATCCATTCTTTGTGATAATGCTATTGAAGCTACTGTATTAGCAGATGAACCAAAATTATCTATCGCTATCTTTAAGATGGAAAATCAATCTGTTATTGTTGTTGAGAATTCAACTAAGGAAGCTTCTATTGATGTGGCTCCTTTGAAACAAAGAGGATTTTCAACAAAAGGAACAGGTCGAGGATTGGGCTTGGCAAATATCGAAGAGATTCTCTTTAGATATGATAATGTCACGCTTGAAACGGAATCAGCACAACACCGTTTTGTCCAATTATTGTCTATTACACCAAAAGAAGATTAATGGGGATTTAATAAGAATTTTTAGAATTCTTGTCAATCCCTATTTTTATGTTAAAAAGTATGGTAAAATAGGGAAGTTAATCATGTGTTTTTTAATTCAGGGGGATTTATTATGTTGAAAGACGAATGGTTAGAGTACTTTGAGGCTGTGAATGGCCGAAAACCAAGACCAATCGACTTTAAAGAAGCCTTGGAACGAGGAGAGTTTGTTCTCTCTGAAGGTGCAGAGGCTCACCAAGTAGCTGATCAAGGAGAATCATCAGCTGACCAACAGTTTGAAGAAGGAACCGCAACTGCCAGAGCACTAGCCCAGTCTCAGAAAGAGCGTGACAACGCGCAAGAGGCTATGGCAAATGCGGCCCAAGAAAAGAGAAAGGCCCTATCTCAAGAGACTGTTGGTCAAGTAAGAACCATTCAGTCGGGCCGTCAGGCTGAGGATATTCAAAAAGAAGAGGAACAACGAAAACGTGTTGCAGAGGCTAAGGAGCGTTTAGCAAGTTATGCGCCAACCCGTCCAGATGCAGGAAATCATTCTGTTAATACCTCGAGTGAGCCTAATCAATCTATTCCAGTTTTCAGTAACCAAGCACAGCATCTTGGATTGTCTGAAGATTTGACAAAACTTGATCATAAGGAAGAAAAAGCAGCTAAGAAGATTGCTCGTCAAGCTGCTCGTGATAAGAAAAAGGCTGAAAAATTAGCTGCTAAAGCTAAATCTAAGGAAGAACAGACAGTTGCCAAACTAGAAAAGAGATTGGAAAGTCAGGTTCGTCTTCTCGAAACGATTCAAAACGCTAATCAAAAATCGCAAAAGACCAAAAATTGGGGCAAAGGAGCCTTGATTTCTAGTCTTGTTGCTGTTGTTTTGATGTTGCTTGTTGGTGGAGTATACGGTTTTTGGCGTAATGCTTCGGGGAATATTGAGGGGACTTGGGAATTAAAATCGTCTAAGGTCTTGGACGAAAATTCTGGAAAGTTAACCAATGCTCTGAAAGAACATGAAGATAAAGATGAAATTTATGTCTCTTTCCTTAAAGTTGATCAGTCTAATAATTTACAAACACATTCTTACTTTTATAAAAAAGGTGAGGAGGATCAGCCTACTTTTACAGCTTCAGATTATTTGAAGGAATATCAAGTTGTTGATCAGTGGAATAAATCGATCACCTATACTAAGGAAGTTTCAGAATTTAAGCGTGAGTTGACTAAAGTTGTCTCGCAACTTTATCCAAATGCAGATAAGAATCTAGTAGATTACTATATTTCGGATAACGTAGATAACTACCGACTCTACCGTAAAGGGAAACGCACCAAGTCTTATACTGTAAATAAAGATACCTTGGTTGTTTCTACTTACAACGAGGATGGCAAATTGACCAGTCGTGATACTTATGAGAAAGTATCAAAAGCAGCGGCTAAGGGTTTAGAAGCTGAATATGCTGAAGCAAAGGTAGCTTATGAAAAAAATCACAAGACTACAACTAAGAAATAGTCGAAAAGGAAGTTAGAGTTTGACTCTAACTTTTTTTGTAGAAATTTTAAGTCTGTCAAGTTTTTTTCTTGACACATAAAAATGATATGGTATACTAGTTAAGGTCGAGGGGCGATAAGTGCCCCCACCATAATAAAAAACTAAAGAAAAGAGATATTAAAAATGGCAGTAAAAATCCGTTTGACTCGTATGGGTTCTAAGAAAAAACCTTTCTACCGTATTAACGTTGCAGATTCACGTGCTCCACGTGATGGACGTTTCATCGAAACAGTTGGTACTTACAACCCACTCGTTGAAGAAAACCAAGTAACACTTAAAGAAGAACGTGTTCTTGAGTGGTTGTCTAAAGGTGCACAACCTTCAGATACAGTTCGTAACATCCTTTCAAAAGAAGGCGTTATGAAGAAATTCCACGAATCAAAATTCTCAAAATAATTTTTTAGCCTATGGATACCATTGAAAATCTTATTATCGCTATCGTTAAACCTTTAATTGCTTCACCAGATCAGTTGACCATCAAAATTATTGACGGTCCTGAGTTTTTGGAGTACCATCTTGACCTTGCCCCAGCCGATATTGGGCGCGTTATCGGGAAAAAAGGACGTACTATTACGGCGATAAGAGCGATTGTCTATTCGGTACCTACTCAAGGTAAAAAAGTTCGTCTTGTTATTGACGAAAAAGAGAAAGCTTAAGAGGTGACCCTAGGGTTGCCTTTTTTGCATATTTTGGTTATACCTAGGAGTCTTTGGTATAATAAGAGCGTCAAAGCATTAAGCTCAGGGAAAAACTAGAAATCTAGTTTAGAGGTCAGCTTAATGACTAAGTTGAAGCATTAGCCAAAAAAGGAGTAATTATGACTTATCAGGAAGCGTTGGATTGGATTCATGGACAATTAAAATTTGGCATCAAGCCTGGCTTGGAGCGTATGGCTTGGATGCTTAAAGAGTTGGGAAATCCACAAGATAATCTCAAGGCTGTGCATATCGTGGGAACAAACGGCAAAGGGTCTACAGTCAATGCCCTCCAAACCATTTTCACCCAAGCGGGTTATGAGGTTGGAACCTTTACTTCACCCTATATTATTGACTTCAAGGAACGAATTTCTCTTAACGGTCAGATGATTTCAGAAGAGGACTTACTTGACCTGGTTAATCGAGTGAAGCCTGTGGTTGAACGGCTGCCAAAAGAGACAGAGCATGAAAATGCGACAGAGTTTGAAATTATCACAGTTTTGATGTTCCTCTATTTTGGTCAGGTCCATCCTGTTGATATCGCATTCATTGAAGCTGGAATGGGTGGTCTTCATGATTCGACTAATCTCTTTAAGCCCTTGGCAGTCCTGTGTCCATCGATTGGTTTGGATCATCAGGCTATTTTGGGAAATACCCATGCTGAAATTGCTGCTGAGAAGGCTGGTGTTTTGAAGAATGAGGCTCCCTTTATTTATGCGACTGACCGTACTGATGTTCGAGATGTTTTCGAGAAGAAGGCGCGAGAAGAAGGTTCTAAGACCTATGAGCTGGGGAGAGATTTCACAGCTGAAGGGTCAAGCCTTTCCTTTGATTTTACCTATGGAGAGCAAAGGTTAGATGATATAGCCTTGGCTATGGCCGGTCAACACCAAGTAGCAAATGCTAGCTTGGCTATCATGGCTTCTTTATTGCTTCAAAAAGATTATCCTAAAGTAACGCCTGAACTCATAAAGGATGCACTGGCTCATGCCAATTGGCGAGGTCGAACAGAATTTTTAAGACCTAATCTCATGATTGATGGTGCTCATAATAATGAGAGTGTTAAAGTTTTGATTGACTTGTTGCAATCAGAATATGCAGATAAGGAGATTGAACTTCTCTTTGCGGCGATTGACACCAAGCCTATTGATGGCATGCTTGCCCAACTAAAATCGGTTGGTGACTTGACTGTAACGAGTTTTGACTATCCAAATAGTGTTAAATTAGATAAATACCCAGAGGCTTATAATCAGGTACCAGACTTCAAAACATGGATTAAAGGACATGTGACGACTGACAATAAGAAACTTTATGTGATTACGGGATCTCTATACTTCATTTCTCAGGTCAGAAAATGGGTTTTAGAGCAGGCAAGTGATGGTTAAGACTTGAAAGATGACATTTAGGGGCGTATAATAGCCCTCGTATGTTTTAAAAGTAAGGAGATCACAATGTTTCAACGTCTGAAAAACATTTTAATCGGTGAACCTTTAACTCATGATGATAGTGGTGATGAACACTTATTGTCCAAGATTCAGGCCTTGGCCATGTTGTCGAGTGATGCGCTATCATCTATCGCCTATGGTCCAGAGCAAGTCGTTTTGGTTCTGACAGCTGTATCTAGTGCGGCTATTTGGTGGTCAATCCCTATTGGACTTTTGGTTCTCGTTCTTTTGGCCAGTCTTACCATCTCTTATAGACAGGTTATCAAAGCCTATCCTCAAGGTGGTGGCGCCTATATGGTAACGACGGAAAATCTGTCTCCTAAGTTTGGCTTGATAGCTGGTGGTAGTCTTTTGGTCGATTACATGTTGACGGTTGCTGTTTCAGTGGCCTCAGGTGCAGATGCCATTACTTCAGCCCTTCCCTTCCTGCATCCTTTCAATCTTGAAATATCAATGATTTTGGTGCTTGTTTTGATGGTTATGAACCTTAGGGGAATGCGTGAATCGGCAAAATCTTTGATGATACCAGTTTATCTCTTCATTGTTTCGACGCTCTTCTTGTTGGGATTTGGTTTCTTTCAAATTTTAACGGGTCATATGCCTTACGCAGCCACAGCACATTTAGGACAACCAATTACAGGTGTATCATTGATTCTTATTTTAAGGGCCTTTACTTCAGGTTCTGCCTCATTGACAGGGGTAGAAGCTATCTCTAATGCGGTGCCTTTCTTTAAGAAACCTAAGGCCAAAAATGCAGCTTCAACCCTCTTTATTATGTCTAGCATTTTGGGGGCTATGTTTGCGGGAATCACCTTCCTCAACTGGTGGACTGGTATTACGCCTCATGCAGGAGTAACTATCTTGTCACAAATGGCTAGAGAAATTCTCGGTCAGTCATGGATTGGTAGTATTCTATTTTACGTTTTCCAATTCTCTACTGCCATGATTCTTGCAGTAGCGGCTAACACAGGTTTTTCAGCCTTTCCGATGTTGTCCTTTAATATGGCGAAAAATAAATACATGCCTCATATGTACCTTGAAAAAGGGGCACGTATGGGATACTCTAATGGGATCTTGACACTTGCAATTGGTGCCATTACCCTTTTGTTTATTTTCCGAGGAAATACGGAACGGTTGATTCCGCTTTATACCATCGGTGTATTCATTCCATTTGCTCTTTCTCAAACGGGGATGGTTATCCATTGGATTCGTGAATATGGTAAGGGATTCTGGAAACACTCTTTAGCTAATATCTTGGGCGCCCTCATTTGTTATGCTATTGTTCTCATTCTCTTCCTTTTCCGTTTAGGAGATATCTGGCCATTCTTCCCAATTATTGCAATCTTGATGTGGATGTTCCTTAAGATTAAAAAACACTATAATGGTGTTGCTCAACAGTTGCGTATTGATGGAGCGGTGGAAGAACACCATTATCAAGGAAATATTGTTCTTATCCTCGTTGGGAATGTTACCAAGGCTAATATCGGAGCTATTTCCTATGCGCGTTCTATTGGTGACAAGGTTATCGCCATGCATGTATCTACTAAGGATACAGAGAACAAGGACAAGGAAACTGAACAAGAGTTTAAAAAATATTTTCCTGAAATTGAGATGGTTCATATCCAATCACCATACAGCTCAATCACTCAGTCAACCATTCAGTATGTGGACGAGGTCGCCACTCAAGCTGAGAAGGATAATGCGACTTTGACAGTCATGATTCCTCAGTTTGTACCTAAAAAATCATGGCAAACCATGCTTCACAACCAAATGAGTTTACGATTGAAATATTATCTCAAATGGCGTGAGAATATTGTAGTTTCATCCTATTCTTACCACTTGAAAGACTAAAAAATATAAGCGAAGATAACCTCTATATGAAAGGTGGTCTTCGCTTTTTTTGAGGTTTAGGTAGCTAGGAAATCTTATTTTTTGCAAGAAAAATCCAGCAAAATAAGGTATAATAGATAGTATTATAACGTTGCAAGAGGAAATTATGGCAAATCAAGAAAAAGTAGAACAAGCAGTCTATCAACTATTGGAAGCTCTCGGTGAAAATCCTGAGCGTGAGGGACTTTTGGACACACCAAAACGTGTGGCTAAGATGTATGCTGAAATGTTTTCAGGTCTAAATGAAGATCCTAAGGATCAATTTACAGCTGTCTTTTCAGAAGTCCATGACGAAGTTGTCCTTGTCAAGGATATTCCTTTTTACTCTATGTGTGAGCACCATTTGGTTCCATTTTATGGTAAGGCCCATGTGGCTTATTTGCCAAGTGGAGACAAGGTGACAGGACTTTCCAAATTAGCGCGTGCGGTTGAAGTAGCTGCTCGTCGTCCACAGTTGCAAGAACGTCTTACAGATCAAGTTGCTACAGCACTTGAAGAAGCTCTGAATCCTCGAGGAGTTTTTGTCATGGTTGAAGCAGAGCACATGTGCATGACCATGCGAGGCATTAAGAAACCAGGAAGTAAGACAATCACAACTGTCGCTAAGGGCCTTTATAAAGAAGACCGTGAAGAACGCAAGGAAATTCTTTCATTGATGCGTGATTTTTAGGAGTTAAGATGTTTATTGGCAAACATGAGATTGCAGGTAAGGCCTGTATTATGGGAATCTTGAATGTCACCCCTGATTCTTTCTCAGATGGTGGCGATTTTGACACTGTAGAGGATGCGTTGGCTCAGGTTGAGCGTATGATTGCCCAGGGAGCTGCCATTATCGATGTAGGTGGCGAATCTACAAGACCAGGAGCAGAATTTGTGACCGAGGAAGAAGAGATTGCTCGTATCGTGCCAGTTATTCAGGCTATCAAGGCAAAATATGATGTGCTCATCAGTATTGATACCTATAAGACAGCTACTGCCAGAGCTGCTCTTGAAGCAGGGGCAGATATTCTAAATGACGTCTGGGCTGGACTCTATGATGGTCAGATGCTAGCTTTAGCAGCTGAAAAGAATGTGCCGATTATTCTCATGCATAATCAAAAAGAAGAAGTATACAATGATGTCACAGAAGATGTCTGTACATTCCTCAGTCAACGAGCCCAGGCCGCCTTGGAAGCAGGTGTGGCCAAGGACAATATCTGGATTGATCCAGGCTTTGGCTTTGCGAAAAATGTCCAACACAATATTGACCTGCTAAAAGGTTTGGACAAGGTCGTTGCCTTGGGCTATCCTGTTCTTTTTGGGATTTCTCGTAAGCGTGTTGTGGACTACCTACTAGGTGGAAATACCCAAGCTAAGGACCGTGATCAGGGAACGGCTGCTCTATCTGGCTATGCTGTTAGCAAGGGCTGTCAGATTGTCCGTGTGCATAATGTTGATGCCAATCGTGATATTGTTAAGACCATTTCAGGGATTTTATGATACTAAAAAAAGCTCGATTGAGCTTTTTTTCTTAGTCTTGAATTGTCCAAACGCTGACAGATTTTTCAGAAACTGGGAAGTCTCCCCATCCGTCTTCGTCAATGGTTACAGTATCAGAGCAGTTTCCAAGAATGTCATAGAAGGTTTGTCCAGCCCAATCACTACCAATTTCCATAGACTTGCTGTTAACAGCATCATTAGAGATTGTTACAGCTAATGGAGCGCCATCTTCGTTGCCAGAGCGTGTCCATCCAATACAGTTTGGATTATCAAAGTAGTCTGTTTGCTCTCCGTAAGCTAGGTCTTTACGAGCGTAGAGCAAGGTATCTAGGGTTTCTTGGAAATTTTCTTGAGCAAATTCACCTTCGATTCCATAGTAGTCACCATAAAATAGGCAAGGAAGACCGTCTTCACGTAGAAGAATGAGAGCATAAGCAGCTGGTTTAAACCATTCTTCAACAGTAGATTCTAGAGCTTGTCCGCGTTGAGTGTCGTGGTTGTCTACAAAGGTCACGGCATGTTCAGGATGATTTTTGACCAAAGAATGATCGAAAATTGTCGTCAAATCATAATCGGCACCATCTAAGCTAGCCTTGTGTAGATTGTTGTGAAGGGAAACATCAACGAGGTCAAAACGTTTTTCAATCTTTTCAAGATAGGTATTGTTATCCTCTTCGTTACCATTCCAAAATTCACCAAAGACATAGAAGTCTTGACCTTGTTTTTCTTTGACATCGCGAATAAAATTACGCATAAAGAAAGAATCAATGTGCTTAATAGCATCCATGCGGAAGCCTTGAACGCCTGTTGTTTCAACGAACCAATCTGCCCATTCGTAAATGTTTTCGATAACTTCAGGGTGTTTATAGTCTAGGTTAGCATACATAAGGTAGTCAAAGTTACCATTCTCATTGTCAACCAAGTCGTTGTCTGCCCAACCTTTGTTGTCACCTTGGATAAGATAGATACCACTTTTATTACGTTTGGCATCGAAGTCAGTTCCGTTAAAGTGGTACCAGTGCCATTCAAAATCGTTGTAGGCCTTATTGCGTCCGTCAAAAGTGAAGTGTGTCCAACCTTCGATTTCAAAAGGTTCACTGATCTCTTGAGTACGATCCTCAGGGTCAACTTCGACAACTTCGAAGGTCTCAAGTTTATCCGCTGCCGCCTTATGATTAAGTACAACGTCAGCCATAGGTACAATACCAACTTCTTTGAGTTGGCTGATAGCATTGAGATACTCTTCTTTGAGGCCATATTTGGTGCGAACAGTTCCTTTTTGGTCGAACTCCCCAAGGTCAAAGAGGTCGTAGACGCCGTAACCAACGTCATCTTTGTTTGTAGCCTTAAAAGCAGGTGGCATCCAAACGTGGCTGATGCCAAGGTCTGCCAAATGTTGGGCATCTTCAGCCAAATTGTTCCAGTGTTGACCGTCGCTTGGGAGATACCACTCAAAGTACTGCATTGCGGTTTGATTTGTCATAGTTTTTTTCCTTATTAGTTGAGATAGTCTTGCTTATAATTAGGAGTCTTTTTAACTCCTGTGCCTATATTTTACCAAATCAGAAGAATTACGCAACCGATTGCATAAGCGTAAACACAATAACTTCAGATCTGTCTAAAATATCATACTAATAAGAGTCCAACTTTTCAACTGTTTTGTGCTAGAATAAAGAGGAGTCTAGTCGTCTGAAGGAGAAATTATGGATAAAATTATTTTAAATGGTTGCCGTTTTTATGGCTATCACGGGGCTTTTACTGAGGAACAGACCCTGGGACAAATTTTTGTGGTAGATTTGGAATTGACTGTTGATTTAACTAAGGCCTCACAGAGTGACAATCTAGATGATACGGTTCACTATGGATTGGTTTTTGAAGCTGTGCAAAAACAAGTGGAAGATAAAAAGTACATTTTGATTGAGCGTTTGGCTGGTGCAATTTGTGAGGATTTATTTGCACAATTTCCACCAATTCAATCTATTAAAGTTCGAATTACCAAGGAAAATCCACCAATTAATGGGCATTATAAGAGTGTTGGTATCGAATTGGAGCGTAGCCGATGACAAGAGTTTATTTGAGTTTGGGATCTAATATGGGAGACCGTCAGGGCTATCTTCAAAAAGCTGTGAAGGCCTTGAATGATCTACCTGAGACGGAGGTTAAAGCAGTATCCTCTTGTTACGAAACAGCTGCTTGGGGACTGACAGATCAGGCTGATTTTTTGAATCTTGCCTTGGCTTTAGAGACGAAGTTGCCAGCTGAAACCTTACTAAGGTCATGTCAGCAGATTGAAAAAGACCTTGATCGCGTTCGTCATGAGCATTGGGGGCCTCGGACAGTAGATATTGATATTCTTCTATATGGGCAGGAAATCTGGGAGACTGAGCACCTTAAAGTGCCCCATCCTTATATGAGTCAGAGAGCTTTTGTTTTGGTTCCCTTGATAGAAATAGCAGATGACTTGGTTGACCCTAAAACTGGTCAAGCCTACAAAAAATATTTGAGTCAATTAGACACTAGTGATGTCCGCAAATTGGAAGTTATGGACTAGCTTTGCGTGAAATTCCTTGTCGTCAAGATGGGGATTTTTTGCTATAATTAATCTTGGCTTTTTGCTGTATTTTTCTTTTTATTTTTAGGGAAAAATACTAACTCATTTTTAGGTAGTGATAGTAATATGGGGAAGTCTATCACGATACCTACAAAGAAATAAATGTATAGAAAAAGTATGGAAAATAACATGTTAGATGAACTTAAAGAAGATTTAGTGGGAATTGATATTCGTTTCGACGAACCCTTAAAACGTTATACATATACCAAGGTTGGTGGTCCAGCGGATTATTTGGCCTTTCCACGTAACCGCTATGAACTCTCTCGTATTGTCAAATTTGCTAATAAGCATGACATTCCTTGGATGGTGCTCGGTAATGCCAGTAATTTGATTGTCCGTGACGGTGGTATCAGAGGGTTTGTGATTATGTTTGACAGACTTAATGGTATTGCAGTTAATGGTTATCAAATTGAAGCTGAAGCGGGGGCTAATTTGATTGCGACAACCAAGGTGGCTCGTTTCCAAAGTTTGACAGGTTTTGAATTTGCAGCGGGGATTCCAGGTAGTGTTGGTGGTGCCGTCTTTATGAATGCGGGTGCCTATGGTGGTGAGATTGCTCATATCTTGGTTTCTGCTCAGGTTCTTACAAAAGACGGTGATATTCGTACGATTGATGCAAGAGATATGCGTTTTGGTTATCGTCGTTCGGTGCTCCAAGAAACAGGTGAAGTGGTTATTTCAGCTAAATTTAACCTCAAACCAGGAGACTACGAGCAAATCAAGAATGAGATGAATCGTCTCAATCATTTGCGAGAACTTAAACAACCTCTTGAATACCCTTCATGTGGTTCGGTCTTTAAACGCCCACCAGGTCATTTTGCTGGTCAGCTGATTATGGAAGCCAACCTCAAGGGACATCGTATCGGGGGTGTTGAGGTGTCAACTAAGCACGCTGGTTTCATGGTTAATGTTGATCAAGGAACAGCAAAAGACTATGAAGACCTTATTTCAGACGTTATAGCTAAGGTTAAGGAAAATTCAGGTGTTACACTAGAGCCTGAAGTACGTATCATTGGCGACGAATTAAACTAATAAAACCCTATCCCTATATTTGCTATCCATGGAGGATTTATGACAATTGACTAATCCGATTATTGCCTTTCGAAATGTCTCAAAAGTGTTTGAAGACAGTGGCACACAAGTTTTAAAAGACATCAACTTTGAACTAGAAGAAGGTAAGTTCTATACCCTTCTTGGGGCTTCTGGTTCTGGTAAATCAACGATTTTGAACATCATTGCAGGTCTATTAGATGCGACCAGTGGTGACGTCCTTTTGGATGGAAAACGTATCAATGATATTCCTATCAATAAAAGGGATGTTCACACCGTTTTCCAATCTTATGCTCTCTTTCCACATATGAATGTCTTTGACAATGTGGCTTTTGCTCTTAAATTGAAAAAGGTGCCTAAAAAGGAAATTGAAGAGCGTGTAGAAGAAGCCTTAAAGATGGTTCAACTAAATGGTTATCAAAAGCGCTCGATTCAAAAATTATCAGGTGGTCAACGTCAACGTGTTGCCATTGCCCGAGCAATTATTAACCAACCACGTGTGGTCCTTTTGGATGAGCCCTTGTCAGCACTGGATTTGAAACTACGTACTGAAATGCAATACGAGTTGCGCGAATTGCAGCAACGTCTAGGGATTACCTTTGTCTTTGTAACCCACGACCAAGAAGAAGCCTTGGCCATGTCGGATTGGATTTTTGTTATGAACGATGGTGAAATTGTTCAATCAGGAACTCCGGTTGATATCTATGACGAACCTATTAACCACTTCGTTGCAACCTTTATTGGAGAATCTAACATCCTACCAGGTGTTATGATTGAGGACTATTTGGTTGAGTTCAATGGGAAACGTTTTGAATCTGTTGATGGAGGAATGCGTCCTAACGAACCTGTCGAAGTGGTTATTCGTCCTGAAGATTTGCAGATTACACTTCCTGAGGAAGGCAAATTGCAAGTTCGCGTGGAAACTCAGCTCTTCCGTGGGGTCCACTATGAAATCATTGCCTATGACAATCTTGGCAATGAATGGATGATTCATTCAACCCGTAAGGCGATTGAGGGTGAGATTATCGGTCTT
Organism: Streptococcus sp. HMSC078H03; assembly: GCF_001808655.1. Lineage (NCBI taxonomy): Bacteria > Bacillati > Bacillota > Bacilli > Lactobacillales > Streptococcaceae > Streptococcus > Streptococcus sp. HMSC078H03. The sequence continues at coordinate 76,745 of NZ_KV794116.1, forward strand.
GATTTTACGCCTGAGGATATTCATATCATGCGTCTTAATGAGACAGAAGAAGAGTTCGATGCACGTATTGAAGAATATGTGGAAGTGGAAGAACATGAAGATGGCTTGATTAATGCCATTGAGGAGGAGCGCTATGAAGAAAACAGCTAGCCTCTTCTCGGTACCTTACCTCCTTTGGCTCCTACTCTTCGTGGTTGCTCCAGTGCTCATGCTACTCTATCAGTCTTTCTTTGATATCAGTGGCAACTTTACTTTGGATAATTATGGCACCTTCTTTTCCAGTTGGACTTACTTAAGGATGAGTTTTAACTCGGTTCTTTATGCAGCCATCATTACTCTGGTAACGCTTATTATCTCTTATCCGACGGCATATCTTTTAACCAGACTGAAGCATAAGCAACTTTGGTTGATGTTGGTCATTTTGCCAACCTGGGTCAATCTCCTTCTGAAAGCCTATGCTTTTATGGGGATTTTTGGTCAACAAGGCGGTATCAATGCCTTTCTCGGTTTCTTTGGGATTGCACCCATGCAAATCCTCTTTACGGATTTCTCCTTTATTTTCGTAGCTAGTTACATTGAAATTTCCTTTATGATTCTACCGATTTTCAATGCACTGGATGATTTGGATGAAAATATTGTGAATGCAAGTAAAGATTTGGGAGCCAATGATTGGCAGACCTTTACCAAGGTTATTTTTCCCTTATCGCTTAATGGGGTACGCTCTGGTGTCCAGTCGGTCTTCATTCCTAGTCTCAGCCTCTTTATGCTGACACGCTTGATTGGTGGTAACCGAGTTATCACCCTAGGGACAGCTATCGAACAGCATTTCCTCACGACACAAAACTGGGGAATGGGGGCAACCATTGGTGTTGTTCTTATTGCTGCTATGATTGCGACAATGTGGTTAACAAAGGAGAGACGTCAATGAAAAAATTTGCAAATCTCTATTTAGCTCTTGTCTTTGTTATCCTTTACCTGCCAATCTTTTATTTAATCGCCTATTCTTTCAATAGTGGTGGCGATATGAATAGTTTCACAGGTTTTACTCTGGATAACTATCAGAGCATGTTTTCAGATAGCCGACTTATGTTAATCCTGGCTCAAACCTTCTTTTTAGCTTTCCTTAGCGCTCTTCTGGCAACGATTATTGGTACCTTTGGGTCTATCTTTATCTACGAGAGTAAACAGAAGCAGCAGACTGGGATTTTATCTCTAAATAACGTGCTCATGGTTGCACCGGACGTTATGATTGGTGCAAGTTTCTTGATTCTCTTCACCTTGATTGGTTTCCAACTAGGTTTTGTATCTGTCTTATTGAGTCACATTGCCTTTTCAATCCCAATCGTGGTTCTCATGGTGTTGCCACGTCTCAAGGAAATGAATCGAGATATGGTGAATGCCGCTTATGACCTAGGTGCCACTCAATGGCAGATGTTACGTGAGGTTATGTTGCCATACTTGACACCTGGTATTATTGCTGGTTATTTCATGGCCTTTACCTATTCATTGGATGACTTTGCAGTAACCTTCTTTGTAACGGGGAATGGTTTTTCAACACTTGCTGTGGAAATTTACTCACGTGCACGTAAAGGGATTTCTCTGGAAATCAATGCCTTGTCTACCGTTGTTTTCCTATTCTCTATTCTTTTAGTGATAGGTTACTATGCGATTACCAAGGAGAAGGAGGAGCAGGATGCGTAGACTCTATCAATTTCTGGCAGGTATCTTAGCCATTATCTTCTTCCTTTGGGGTATCTCTGCCTACATGCAGAGTCGTACAGGAAATGTGTCGGACAAATTAGTTATCTATAACTGGGGTGATTATATTGACCCAGACCTCCTGACCAAATTTACAAAAGAAACGGGCATCAAGGTTCAGTACGAAACCTTTGATTCCAATGAAGCCATGTATACCAAGATTAAGCAGGGCGGAACAACCTACGATATCGCTGTACCGTCAGACTATACCATTGATAAAATGGTTAAGGAAGACCTTTTGGTGAAGTTGGATAAATCTAAAATCAAAGGTTTTGACCAGATTGGTTCAAGCTTTAAAGGGCTTAGTTTTGACCCTCACAATGACTATTCCATCCCTTATTTCTGGGGAACTGTCGGTATTGTTTATAATTCAAAATTGGTGAAAAAAGCACCACAGCACTGGGATGATCTTTGGTCACCAGATTACAAAAACCAGATTATGCTAGTTGATGGTGCGCGTGAAGTCCTTGGTTTCTCACTCAATAGCCTGGGATATAGCTTGAATACGAAGAACATGACTGAATTACGTTTGGCTGAAACTAAACTTAATAGTCTAACACCAAATATCAAGGCTATTGTTGGTGACGAGATGAAGGGCTACATGGTTCAAGGTGATGCGGCCATTGGAATAACCTTCTCAGGGGAAGCTAGTGAGATGCTTGATAAAAATGAGGACCTACGTTATGTTGTCCCATCTGAAGGCTCAAATCTTTGGTTTGATAATCTGGTGATTCCTAAGACTGTAAAGCATGAAAAAGAGGCTTATGCCTTTATCAACTTCATGCTTAAACCGGAAAATGCAGCCCAAAATGCTGAATATATCGGTTATGCCACACCTAACCAAGCAGCTAAAGCTTTGCTTCCAAAGAGTATTACTGATGATAAAGCCTTTTATCCATCAGAATCAACCATTAAAAACCTTGAAGTCTATAACAACTTAGGACAAAAATGGCTCGGAATCTATAACGATATTTACCTTCAAGTTAAAATGTATCGTAAGTAAGTCTTTTGAGATTTGAGTTTTGGATGCCATCTAGAATGATTCTTCAAACGATTTTATTTTCGAAAATACTAAGAGGCTGAAACGATTTCGTTTCAGCCTTTTTCTTATATCGAAAAGTCTCGCCTGTTGCGTACAACTCTCTCGATTAACAGGAGTTTCCAAGTTTTCAAGAGTGCTGACATATAAGCGATAAAGAAAGTGTCTCTTTTACACTATTTCGAACGAGCTATGCTATTTTTCTTGAAAAATTGTATCACTGTGCTATAATAAAGCAAAGAAAATTTTAATGTTTATTTTGGAGGACTTAACATGCAAGCAGCACTTCTCTTTTTACTGTTTTCCTTCCTGATTATTTTGGGAATTCTCATCAGTATGCTTTACGTTGTACGTCAACAGTCAGTGGCTATCGTTGAACGTTTTGGGCGTTATCAAAAAATTGCAACGAGTGGGATTCATATGCGTTTACCATTTGGTATCGATAAAATTGCCGCTCGTATTCAATTACGTTTGCTTCAAAGTGAGATTGTGGTTGAGACTAAGACAAAGGACAATGTCTTTGTCATGATGAATGTGGCTACTCAATATCGTGTTAATGAGCAAAATGTTACAGATGCTTACTATAAACTCATGCGTCCAGAAGCTCAAATTAAATCATACATTGAGGATGCTCTCCGTTCATCAGTTCCTAAATTGACGCTCGATGAACTCTTTGAGAAGAAAGATGAAATTGCCCTTGAGGTTCAACACCAAGTGGCTGAAGAAATGACAACTTATGGTTATATCATTGTTAAGACCTTGATTACCAAAGTTGAACCAGATGCTGAAGTTAAACAGTCTATGAACGAAATCAATGCTGCTCAACGTAAGCGTGTCGCAGCTCAAGAATTGGCAGAAGCTGATAAGATTAAGATTGTCACAGCAGCTGAAGCTGAAGCTGAAAAAGATCGTCTTCACGGGGTTGGTATTGCCCAACAACGTAAGGCTATCGTTGATGGATTGGCTGAATCAATCGCAGAACTTAAAGAGGCCAATGTGGGTATGTCTGAAGAGCAGATTATGTCTATTCTTTTGACTAACCAATACTTAGATACGCTTAATACTTTTGCGGCTAAAGGCAATCAAACCTTATTCCTACCAAATAATCCAAACGGTGTGGATGATATTCGTACCCAAATTTTGTCAGCCTTAAAGACAGATAATAAAAATTAAGCACAAAAAGAAGCCAGATCTATACGATCTGACTTTTTTTGTTTTATTTTTCTAGGAATTGCGTCAAACGGATAACTTCAATCTTATAGCCATCTGGATCAGTGATAAAGTAGTACATTTTTGGTTTACCAGGAAGACCTGAGAGGTCTGTAACAGTGTAGCCAGCCTCTTTGTGAGCTTGGTGTGTAGCTTCTAGGTCATCAACACCAACGGCGATATGACCATATCCATCCCCGAGATCATAAGCTTCATGGTCGTAGTTATAGGTTAATTCCAACTCATAATCAGGATCATCTTCGAGTTGTAAATAGACAAGGGTGAACTTATATTCTGGAAAATCATTTCGACGAGCTTCTTTGAAACCAAGTGCCTCTTTATAAAATTTAAGTGAGGCTTCTAGGTCCTTGACACGGACACAAGTGTGTAGAAATTTAGTCATGTGAGATAACTCCTTTTATCTAATTCTGTAAGTTTATGATAGCATTTTGGAACCGTTTTTTCTAGTTTTTGCTCTTTTGTGTTATAATGACGAAAAACAATCTGTGGAGGATGCTTATGACGATTTTAGCGATTGATTTTGGGGGAACACAGGTGAAGTCAGCACTTGTTTCGGAGCAGTTCGCCATTGAAAAGAGTCTGCCGACGCAGTCATCCCCACAAAACTTAGAACAAGCTATTGACGTGATTGATCAGATAGTTACTTCAGTTGAAGTAGACTTATCAGGTATAGCAATTAGTGTTCCAGGGACGGTTGATACTGAGGAAGGTGTGATTTATCATGGTGGCTTATTGAGGTTCTTCCACGGCTTTCGTATTAAAGAGGTCCTCGAAGCTAAGTACCATCTGCCTGTAATGGCTCTTAATGATGGTAAAGCAGCGGCCTTAGCAGAGCTAGCCACAGGTCATTTGCAAGGAGTGACCAATGGTGCAGCCCTTGTTTTGGGTTCAGGTCTAGGTGGTGGATTTATTATTAATGGTAAACTTTTTCAAGGAAGCCACTTTCAAGCGGGGGAGTTGACCTTTCTTTTACCAGTTCAAATGGAAAAAGTTGATCCTTCATTGATGCGAGGCATGACTTTGTCGGCTGTCGGTTTAATTACCGAGGTAAATGAAGTGCTAGGTAACTCAGATTTAAAGGATGGTTTAGCCGCATTTAAGGCCATAAATGCAGGAGATAAAACGGTCTATTCGCTTTTTGAAAGCTATTGCCGTAATCTAGCCATTACCATTTTGAATCTTCAAACCATCTTTGATGTGGAAACCTTTGTTATTGGAGGTGGTATTTCAGCTCAGCCGATACTTATCGAGGAGGTCAACCGCCAGTTTGATAAGGTTCACCATGAGATTGACTTTATCGGTAAAATTATTAAACGTCCCGAGATTGTTGCTTGTCATCATCATAATGGAGCTAATCTAATTGGGGCAGCCTATTTTCTTAAGCAAAAATAAACGGATACTAAAATCAATTACTGATAAGAATATACATAAAATACCTAACTTTTTTGAGGCGAGCGGTTAATCCCGTTCGTTTTTTACTGTTAACACTTTACAATATTCAGAAAATTCGCTATAATAGGACCATTAAAATTTTGGAGGTGTCTTTATGACAATTTATAATTTCTCAGCAGGACCTGCTACATTACCAAAACCAGTGCTTGAAAAAGCCCAAGCTGAATTGCTTAACTATCAAGATTCCGGTATGTCCGTGCTAGAAATGTCCCACCGTTCTCCAGAATTTGACAAAATCGTTAAAGATGCGGAAGCGACACTTCGTGAGCTTATGGCCATTCCTGATAACTATAAGGTTATTTTCTTGCAAGGTGGCGCTTCAACACAATTTACAATGGTCCCACTTAACCTCGCTCAAGGTAAGAAAGCTTACTACCTTGTAGGTGGTTCATGGGGTAAAAAAGCTTATACAGAAGCTGTTAAACTTTCAAAAACTATTCCTTTTGAACCAATTCTTTTGGCCTCTTCAGAAGAAACTGTTTACGATCATATCCCAAGTTTTGACCCAGCAACAATTGATCCAGAAGCAGCTTATGTTCACTTGACAACGAACAATACCATTGAAGGAACATCTATCTACGATTTGCCTGATACTAATGGTGTGCCAATCGTAGCTGATATGTCTTCAAATATTTTGGCTGCTCGTTACAATGTTGAGGACTTTGCCCTTATCTATGCTGGTGCTCAGAAAAATATTGGACCTGCTGGGGTGACAGTTGTTATCGTTCGTGAAGACTTCCTTAACGACCAACCACAATTGTCTGCCATGTTGGATTACCGTATTCAAGCTGAAGCAGGATCACTTTACAATACACCACCATGTTTCAACATCTATATTTCAAAACTCGTCTTTGACTGGGTTAAAAATGAAATTGGTGGCGTGGACAAGATGGCTGAAATTCAACGTGAGAAATCAGGTCTTCTCTACGACTACATTGAGTCATCTGATTTCTACACAAATCCTGTCAAAGATGCCAAGGATCGTTCTGTCTGCAACATCCCATTTGTAACACCAAGTAAAGAGTTGGATGCTAAGTTTGTAGCAGAAGCAGATGCTCTTGGTTTCAAGAATATCAAAGGACACCGTTCAGTAGGTGGTATGCGTGCTAGTGTTTATAACGCTTTCCCACGTCAGGGTGTACTTGACTTGATTGACTTTATGAAGAAATTTGAAGCCGAAAATAAATAATTAGGTAAAGAGATGGAAATTAGACAAGCCTTCCCAAATGAAATTGGGGCTATCATGACTGTGATTGAGAGTGCTAGAACTGCTTTAGCAGAAGCGGGGAGTACTCAATGGCAAGGATCTGATGGTTACCCTACTGAAGAAACTATCTTTGACGATGTCCTTAACGGGCAGGCCTATGTAGGAATTGTTGATGGTCAAATCGTTTCTTATGCTGCGGTGATTGTTGATGGAGACCCTGCTTACGACAAAATCTATGATGGGGACTGGAAACACCACAATAAGCGCTACATTACTTTTCATAGAATCGCCGTTTTAAGTGAATTTTCGGGTCAGGGCATTGCTCAAACCTTCATTCAAGGTCTTATTGAGGGAACGGATGCTCATGATTTCCGTTGCGATACGCATGAAAAGAATACTGTCATGCAGCATATTTTGGAGAAACTTGGCTATGTCTATTGTGGCAAGGTTCCTATTGATGGTGAACGTCTTGCTTATCAGAAAATCAAAACTAAGCGAGAGCAAGCCTTTTATCAAGAACTTGATGAAGCAGCTCACCACGGGATACATTGATTTAAGAGGAATAAAATTATGGTATTTAGTGTAAAAACGTATAACAATATTAACCAGATTGGTTTGAAGGAACTTGGAAATCATTTCCAAATTGATGGTGATTTAGCGGAAAATCCGGATGCCTATATCATTCGTAGTCAAAATCTCCATGACACTGTTTTTCCTGACAACTTGAAAGCTATTGCGCGTGCTGGTGCAGGTACTAACAATATCCCAGTTGACGAAGCAACTGAAAAAGGGATTGTTGTCTTCAATACTCCAGGTGCCAATGCCAACGCTGTTAAAGAAGCTGTTTTGGCCTCTATCTTACTCTCAGCACGTGACTATATTGCGGCCAATGCTTGGGTTAACACACTTAGTGGTGATGATGTTCCTAAACAAATTGAAGCAGGTAAGAAACAGTTTGCAGGTAGCGAGATTGCTGGTAAGACATTGGGTGTTATCGGGCTCGGTGCTATTGGTGCACGTATTGCCAATGATGCTTACCGTTTGGGAATGAAGGTCTATGGTTACGACCCATATGTTTCTATTGAAGCTGCTTGGAATATCTCTCACCATGTAAAACGTGTTTCTGATCTTAAAGAGATTTTTGAAAACTGTGACTATATCACTGTTCACGTTCCATTGACACCAGATACAAAAGGTACTTTCAATGCGGATGCCTTTAACCTCATGCAAAAAGGGACAACTATCATTAACTTTGCCCGTGCAGAGTTGGTAGATAACGATGCCCTCTTTGATGCTTTGGAAACAGGTGTGGTTAAACGCTATATCACCGACTTTGGTACAGAAGACCTCCTTAACAAACCTAAGGTGACTGTCTTCCCACACGTTGGTGGATCAACAAGTGAAGCAGAACTTAACTGTGCGATTATGGCTGGTCAAACCATCCGTCGTTTCATGGAAACAGGTGAAATTGTTAACTCTGTTAACTTCCCACGTGTGCAACAGGCCTTGAGTGCCCCATACCGTATCACTTTGATTAATAAAAACGTGCCTAATATTGTGGCTCGTATCTCTACTGCGGTTTCTGATTTTAATATCAATATCGATAATATCATCAACCGTTCTAAGGGTGACTATGCCTATACACTTCTTGACCTTGATGAAACAGACAAATCTAAGATTGATGAATTGGTTGCTAAGTTTGAAGCTAGTGACAATATCGTTCGTGTGCGTTTGATTAAAGGTAAATAATAAGAGTTAATTGACAGGAACAAGAGATTCCTGTCTTTTTTGTTATAATAAAGACATGCTTTATCGTCAGTATTATTTATCTCCTATTGGACGCTTGTGCTTGGTGGCAAGTGACCAAGCGCTTTATGGTATTTGGTTGGAGGGGCAAAAACATTTTCAGGCAGGTATCAAGGAAGAGGAGTTAGTAGACACCTCAAATCCTATCTTGAAAATGACCAAGAATTGGTTAGAGGCTTATTTTAAAGGAGAACATCCAAATCCAGATAAACTGCCTCTAGCTGATAGAGGGACGGCCTTCCAGCTAAAGGTTTGGTTAGCTTTACGGGACATTCCTGCGGGGCAGAGCATAACTTATAGTCAGATTGGTAAAGTGATTTCATGTCAATCAGCTCAGGCTGTAGGAACTGCTGTTGGTAAGAATCCCTGGTTGATTCTGATCCCTTGTCATCGGGTTCTTCCTAGTAGTGGTCATATAGGAAATTACGCCGCAGGAGAAGACGCCAAGCGTTTCTTACTTCATTTAGAAGGCATTAGGTTTGACAATCCTTAGATAGATATCTTATGCTAGAAAAAAGGAGAAAATTATGTACACTTTTTATGAATATCCCAAATGTAGCACTTGTCGTAAGGCAAAGGCAGAACTCGATCAATTAGGTTTAGATGTTGAATCTATTAATATTAAGGAAAATCCACCTTCAGCTCAATTTTTAAAAGAGCTTTTGGTAGGGTCAGATTTAGAACTTAAGAAATTCTTCAATACGAGTGGTCAATCCTACCGCTCTCTAGGTCTAAAGGATAAGTTGCCAACCCTATCTCTTGATGAAGCTGTTGAACTCTTGGCTTCAGATGGTATGTTGATTAAACGTCCTATCTTGATTAAAGATGGTAAGGTTTTACAGGTTGGTTACCGTACCCCTTACCAAGACTTAAATTTATAAAAAATAAGCAAAAAATCTTGCCACAGTAAATAGAAGTATGGTAAGATTAAAACAGTTGCCGCTATAGTTAAATGGTATAATAGAGCAATGGTAATGCTCCGTTCCGAGTTCAATTCTCGGTGGTGGCATCTGTGATAAAGTCCAGCCTTAGGGTTGGATTTTTTTATGTTCAAAGAGGCTGATTTATACCTCTCAATTTTTCAAAAGAATTTACTGAAAACTCTTGAAATTCAAAAAAAAAGGAGTAGACTAATAGGTGATTAAACCTAGGAGGCAAGTCGTGAAATACTACGTTCAATTCATGTTGATTTGTTTGTTTGCCGTTATTGGTGAAGCTATTTCAACATTCTTCAAATTACCTATTCCTGGAAGCATTATTGGTTTATTCTTGCTTCTTATTGCTCTTCAGCTTAAGTGGATTCGTCTACGTCATATTCATGCAGTAGCAGAGTTTTTAATTACCAATATGACCATTCTATTTTTGCCAGCAGGTGTCGGTATTATGGAACGATGGAATGCTATTTCAGCGAATATTGTCCCTATTATTTTGATTATTATGGGAGCCTTGGTTCTTAATATTGTAGTGATTGCAGTAGTTGTCGGTTTCATCAAAAAACATTTTGAAGGTGATTACGAGGAGGTTAAACGTGGCTAATTTTTTTAATACACCCTTGTTTGGGCTAACACTTTCTGTACTAGCTTACACAATAGGGCTTTTGATTTATCGCCGTTTTCCTAATCCTTTGACAACGCCTCTTCTTGTATCGACTGCCTTGATTATCGTCATTTTGCACTATACAGGTATTTCCTATAAGGATTACTATGTAGGTGGCTCTTATCTTAATAGTTTGATTATTCCTTCAACGGTCGCTCTAGCAGTTCCTTTCTACAAGAATCTGCACCTCATGCGACATCACTATAAGAGTATTTTAATTGGATCAACGGTTGCTTGTGTCCTAAATACGAGCTATACGGCCTTGATTGCTAAGCTTTTTGGGATGGATTATTTCTTAGCCATTTCTCTCTTTCCTAAGTCTGTAACAACTGCCATGGCTGTAGGAATTTCGGAAAAAATGCAGGGGATTACGACAGTAACCTTGGTCGTCGTTGTTATTACGGGTATCTTAACCTCTGTCTTGGGTCCTGTCTTCTTAAAAATGATTGGCATTAAAGATCCAGTTGCTATCGGACTTTCACTCGGAGGAACTGGACACGCCGTAGGTACCGGAGCTGCCTTCAGATATGGTCAGGTTGCAGGTGCCATGGGGGGCCTTTCAATTGCTGTAACAGGGATTCTATATGTCTTTATTAGTCCTATTGTGGCAAGTTTGATTCTGAAATAAAAAAATAAGGTTTGGATAGCTTATCCAAGCCTTTTTAGCTGTGAAAAATAAGCAAAATCTGACCTTTTATGGTATAATTAAAGTTATGAATTATGGAGATTATATCTGGGATTTGGGTGGTACCTTGTTGGATAATTACCAGGTATCAACCCAAGCCTTTCTAGCAACTTTAGAGCAATTTGGTCGGACGGCAGAGCACCAAGAAATTTATGATGCCCTTAAGGTATCAACCAGCACAGCTATCGCGAAATTTGCACCCGATATAGCCGATTTTCGAACCCTATACAAACAGGAGGAAGCCAAGCATTTGCAAGAGCCTGTACTTTTTGAGGGGGCTAAGGCTATCCTCGCTAAGATAGTGGAAGAAGGTGGGCGTAATTTCTTGGTTAGCCACCGTAATCACTTGGTGCTAGACATCCTTGATAAGGCGGAGATTGACCCTTATTTTACGGAGGTTGTAACTTCTGAAAATGGTTTTGCTAGAAAGCCTAGTCCAGATAGTTTTCTTTATTTAATTAACAAATACGATATTAAACATGGCTTGGTCATAGGTGACCGCCAGATAGATATAGAGGCTGGTCGAGCAGCGGGTCTGGATACCTTGCTTGTTGATGGCCACAAATCATTATTGGAGATTGTGACATAGATGACTGATGAATTAAAAAATCTTGAAGAAAAAGCGCAAGAATATGATGCCAGCCAGATTCAGGTCTTAGAGGGGCTTGAAGCGGTACGTATGCGCCCAGGTATGTATATTGGATCAACCTCAAAAGAAGGGTTGCATCATTTGGTATGGGAGATTGTCGATAACTCAATCGATGAGGCCTTGGCTGGTTTCGCCACTCATATTCAGGTCTTTATCGAGCCGGACAATTCTATCACCGTTGTCGATGATGGTCGTGGTATTCCAGTCGATATCCAAGAGAAAACTGGCCGTCCTGCAGTTGAAACTGTCTTTACGGTACTTCACGCTGGTGGTAAATTCGGCGGAGGCGGTTATAAGGTCTCTGGTGGTTTGCACGGGGTTGGTTCTTCGGTCGTTAATGCCCTCTCAACACAACTTGATGTTAAGGTTTATAAAAATGGCCATATCCATTTCCAAGAGTATAAACGTGGGGTCGTAGTAGCAGATTTGGCAGTAATTGGTGAAACAGAGAAACATGGTACGACTGTTCACTTTACGCCAGACCCAGAGATTTTCCAAGAGACAACCGAGTTTGATTTTGGAAAATTGGCTAAACGTATCCAAGAGCTAGCCTTTTTGAACAAGGGGCTCCGTATCTCTATCACAGATAAGCGTGAGGGTCTCGAACAAGAGAAACATTATCACTACGAAGGTGGTATCACGTCTTATGTGAAATACATCAATGAAAACAAGGATGTTATCTTTGATGAACCTATCTACACTGATGGTGAGATGGATGGTATTTCAGTTGAAGTTGCTATGCAATACACGACTGGCTATCATGAAACGGTGATGAGTTTTGCTAACAACATTCACACCCATGAAGGTGGTACCCACGAACAAGGTTTCCGTACAGCCTTAACGCGTGTCATTAATGACTATGCGCGTCAGAATAAGATTCTCAAAGAAAAAGATGATAATTTGACTGGGGATGATGTTCGTGAAGGGTTGACTGCTATCATCTCTGTTAAGCATCCAAACCCACAGTTTGAAGGTCAAACCAAGACCAAGCTTGGAAACTCTGAAGTAGTTAAGATTACCAATCGTCTCTTCAGTGAAGCTTTGAGTCGCTTCCTCTTGGAAAATCCTGCTATCGCTAAGAAGATTGTTGAAAAAGGGATTTTGGCTTCTAAGGCCCGTATCGCTGCTAAGCGTGCCCGTGAAGTGACACGTAAGAAGTCAGGTCTTGAAATTTCTAACCTTCCAGGGAAGTTGGCAGACTGTTCATCGAACAATGCCGAAATGAACGAGCTGTTCATTGTCGAAGGGGACTCAGCCGGTGGATCTGCTAAATCAGGTCGTAATCGTGAATTCCAAGCCATTCTGCCAATTCGAGGTAAGATTTTGAACGTTGAAAAGGCTAGCATGGATAAGATTCTAGCCAATGAAGAAATTCGTTCTCTCTTCACAGCAATGGGAACAGGTTTTGGAGCTGAATTTGATGTCAGTAAGGCACGTTATCACAAGTTGGTCATCATGACCGATGCCGATGTCGATGGGGCTCACATCCGTACCTTGCTTCTGACTTTGATTTACCGCTTTATGCGTCCAGTCTTGGAAGCAGGCTATGTCTACATCGCTCAACCACCAATTTATGGGGTTAAGGTTGGTTCTGAGATTAAAGAATATATCCAACCTGGTGCAGATCAAGAAGACAAATTGCGTGCTGCTCTTGAAAAGTATAGTGTGGGACGTTCAAAACCTACGGTACAACGTTATAAAGGTTTGGGTGAAATGGATGACCACCAACTTTGGGAAACAACCATGGACCCTGAAAATCGTTTGATGGCGCGTGTTTCTGTGGATGATGCTGCAGAAGCAGATAAGATTTTCGATATGTTGATGGGAGACAAGGTTGAACCTCGCCGCGAATTTATCGAAGAAAATGCCGTTTACAGTACTCTAGATATCTAATATTCTTTTAGAAAAGGGTGCAATGCTAGAATAACTATGATATAATCGTAATGTTATTCTACATTTATGAACATAATAGACGATTAAGGAGAAACTATGTCTAGCGGAATTGTTTTACTGATTGTAGTGGTAGTTATGCTCGTAATTATCGCTTACTTAGTCGGTATTCTTATCAGAAAACGAAATGATTCGCGGATTGCAGAGCTTGAAGAACGCAAGCAAAAATTGTTTGACTTGCCAGTTAATGAAGAGATTGAAGAAGTCAAAAAGCTTCACTTGATTGGACAAAGTCAAACAACCTTCCGTGAATGGAACCAGAAATGGATAGATATCTCAACAAATTCATTCGCAGATATTGAAAATCATATTTTCGAAGCTGAAAATATGAACGATACCTTCCATTTCTTCAAGGCTAGTGGTGAAATCAATAATATTGAGAGTCAGTTGGATCTTGTGGAAGAAGACATCAAGTCTATCCGCGAGGCGCTCTCAACCTTGAAAGAACAAGAAGAAAAGAACAGTGCTCGTGTTAAGCATGCACTAGACTTGTACGAAGAGTTGCAAAACTCAATCGAGGAAAACTCTGATAATTTCGGTTCTACCATGACCGAAATCAATAAACAGCTTAAAAACATTGAAGCTGAGTTTGCAGAATTTGTGACGCTTAACTCATCAGGTGACCCTGTTGAGGCATCAAGTATTTTGGATCGTGCAGAAGAGCACACCATTGCATTGGGGCAAATTTCAGAGAAGATTCCTGCTATTGTAGCTAAGTTGGAAGATGATTTCCCAGATCAGTTGGATGATTTGGAGTCTGGCTACCGCAAGTTGATTGAGCAAAATTATCACTTCCCTGAAAAAAATATCGAACGTCGCTTCCAAGAAATTCGTGAAGCTATCCGTTCTAACTCAAGTGAGTTGGTTTCTCTTGATTTGGACCGTGCGGAAGAAGAAAACGCTGAGATTCAAGAAAAAATTGACAACTTATATAGCATTTTCGAACGTGAAATTGCATCATACAAGGTTGTTATGCGTCAAAAGAAAATTTTGCCAGATTATCTCAAGCATGCTAAAGAAAACAACAAGAAACTTCAAGAAGAGCTTGAGCGTCTCATGTTGACTTACATTTTCGATGAAACCTATGCGGCAGATGTTCGTAGCTTTGCATCTGATATCTCAGGTGTGGAGACAGCTGTGCTTCCAACCCTTGAAAATTTTGAAACTCAGGTGAAACCTTTCTCAGAACTTGAAAAGATCTTTGAAAAGAGTCTCAATACCTTGTCTGCTGTTGAAAATGGTCAGGTTGAGGTCTTTGAAAAACTTCAGGCTATTGAGAAAAACGAAGCTAAGGCACGTGAAGAGCTTGATGTTTATGTTAATAAATTGCATGTTATCAAACGTTACATGGAAAAACGTAACCTGCCAGGTATTCCTCAATCCTTCTTGAGTGTCTTCTTCTCAACAAGTGCTCAAATTGAGGCCCTTATGGATGAACTCAGCCGTGGACGTATCAATATCGATGCGGTAATGCGTTTGACAGAAACATCTAAAAATGCCATTGATCATTTGGAAGAGACTGCCTACTTGGTTGTTCAAAATGCAACCTTGACTGAGCAACTCTTGCAATACTCAAACCGCTACCGTTCATTCGAACCTGCTGTTCAAAGCAGCTTTGAGCATGCGCTTAAGTTGTTTGAAGTTGATCATGATTATGATGCATCTTTGGAAGAAATCTCTTACGCCTTGGAAACAGTTGAACCAGGTGTGACAGATCGTTTTGTATCATCTTACGAGAAGACGCGCGAACAAATTCGTATGTAAGAGAAAGATTCTGGACTAGGGTCCAGAATTTTTTGTAAGGTCCGTTTTTCATTTCATGTTAAAATTAAATCTAGTGAAGGCTTAGATAGGCATCAAAGAATCGAGGTAATTATGTCAGAAATTAAGGGTTTATTAGTTATGGACGTAGATTCAACGCTAGTCCAAGAAGAAGTTATCGATTTATTGGGAGAAGAAGCAGGCGTTGGTCAAGAAGTTGCTGAAATCACAGAGCGTGCCATGCGTGGAGAATTGGATTTTAGACAGGCCTTAAATGAGCGTGTAGCGACCCTCAAGGGATTGCCAGAGAGTATATTTGATAAGGTCTATGCTCGTATTCATTTCAACAAGGGAGCCAAGGAACTTGTGGATGAACTTCACGCCCGTGGCTTTAAGGTAGGCTTGGTTTCTGGAGGCTTCCATGAGACTGTGGATAGACTAGCAGCTGAAGCAGGAATCGATTATGTCAAGGCTAATCACCTAGAGGTTGTTGATGGTGTCTTAACTGGTAAGGTGTATGGTGAGATTGTTACCAAAGATGTCAAGGTAGCCAAACTCAAAGATTGGGCGGTAGAAAATGGTCTCGAACTCTCGCAAACCATTGCAATGGGTGACGGTGCCAATGATTTGCCTATGATTAAGACAGCTGGTATCGGCATCGCCTTTTGTGCCAAACCAATTGTTCGTGAACAAGCTCCCTACCAAATCACAGAACCAGACTTGTATAAGGTAATCGAGATTTTGGATGAGGTCAAGAAATAGTAGATATATAAATAGTCCTTTGGAATCATCCAAAGGACTATTTATATATCAAAAAAAGCACCGAATCGGTGCCACTTTCTCAAGTTGATTACGGACTAAGCCTTATTTTAACTTTGCTGCCTTGTTTCGAATGGTTTCACTCTCTCTTTGTAACAATTTTTGGTTGACTTATCCTCAAACACATCCTATCATAGAGGAGTCTAGTATTGAAATGGGGGAAGAGACATGTTATACGAATATCCAGCGATTTTTCACACGATTGAGGAAGGTTATCAAATTAGTTTTCCTGACTTTGGTCGTAGCATTAGGGCAGATTCTTTGCCTCTTGCCATGACGAAAGCATCTGTGTTTTTATCACATATTATAAAGGGCTATGGAGATAAGGATTTACCTGTGCCGACTGCGGTAAGTAGTATTCCTAATGAGGAAGAACTCGTCGTTTTGATTCAAACAGAGCTTGATTAAGACTAAAAAACTCTCGGAAGATTAATTCCCGAGAGTTTTAGGTTTTATTGGCCACATAGACGCCCAGGACGACTAAAATGCCTGCAAAAATTTGTAGCTGCGAGAAGGGTTCTCCTAAGACGACAACAGCAGCTAGAATTGAGATAATGGTCGAAATCCCAATAAAGGATGCTGTTCGGTTAACTCCGATATTTGCGATGGCAAAATTTGATAGAAGATAGCCCAGAACACTGCATCCCAAGCCTTGATAAAGGATGGTGATAGTGAATTTTGGATTGGTCACAGGGAGTAGCAAGAGCTCTTTCAAATCGCCTGCTAGAAAGCCTTGGCTGAGTGCAAAGAGTCCAAATGTCAGGCAACCACTGGCAAGCATAAAATAAGTAATCTCAAGGCTACTGAATTGACTAGCCCTTTCAACATCAACGCAATACAGGGCGTAGGAGACGACTGCTAGACCTAGAATCAAATAGCCCACAAGGGAGAAGTGGGTAGAACCGCCAGCAGCAAAGACAGCTATGATGATACCAATGAGGGTTGTGATGACACCGACCACCTGCCAACGGCTAGGCCATTCTTTTAAAATAAGGCTAGACATGATAAGGGCAACGACTGGGATGCAGGCGAGAAAGGCACCACTTTCAGAAGCCGTCGTCATACGAATACCAATCGTTTCACAGATAAAATAGATTATCGGATTAAGGATGGCAATACGTGTCAGAGGTTTAAGATTTCTACCGTTAATGTTTATCCGACGTCGACTGATGAGAAAATAGAGATTGATAAAAAGGAAGGCTGTGACAAAGCGCCAAGAGATTAAAGCCAGGTCACTGACCTGTGCTGTAATAGATTTGGTAAAGATAAAACTGAGTCCAAAGAGAATCTCACAAGTCGCTGCAGCCAAACATCCCAAGATGATTTTATTTTTCATTGTCTCACCTCCTGAATTTGGATTTCCACGCCTATTATAGCACTTTCAGGAAGCGTTTACATCAATCTAAATCTAAAAAATAGACTAGCAGAAGAGCTAGCCTTTTTTATCTTATTTAGTTACCAATTGAGACAGTTCCGTCTGATCCGACTTTGACATTTGTACCGTCTTGGCTATTAACGTCGACTGAGCCATCTTGACCAACTGTTGCGCTGTTACCTTCGCTATCGTTGGCTTCGACAGTATTATTACCGTTTGTTTTTGCTGAGTTACCGTTTCCGTCGCTGACCTCAGTTGATCCGTCTTTGTTGACTTTTACTGAAGCACTTGAATCAGTTGAAGAAGATTCTTTGGTCACCTTGCTTGATGATGGTGCTGAAGATGACGAGTCAGTTTTGTCTTTAGAGTTGCCACATGCTGCTAAGGTCAACAAGGCAAGAACTGAGACAGAGGCTAAAGTTAATTTAGAAAATGTTTTCATAATAGTCTCCCTTTTTTCTTAGTAAATTCATTTTAAATGAAAAAACGAAATTTTAAAAGCGCTTCCAGTTGTTTTTACCCAACTGTAATCCCTCGGTAATATCAGTGTTGTACAAGGTTAATCTATTGGAAAATAAGAGCTAAAAGCCCTTACGCTTTTTCTTCTTTTGATAGATATTTCAAAGCGTTCAGCTCGGTCCTTAAGGCTCTCTTTGTTATAATAATAAAAAACAGATTGAGGTGACATGATGTATCAAACAACAATTAAAGGTGACAAACGTTTCCATTCGCTTTCAGAGGGTTATGGGGCACCTGTGGAACTTTTTGGCTATACGGAAGATGGGGAAACACCGATGAGCTTGGTGAATATTGCCTTGGCTTCCTGTGTGACCATGTGTCTACAGAGTTATTTTGCCAAATATCAGGAAATCGAGGAGCTTGCTATTCAGGTTGATTCCAACTATGAAGAAGACCGTTTCACCCTTGCCATTCATTTACCTGAGGATCTGATTTTGGAAAATGAGCAAGAACTCTTGGCTTTTGTGGATAATTTTTGCCGAGTGAAGAAGCTTTTTCGTGAAGATATTCAGGTTGATATTAGCTTAGCCAAATAAGCTTACTATCCTTTATGAACTTCGTGTTATACTAGTAGATAAAGACGTGTCATTTCACTAGGTGTGGAATGAGCAACAATAGGAGGGCTTGCTATGCAAGACAAACTACATGAAATCCGAGTGTTTGAGAATTTTCAAGAAGAACTATTTGAAACGGGACATGTCATCGTGACAACTAAGGTAGTCGAGAAGTCCCTGAATTATTTTGGTAATGCTCACGGGGGCTATTTGTTTACGCTTTGTGATCAGGTCGCAGGGCTCGTAGCCATTTCAACAGGTGACTATGCGGTGACGCTTCAGTCTAATATCAATTATCTCAAGGCAGGGCATTTGTCTGACCAACTCAAGATTGAAGGTCTGTGTGTTCATAATGGTAAGACGACTAAGGTGGTGGAAGTTGTCATTACTAATCAGGAAGAGAAAATTCTTACGAGGGCTACATTTACCATGTATGTGACAGGCTCGGTCGAGGAATAGAAAAGGAGCGTTTATGTCAGATTTTCAAACCATGGATGACTTTGCGGTCTTTGTTAATGACTACCTGACACCAGACCAATTGAGTGTTCAAGCCTATTCTTATGCGTCAGACCAGCAGGAGCTCTCTTTTCTTGTGACCATTGATGATTATGAGATGATGTGTCGTTGGCATGCCGTCTGGACTTTTTCAGGGTTACACCAAGCCTTCTTTCAGTCTGTAATGGACTTGGATAACAGCTTTTCTATTGATAGTGATAGTTTGGCTATGAAGGTGCGTTTAAGGGATCAAGAGCTCTTGTTTCAAGCAAAGGGGCTTGAGATGGTGATTGTCGATTTGCCTGAGCCCCTTTTTCGTTTAGCTGATGTGTCTTTTAACGAAGGAGGAAAGCACTTTACCTACCTTTGTGAAGATCAAGGTGTCACAGCAGAAGATTGGGTATTGGTTCCTATAGGTTCTGGTAATGCTGAAAAAGAAGCATTTGTAGAAAAGATTTCCTATGTCCTAGCGGATGAGGTTCCAGTTGAACTGACAAAACTGAAGAAAGTGATTCAAAAGCTAGATTTAGTAACCGTTCGTTATGATGTGAAGGTTGTTCGAAAGGGATTTTTGAGTTTTTCAGGGATGGCTTTTGAAGGTGAGGAACTAGGTAA
This sequence comes from Streptococcus sp. HMSC078H03, assembly GCF_001808655.1. NCBI lineage: Bacteria > Bacillati > Bacillota > Bacilli > Lactobacillales > Streptococcaceae > Streptococcus > Streptococcus sp. HMSC078H03. The sequence continues at coordinate 96,255 of NZ_KV794116.1, forward strand.
GCCAACAGACTTCCTTTGGGTACCCTTTTTGGCAGAACAAGATGATTTGGCTGTTCCTACCTATGGTATTCGGATCAATGATGGTAGTCGCAAGACTTATGTAACGGCCTTGTCTGGTGAGGACGATAGTATGGAAATGATTGCTCTTGCACCAGCTACTTATGCGGTTTTTACACTTAGAGGGCCTGCAACCGCAGCTGTTTGGGAGAGTTTTCATTATGCTAAGAAACATTTTGAAATGATTAATCAGCCAACTGTAGAGGTTTATCCACCAGGGAATCGTCAGGCTGAAGATTATGAAATGGAAGTTTGGATTCCAATAAAGGAGGAAGTATAGATGCGTCTGGATAAGTTTTTGGTTGATTGTGGTGTTGGTAGTCGCAGTCAAGTCAAGACCTTTCTCAAAAAGAAGCAAGTGACCGTAAATGGTCAGGTGGAGACATCACCTAAGACTCAGATTGATGAGAATCAAGACCAGATTGCTTTTCAAGGTCAAGCATTAACACACGAGACCTTTGTTTACTATCTTTTAAATAAGCCTCAGGGTGTCATTTCAGCGACGGAGGATGCTCGTCACAAGACAGTGCTTGATTTACTGGATGATACAGCTAGACATAAGCAGGTCTTTCCTGTTGGACGTTTGGATATTGATACTCACGGCCTCCTGCTTTTGACCAATAATGGTGACTTAGCTCACGCCATGCTGTCGCCCAAGAAACATGTGGACAAGATCTATCAGGCTAAGGTGGATGGTATCATGGATCAGGAGGATATTCTGGCATTTGAAAAAGGGATTGAACTCAAAGATCACACTTGCCAACCAGCTAAACTAGAGATTGTATCAGTAGATAGGGCTGCTGGGACTAGCTTGGTTCAGATTACCATTGCTGAGGGGAAATTCCATCAGGTTAAGCGTATGGTAGCTGCATGTGGCAAGGAAGTGACAGATTTACAACGTCTCAGTATGGGGCCCCTAAGCCTGCCAGATGATTTAGATCTAGGTGCTTGGCGACGTTTGACCGAGGAGGAGTTGGAAGCTTTAACGGTTTTTGGAATTCCTTTGGCTTAAGCTAGTCTAAGAGTTGCGAAATAGGCAGATTTTTGTTACTATTATTGTGAAATATTAGAAGAAAAAACGAGGTAAATTCAAGTGGCATTTGGAGATAACGGACCACGTAAGAAATCATTTTTTGAACGTCTAACAGTATTGGTCGTTTTGATTATGCTATTAGTAACAGTTGGGGCATTGATTTTCCAAGCAGTCGCAGCTGTCCTTTAAGACGCTATCAAGCGTTTTTTTGTGTATGTCGGAAATTCTTTCGTTTGTGATTGAATTTGTACATGGCATACAAATCAGAAAGAGAGAAATATAGATGAGTATGTTTTTAGATACAGCCAAGATTAGTGTCAAAGCTGGTCGTGGTGGAGACGGAATGGTTGCCTTCCGTCGTGAGAAATATGTACCCAATGGCGGTCCTTGGGGCGGTGACGGTGGTAAGGGTGGCTCAGTCATTTTCAAAGTTGACGAAGGTTTGCGTACCCTTATGGATTTCCGTTATAATCGTAAATTCAAGGCTAAGAATGGCGAAAAAGGGATGACCAAGGGAATGCACGGACGAGGTGCTGAAGACCTCATCGTTAGTATCCCGCCTGGTACAACGGTGCGTGATGCTGAGACAGGCAAGGTTATTACTGATATGGTTGAGGATGGCCAAGAGTTTGTCGTTGCTCACGGTGGACGTGGTGGACGAGGAAATATCCGTTTTGCGACACCTCGTAACCCTGCTCCCGAAATCGCTGAAAATGGTGAACCAGGTGAAGAACGTGAACTTCAATTGGAATTGAAGATTTTGGCGGATGTTGGTTTGGTTGGTTTCCCATCCGTTGGTAAATCAACGATCCTCAGTGTGGTAACAGCAGCAAAACCAAAGATTGGTGCCTATCACTTTACGACAATTGTTCCTAACTTGGGGATGGTTCGTACGAAGTCAGGTGAGAGCTTTGCCATGGCTGACCTTCCAGGATTGATTGAGGGCGCTAGCCAGGGTGTTGGTTTGGGAACACAGTTCCTTCGCCACATTGAGCGTACACGTGTTATCCTTCATGTGATTGATATGTCAGCGAGTGAAGGGCGTGATCCTTACGAGGATTATCTTCAAATTAACAAAGAGTTGGAAACTTACAATCTTCGCTTGATGGAACGTCCACAAATTATTGTGGCTAATAAGATGGACATGCCCGGGGCTGAGGAAAACTTGAAAGAGTTTAAGGAAAAATTGGCTGCTAACTACGATGAATTTGATGAGTTGCCACAAATTTTCCCAATTTCAAGTTTGGCTCACCAAGGTTTGGAAAATCTCTTGGAAGCTACTGCAGAGTTACTTGATGAGACTGATGAATTCTTGCTTTATAGCGAAGACGATATGGAACAAGAAGAAGTTTACTACGGCTTTAATGAGGATGAACGTCCATTTGAAATTAGCCGTGACGACGATGCCTCATGGGTACTTTCTGGTGAGAAACTTGAAAAACTCTTTGTTATGACCAACATGGAACGTGACGAATCTATCATGAAATTTGCACGTCAATTGCGTGGTATGGGAGTTGATGAAGCGCTTCGTGAACGTGGTGCTAAGGATGGCGACATCGTTCGTATCGGCAACTTCGAGTTTGAGTTTGTGGATTGACGTTGAAAGACTCTCTAAGTGCTGAAGCACAAGATAGTCTACGGCAGCCGCTATGGCGGACTGCCTATCAACCTCACTAACTACGTAAAGTCGGTATACTCGACCGACTTGTGTGGCGTGGCTAAGTGTGATATAAATATCTGCTGAATACAATAAATTATTGAAATAAGAGGTTTACAATGGGAGATAAACCGATATCCTTCAGGGATAAAGATGGAAATTTTGTTTCTGCGGCCGATGTTTGGAATCCAAAGAAACTTGAAGAACTCTTTACGCGCTTAAATCCTAACCGAAAACTCCGTCTTGAGCGTGAACGCTTGGCAAGGGAAGAAGCAGCAAAACACCCTGAACTAAATGAAGAAACAGAGCAAGTCTAGCACTTGCTCTGTTTTTCTTATCCAAAATGGTAATCAAAAACAGCTACTCTAGCAAGAGTAACTGTTTTGATAATTAGGCGTTTAGAACCTTGTCCAAGAATTCTTTCAAACGTGGGTGTTGTGGGTTATCAAAGATTTGATCTGGAGTACCATCTTCGAGGAACTCACCGTCCGCAGTAAAGATTACTCGGTTGGCAACTTGACGAGCAAATCCCATTTCGTGAGTAACGATAATCATGGTCATACCTTGCTCTGCCAATTCTTTCATAACGTTAAGAACGTCTCCGACCATCTCAGGGTCAAGGGCAGAAGTCGGTTCGTCAAAGAGCATGATATCAGGATTCATTGCCAAACCACGGGCAATTGCCACACGTTGTTTTTGTCCACCTGATAGGCTATCTGGCATTGCATCTGCCTTGTCAGCAAGTCCCACACGATCAAGAAGATCCATAGCTAATTTATCAGCTTCTTCCTTATTCATACGTCCGAGTTCAACAGGTGCAAATGTCACGTTTTCAAGGACTGTCATGTGTGGGAAGAGGTTGAAATGTTGGAAGACCATCCCGATATTTTCACGGGCTTTGTCAAGATTTGTCTTAGAATCTGATAATTCATAGCCATCAACGACTACTTTACCAGATGTCACTGTTTCAAGTAGGTTAAGCGTACGAAGGAAGGTTGATTTACCTGAACCTGAAGGACCGATGATACACACAACGTCACCTTCGTAGAATTTGGCGTCAATGCCTTTAAGGACTTCATTGTCGCCGTATGATTTGTGCAAGTCCTGCACATCGATTTTCAATTCAGCCATTATTTAAGTCTCTTTTCTAGTCGTTTAGCCAATTTCGTCAAGCATGTGATGATGACCAAGTAAAGGATGGCCAAGATCGCATACATACGGAATGATTGGTAGTTACGAGCAATGATGATTTTACCAGTTTGGAAGAGTTCAACCAAACCGATAGCTGATACGATAGTCGTATCTTTCAATGAGATAACAAATTGGTTGATAAAGTTTGGCAACATCAAGCGAACCGCTTGTGGCAAGATAACCTTACGCATTGTTGTATTGTAAGGGACACCCAAGCTTCGGCTAGCTTCCATCTGACCAATAGGAACAGCTTCGATACCACCACGTACAATTTCGGCAATGTAAGCACCACCGTTAAGTGAGAGGGCAATTGTCGCTGCCACAAAGTCATTGATTGGTGACTGGTGACCAGTGATATTTTCAATCAAGTTAGGAATACCCCAGTAGATGAAGGCTGCAACGATCATCAATGGGATACCACGAACCACGTCAACAAAGACTTGCGAAATCACTCGGAGTGTCTTGTTTGGTGCAACTGCCATCATACCGAAGATAACACCGATAATCATGGCAATAGCAAATGAAAGAAGGGTCAATCCAAGGGTAATTCCAAGACCTTGGAGAAGTTGTTTGTAGTTGTTTTTAATCAAGCCTACGATGGTTGTTTCATCGGTAGCTTTTTTTGAGCTTCCTTCTTTTGATTTGTTGTTATCGAGGTATTTATTGATAATCTTATCGTAAGTACCATCTTTAACGATAGCAGCCAAACCATTGTTGAACATCTCAATTAACTCAGGGTTAGTGCCTTTTTTAACAGCAAATCCGACTTCACCAGTAGCAATACCTTCAATTGGTGTTGTAAAGTTACGTCCTTGTTGGATAGCGTATAGAAGAACGGCTTCATCATCCATAAGAGCATCGATTGAACCAGAGTTCAAGCTGTCATACATAGTAGAAGCTTCATCGTAAGCACGAACAGTAAAGCCATACTCACCAGCGTGGTCTTCCAACCATGAGTATGATGACGTACCGTTCTTAGCTCCTACAGTCTTACCTTTAAGATCCTTGTAAGATTTAACCTTACTTCCTTTGGCTACAGCCAAACGAATATTTGATGTGTAGTAAGGATCTGAGAAGTCAAAGATTTGTTTACGAGCATCAGTGATGGTCATACCAGCCAATACGGCATCAGCTTGGCTAGATTGTACAGCATTAAGTGATGCATCGAAACCAGGGTTTGTCAATTTGACATTGAAGCCTTGGTTTTTAGCAATAGCATTGATGATATCAACATCGATACCTACATATTTACCTGAACCATTTTGGTATTCAAATGGAGCAAAAGATGAGTCCATTGAGATAGTGTAGGTTTCCTTAGCAGGAGTGGCTTTTGCGTTAGCATCACCAGTCAATTTAAGATCTGCTGAAGGTTTTGAGGAAGAAGATTTTTCTGAGTCACCCAACCATTTATTCATGATTTTATCGTAGGTGCCGTCTTTCTTCATTTCCTTAAGAGCTTCGTTGAAGTCTTTGATAAGATTTTCGTGTTTTCCGCCTTTTTTAACAGCGAAAGCGAAGCTACCGATAGATTCAGGCTTAATGTTGATAGCGTAGTCTTTTCCTTGACCAATAGCGTATTTAACAACTGGTGTGTCGTCCATAGCTGCGTCAACAGAACCAGAATCCAAGCTGTTGTTCATCAAGTCGCTAGTGTCAAAAGTTTTAACTGTAAAACCATATTTGCTAGCATTTTTATCAAGCCAAGTTTGAGCAGCGGTACCGTTTTTAACACCGACTGTTTTACCCTTCAATTGTTTGTAGTCGCTGACTTTGTCGCTACTACGTGTGTAGATAACAATTGAAGTGTCGTAATAAGTGTCTGAGAAAGTGAAGACCTTCTTACGTGCGTCGGTAACAGTAGTACCGGCCATTAGGGCGTCTGCTTGGCCTGATTGAACAGCGTTAACAGCTGCATCGAAACCAGGGAAGGTTTGGTTAACATCCCAATTTTTACGTTTGGCAACTTCGTTGATGATATCAACGTCGATACCTTTGTAGGTCTGATCAGAATCTTTGAATTCAAATGGGGCATAGGCTGTGTCTGAAACGACTGAAATTGTTTCAGCAGATACCTTAGCTCCGAAAACAAAGAAAACTGACATGGCACTCAAGAAGAGTGTCAGAAGTTTTTTCTTCATTATAAAAAGTCTCCTTTATAAAATACCTTCCTATTCTATCAAAAAAAGGTCTTGTTATCAAACTTCTTGGAGTTTGATGTTAGGAAATGTAACAAGATTCGTTAGCTATGAGAGCTATCTGAGAAGAAGTTGACAAGCTTGTGTCAATTAGTTACACTGTAATCGAATACATGTAAGATTTGTTACAGGAGCTAAAAAATGAAGAAACGTATGCTTGAGAAATATACTAGCCGATATGATAAAGTTCCAAGTTGGCTGATGATTATGCTGTCCTGTTTTATTGCCTTTGGTTATGTCCTTGTAGGTGGATTTCTATCAGGGATTGTTGTGGGAATTCCAATGGCTATTGTTCTTTCTTTCTTAGTATTAAATGGTAACATTCAGTTCCAGGATATAAATACGATTTCCTATAAGATGTTTTCAAACATGTATTTTCAGTTGGGAACATTTGCCTTTACTGCCTTAGTTATCTTTTTCTGGGTCAAAGTTGTTGAAAAACGTTCCATTCGTACACTAGGATTTTTCAAGGGTCATATCTGGTTGAACTTGCTTAAGGGTTGGGGACTTGGAACTTTGCTCTTGTTAGCGAGTTTCCTTGGGACTTATTTACTTGGAGGGTTAGAATTTGTTAAAGTAGACTTTTCTCAGAGAACCCTCTTATACATACTATCCCTAATACCTTTCTGGTTTATTCAAGGTGGAACCGAGGAACTGGTGACACGTGGTTGGTTACTTCAGACGGTGACTAATAAATTGAACCTTTCCTGGGGAATTGCTATTTCAAGTTCTTTCTTTTCAATATTACACCTAGGAAATCAAGGTGTTACCGCCTTGTCTCTAATCAGTATTGTTCTAGTAGGAGTTCTTTTGGCTCTTTACATGCTCAAGACAGATAATATCTGGGGTGTCGCTGCCCTTCACGGTGCTTGGAACTTTGCGCAAGGGAATCTAGTTGGCGTGGCAGTTAGTGGACAGAATGCAGGCGCCAGCTTATTGCACTTTCAGGCCAGGTCAGGCGTGCCTGATTGGTTGTCAGGAGGAGCTTTTGGTCTAGAAGGAAATCTTGTTACCTGTCTCGTTCTCCTAGTAGGGATTATCATCCTTCGTCTACAATTGAAAAAAGAAAACTTTTAAGGCTGAGTTCAAAGACTCGGTCTTTTTACTTCTGTGTTAAAATAGAAGAAACGCTTTAAAAGAGGAAGAGATGAGAGTTAGACTTGAGCGAGGTATGATTTGTGTACAAATTGTCTATGGACTTATATTTCTTGTCGCTTCCACCGGTCTATTCTGCTGGTTTCTTATAGATGATTATCGTTTTGGGAACTTTGTAGATAACTGTGTTGCCTTCTTCATTTTACTAATATTTCTTCATGCTCTGACTAATTTAGTTGACGGTATTGTGAGACTTAAAGGTCATAAAAAAATTTTGGAAATTAACAATGATACCTTTATTTATTATGGAAGGTTATGTGGACGAGTAACCTTTGAGATTCCGCTGTCTGAGATTGACTTGGTTATGAAGGATTGGTCAACGCCAATGGATGATGCCAAACACTCGTCGACTATATACTATATTCTAAAATGTATCGATGATTTCGGAAATATAAGGTCTTGGGAAAGGCAGAGATATAGAGTTTTATACATTTTTTTCAATGATAGTAAAACGGCCTTGAAATATGATAAAAAACTTGGTTTTCAGACACGAAAAAAGAGAAAATACGTTGCTGAGACAAAAATGATTCACATTTCTATCGCAGAAGGAGAATTTTTCTCCGACCAAGAGATGAATGATTACATAAATGAAAGGAAAAAGAATGATAGATAGAAAAGAAGACAACCAATTCCATTTGGTTTCTAAATATGAACCTTCTGGGGACCAACCTCAGGCCATCGAAGCCTTGGTGGACAATATTGAAGGTGGTGAGAAGGCTCAAATCTTAAAGGGAGCGACTGGGACAGGTAAGACCTATACCATGAGTCAGGTCATCCAGCGCGTCAATAAACCAACCTTGGTTATCGCCCACAATAAAACTTTGGCAGGTCAGCTTTATGGTGAGTTCAAGGAGTTCTTCCCAGACAATGCTGTAGAATACTTCGTTTCCTACTATGATTTCTATCAGCCAGAGGCCTATGTACCGTCATCGGATACCTATATCGAAAAAGATAGCTCTGTAAATGATGAAATTGATAAGCTCCGTCACTCAGCGACATCGGCCCTCCTTGAGCGTAATGATGTTATCGTTGTGGCTTCCGTTTCTTGTATTTACGGTTTGGGTTCGCCAAAAGAATATGCCGATTCAGCGGTTAGTCTTCGTCCAGGGCAAGAGATTTCTCGAGACAAGTTGCTCAATGACCTAGTTGATATCCAGTTTGAGCGAAATGACATTGATTTCCAACGTGGGAAATTCCGTGTACGCGGTGATGTAGTCGAGATTTTCCCTGCTAGCCGCGATGAACACGCCTTTCGTGTGGAATTTTTCGGTGATGAGATTGACCGTATCTGTGAGATTGAAAGTTTGACAGGACGCAATCTCGGCGAGGTTGAGCACCTTGTTCTTTTCCCGGCGACTCACTTTATGACCAATGAAGAGCATATGGAAGAAGCCATCAAGAATATTATGGAAGAGATGGAAGCCCAGGTTAAGCAATTTGAAGCTGAGGGTAAGCTCATCGAGGCTCAACGTATCCGCCAGAGGACTGAATACGATGTTGAAATGCTTCGTGAAATGGGCTACACCAATGGTGTTGAAAACTACTCACGACACATGGATGGACGTAAAGAAGGCGAGCCCCCCTTCACCTTGCTTGATTTCTTCCCAGAAGATTTCCTTATCATGATTGATGAAAGTCACATGACCATGGGTCAGATTAAGGGAATGTATAACGGGGACCAGGCCCGTAAGAAGATGTTGGTTGATTACGGTTTCCGTTTGCCATCAGCGCTTGATAACCGTCCACTTCGACGTGAAGAATTTGAGAGTCATGTTCATCAGATTGTCTATGTGTCTGCCACTCCAGGGGACTATGAGATGGAGCAAACTGAGACTGTCGTTGAGCAAATCATCCGTCCGACAGGGCTTCTTGATCCAGAAGTCGAAGTGCGTCCAACTATGGGACAAATGGATGACCTCCTTGGTGAGATCAATGCCCGAACTGAAAAAGGCGAGCGTGTCTTTGTAACCACTTTGACTAAGAAGATGGCTGAAGACTTGACTGACTATCTCAAGGAAATGGGTGTCAAGGTTAAATACATGCACTCTGACATTAAGACTTTGGAACGTACGGAGATTATCCGTGACTTGCGTCTAGGTGTCTTTGATGTTCTTATCGGTATTAACCTTCTTCGTGAAGGGATTGACGTTCCTGAGGTTAGTCTGGTTGCTATTTTGGATGCGGATAAGGAAGGCTTCCTTCGTAACGAACGTGGACTTATCCAAACGATCGGACGTGCTGCCCGAAATAGCGAAGGTCACGTTATTATGTATGCAGATAAGATTACGGAGTCTATGCAAAAAGCCATGGATGAAACAGCTCGTCGCCGTGAAATCCAGATGGCCTATAATAAGGAGCATGGTATTGTTCCACAAACGATTAAGAAAGAAATTCGTGACCTTATTTCGATTACCAAGGCTAATGAAGCAGAGGTAGCAGAGGATACTGTGGACTACAGTGCCATGAACAAGAAAGAACGCCAAGAAGCCATCAAGAAACTTCAAAAACAAATGCACGAAGCAGCAGAACTACTTGACTTTGAATTAGCGGCTCAAATCCGTGATATGGTGCTAGAACTGAAGAGTATGGATTAGAAACACTGGACGTTAGGTTAATGCTTTAGCAAGATGAGCTTGCAAAAAAGGAGGTAACATTGAATTCAAGTTGGTTTAAGACAATCTGTCTTTTTATACCAGGTTTAGTTATTTCTTTTCTGATTTATGTTTATTTCCCCTCCTTATATCGAAGTGGTGTACTGTTTCCGTTTGAATATAACTTTCTTCTCTGGCCCATCCTGCTTCTTGTCCATAAGCATCAGAGAAAAATTGCGGCTTTTATTGGTTTAAATTTGAACCTCTATGTGTTTCTAATTCATGCTATAGAAGGTATAAAAATTGAAAGAGAGGGAGAGTTATACGCAAGTTATTTTTGAGCCAATGTGGACTATAGAAAGAGAATTTGTTTGGATACCAATGTTTGGTTATATATTGTTTATGGCTTTCTATGCTTCTATTTATCTGCATTTGCGACATCGAGAGTCGATTAAAAACTAATTGTTAAGATTTTATTTGATTACTTACTAGAAAGGACTATCTATGTCACGTTCTCAAGCTACTATCCTAACCAACATGTGTCTCATCGAAGATGACCATGGAAATATTGTCATGCAGATTCGCGATTCCAAGCGTTATTCTTGGTCGGGTGCTGCCCTACCTGGTGGTCATATTGAAGCACACGAGGGGCTAGTGGAGTCAGTTATTCGTGAGGTCAAGGAAGAAACTGGATTGACCATTAAAAATCCTAAATTGGTTGGTATGAAGCATTGGTACACGACAGATGATGAGCGTTATCTTGTTTTCCTCTATAGAACTTCAGACTTTGAAGGTGACATTCACTCGACAGAAGAGGGAGAAGTCCGTTGGGTTGCCAGGGAGGATGTTCCTAAGATGGAGCTGGCCTATGACATGCTCAACCTCTTGCGCGTGTTTGAAGAGGACCAACTCTCTGAACTTTTCTATCGTGAGCGTCTTGAAAATGACTTTATCCGAGAATTTTGGTAAGAATATGAACTATTTATTCAAATGAATGAATAGTTTTTTTGTCGTTAAAATCAGAAAGAAGAGCTTTAAATAAGTAATTTTTAGATTTTGCAATGACGATAAAATTAATAAAAATGAAAATTATAATCAATAAAAGTTCATTTTTTCATTGACAAATGCATAATAATACATTATTATACTTACATAAGTTAATAAATATAGAAAAGAGATTGATTATGAAAACATGGAAAAAACTTTTGTTGGGATTTGCAGGGATCTTTGCTTTGACGACTTTAGCAGCTTGTTCTTCGTCGAAGGACACTTTGGAAAAGGTACAAGATAAAGGAACTTTGACAGTTGCTCTTAATCCACACTTCGCTCCTTTTGAATTCAAGACGATCCAAAATGGTAAGGATACGATTGTTGGGGCAGATGTCGAAATTGCTAAGGCTATTGCAGATGAGCTTGGTGTAAAAGTCAAATTTTCTGAAATGTCTTTTGATAATGTCTTAGCCAATGTTCAGTCTGGTAAAGCAGACATCGCCATTTCCGGAATCTCAGCCACTAAAGAACGTCAGAAAATCTTTGATTTCTCAGATACCTACTATGAGTCTGAAACGGTCCTTGTTGTCAAAAAAGATGCAACAGAAACTTACAAACAGACTGGTGATTTTGCTAAAAAATCTGTGGCCGTTCAAAAAGGTTCTATTCAAGAAAATATTGCCAAAGCAAACTTGTCAGATGCTAATGTGGTATCCTTGGCACAACCTGGTGAAGCTATCAATGAATTGAAATCTGGTCAAGTTGAAGGAGTAGTTCTTGAAAAAGCCATTGCACAAGGTTATGTAGATCAAAACAGTGATCTAGCTGTGTCAGACATTACGCTCAAGTCAGATTCAAAAGATGCCTATGCCGTCGCAATGCCTAAAGGAAGCAATAAGCTAAAAGCAAAGGTTAATAAGGTTATCGCTAAACTCAAAAAAGAAGGTAAGATTGACAGCTATGTTCAAGATGCCTATGCTCTCTCTCTTAAGAGTTCTACTAAATAAGGGGTTATTATATGAAGAAATTTTGGTTTATCCTTACAGCTCTAGTCGCTACCTGCTTTCTAGTTGCTTGTAGCGGAAGTCAGGGAGTAAGTCCCAAAACGATTAAGGAAAAGAAGAAAATTGTCGTGGCAACAGAATCTGAATTTGCGCCTTTTGAGTTCAAATCGTTGGTTAACGGCAAAGATACGCTAGTTGGAGCAGATATCGAGTTGGCCAAAGCTATCGGTGAAAAACTCGGTGTAAAGGTTGAATTTTCAGTGATGTCTTTTGATAATGTTCTTGCTAACGTACAAAGTGGTAAAGCCGATATCGCCATTGCAGGGATTTCGGTGACAGACGAACGTAAGAAGGTTTATGATTTTTCAGACAGCTACTATACGTCAGAAAATGTAGTGATTGTCAAAAAAGACAAGGTAAATGACTACACAAGCACTGATAGTCTCGCAAAACAAACGGTCGGTACGCAAAAAGGGTCTGTTCAAGAAACCGTTGCTAAGAAACAAATCCCTAAGGCAAGTGTCGTATCACTAGCTTCAAATGGTGAAATGATTAACGAACTTAAATCAGGTCAGCTTCAAGCAGTTGTACTTGAGAAGGCCATTGCAGAAGGTTATATCGCTCAAAATGATGATTTAACCCTTGCCAACTTTAATCTCAAGTCAGATGGCACAGATGCTTATGCCGTCGCAACACGTAAGGGTTCAGATGACTTGCTTAAAGAAATTAATGCCGTCATCAAAGAGACTAAGGACTCTGGAAAATTTGACCAATGGTTGAAAGAAGCATCAACCTACAAACAAAGTAAGTAAATTTAAAAACTTTCTTTTGGAAAACTCCTGAGCACCTGAAACGAGCAGATTTCAGGTGCTTTCATCAACAACGAAAAGTCTTGTTTGGTCCTCGCTTTATTCACTTAAGGGGAGTCTCCAAAAATTCTTAAATCTAAATGGGGAATACCCCATTTTTTATTGAATTCTCTGCTAAAAACAGTTATTATCAAAGTAGGTAAGTCTGTTCAAATAGACAAATGACATCGTATAGAGTGCTTAAGAAAAGCAAGGAGAAACTATGAAGCTACCACGTTTTGGTGTTGAAGAATGGCTTAATGTCCATGAAAAATCTGCCATATATGATATCGCAGGAGTTTCAATTAAGGCCCTCACAATGGAAGAATTATTTGACCTGTCAGGCCTTGATAAGGATGCCTTTTTTGCCCAACTTCTAAAGAAAAAGATGGATTACGGCTGGATTGAGGGGTCACCAGAGTTCAAAACTCAAGTGGCTAGCTTATACAAGAACATGCCGGTTGATAATATCCTCCAAACCAATGGGGCTACAGGAGCGACGATGCTAGCTCTTTACGCTCTTATTGAGCCTGACGACCATGTCATTTCCATGTATCCGACCTATCAACAGCTCTATGACATTCCTAAGTCGCTAGGGGCAGACGTGGATCTCTGGGAGGTTGAAGAGGACAAGGGCTGGTTGCCTGATTTGGACCAACTCCGTCGTCTGATTCGCCCTAATACCAAGATGATCTGTATTAACAACGCCAACAATCCTACCGGTGCCCTTATGGACGCTGCTTACCTCGAGGAGCTGGTGGCTATCGCTAAAGAAGTAGACGCCTATATCTTCTCAGATGAGGTCTATCTCAGTTTTGACCAGCCTACGCCTTCTATTGTGGATTTGTATGAAAGGGGCATTGCCGTCAATAGTCTGTCAAAGACCTATTCGATTCCTGGTATTCGAGTTGGTTGGGTAGCTTCTAATACTGAGGTGGCAGACATTCTGCGGGACTACCGCGATTACACAATGATTTGTGCAGGTGTCTTCGACGATATGGTGGCTACCCTTGTTTTAGAAAATAAAGAAGCCATCTTGGAACGTAATCGTCAGATTGTAGAGGAAAATCTAGCTCTTATGGACGTGTGGATTGCCAAAGAGCCTAAGGCTAGCTGGATTCGTCCTGCCAGTGTGTCAACTTCCTTCGTCAAATTAGATGTTGACCGTCCCATTGAAGAGTTCGCCTTAGAGCTTCTTCAGGAGTACGGTGTGCTTGTGGTTCCAGGTAACCGTTTTGACAAGGAGTCGCATGTCCGCATTGGTTATTGTTGCGATAAGGAGGTCCTTCAAAAGGGCTTGGAAAAACTGTCGCAATTTCTTAATAAATGTTGACAATGCTACTAATTTTAAGTAAAATAACAAGCGAAAAATTATATTTATACAGGAGTTTCTTATGAAAATGAAAAAACTTTTCCTTGGGGCTATGGCTCTCCTTGCTACTGTGACTTTAGTAGCTTGTGGGTCAAAAAAGGATGCTTACTTATCCATTAAAGAAAATAAAAAACTTGTCGTGGCTGTCAGCCCAGACTATGCTCCATTTGAGTTCAAAACTTTGGTAGATGGTAAAGACCAAGTAGTTGGTTCAGATATCAAGTTGGCACAAGCTATCGCTGATGAACTCGGTGTTAAGCTTGAAGTTACAACAATGAGCTTTGACAATGTCCTTTCTAGCCTTCAATCAGGTAAGGCTGATCTTGCTATTTCAGGTATCTCAGTAACAGACGAACGTAAGAAAACCTTTGATTTCTCATATCCTTACTACGAAACACAAAATGCTATCATCGTTCGCAAAGATCAAGAGTCTACTTACTCAAGTCTTGATGCTTTCAAAGGTAAGAAAGTAGCAGTTCAAAAAGGTACCATTGAAGAAGGCCTTGCTAAGAAACAATTGAAAGATTCAACAGTCGTATCACTTACAGCAATGGGTGAGGCGATTAACGAGGTGAAATCTGGCCAAGTTGATGCTGTTGACCTTGAAAAACCAGTAGCAGAAGGTTACGTGGCACAAAATTCAGATTTGGCTTTGGCAAGCGTTGCCCTCAAAGTTGATGATGGCGATGCAAAAGCAGTCGCTATGGCTAAAGGCAACGAAAGATTGAAAGAAGTAGTCAACAAAGTCGTCAAGAAATTGAAAGCAGATGGTACTTACGACGAGTACATCAAGGATGCTTCTAAATACACAGCAGTTGAATAAATCAGTAGCTAGGGGAGATGCCTCCTCTAGTTTTTGTATAGGAAAAAACTTGGATAGTTTTAGTAGACTTAGAAGTCAACTGTAATAGCAAAAATTCCTAAACTTAAATATATTTCTTGACAGAAAAAGGCGAGTCTTGTATACTTGAATAGAACGTGTAAAATGTTACATTATCTTGAGGAGGTGAATTCAATGTCAAAAACAGTAGTACGTAAAAACGAATCACTTGACGACGCTCTTCGTCGTTTCAAACGTTCTGTGACTAAAGCTGGTACTCTTCAAGAGGCTCGTAAACGTGAACATTACGAAAAACCTTCTGTAAAACGTAAACGTAAATCAGAGGCAGCTCGCAAACGTAAAAAATTCTAATTAAGAATGAAATTAACAGAAAAAAGCTTGAGTCTTCTCAAGTTTTTTTCTTTTCATCGAATAAAGAAGTCGGTTAGTAGGTATGAGATACAAAAAATAAGACGTCTGAGATTTCAGACGTCTTAAGTTTCATATGTCTTTAGTTGAACAAATAAAGATTATTTGTTTGCAAGAAGGTCGCGGATTTCAGTAAGCAATTCTTCTTGTGATGGACCTGCTGCTTCAGCAGCATCTTCAGCTTCTTTTTTGCTAAGAGCAGTTGCTTTGCTAGCAGCTTTAACAACGAAGAAGAGAGTAGTACCAACGATGATGAAGTTGATAACTGCGCTCAAGAAGCTACCGTATGCGATACCGTTCCATGACAATTTAGAGAGGTTTTCAACGTTAGCGGCCTTAACAACTGGGTTAAGGATAAGTGGTGTGATGATATCACCAACAAGTGAAGTGATGATAGCGTTGAAAGCAGCCCCCATAACAACGGCTACAGCAAGATCAAGGACGTTACCCTTGAACAAAAAGTCTTTAAGTTCTTTAATCATTTTGACAATGAATCCTTTCTTTTATTTACTTTTAATATTTTATCTGATTTTGTAAATCTTGACAAGAGATTTGCTCATGTAAAATCAATTTTATTTTACTTTCATTTTTCATCGTGTTATAATTAGGGGTAATGCAATTATGGTAAGATAGGGGGCGATTAGATGGTGATTGATAAAGCTTTAATAGAAGATATTAAGAGCAGCACCAACATCGTCGACGTGATTGGTGAAGTTGTCAGTCTTAATCGCGCAGGTCGTAATTACCTGGGTCTCTGCCCCTTCCATAAGGAGAAAACCCCCTCATTTAATGTTATTGAGGACAGACAGTTTTACCATTGTTTTGGTTGCGGAAAGTCTGGGGATGTCTTTAAATTTTTAGAGGAATACCGTCAGATTTCTTTCCAAGAAAGTGTTAAGGTTCTGGCAGACCGCTTAGGTATTGCAGTTAGGATAGACGCACCAAGACAGGCTCAGCAACAGAATTCTCCTAATCAAGCCTTCTATGATCTTCATGAGGATGCGCTTAAGTTTTATCACGCAGTCCTGATGACGACCAAGATAGGAGAAGCAGCGCGTGCCTACCTCTATGAGCGTGGTATGACTGACGATTTACTTAAGACCTTCCAGATTGGTCTAGCCCCTGACGAACCAGATTATCTCTATCAGTCTGTATCAAAAAAATATGACGAAGAGGTGCTGACAGAATCAGGTCTTTTTAATCTTTCTGAAAGTAATCGTCTTTTCGATACTTTTAAAAATCGAATCATGTTTCCGCTTAAGAATGAGTTTGGAAAGACCATCGGTTTTTCAGGGCGTGTTTGGACTAAGGACGATATTGAAAAAGGACAAGCCAAGTACAAAAATACAAGGACTACCCGCATTTTCAATAAGTCTTATGAACTCTACCACCTCGATCAGGCTAAACCGGTGATTCAGAAGACTCATGAAGTCTATCTGATGGAGGGATTCATGGATGTCATTGCTGCCTATAGGGCTGGGCATGTTAATGCTGTGGCTTCTATGGGGACGGCGTTGACCCCTGAACATGTCAATCGTCTGCGTAAACTCACCAAGAAAATTGTTCTGACCTATGATGGTGATAAGGCTGGGCAAAATGCGATTGCCAAGTCTCTTGAGCTTTTATCGGATTTTCAAGTCGATATTGTTAAAATTCCAGACAATATGGACCCTGATGAATATCTACAGAAAACATCCGAAGAGGCTTTGGGGAAACTCTTGGTCGAGTCCCGCATTTCAGATGTGGAATTTTGGATTGGACAGCTCAAGCCTGCTAATGTAGACAATCTTCAAGCAGAGATTGCCTATGTTGAGCAGATTGCTAAGATTATTGCCAAGTCACCTTCTGTGACGGCACAAAATTCTTACATTTCTAAGGTGGCTGACCTTTTGCCTGACTTTGATTTTTTCCAAGTCGAGCAAGCGGTCAATAACGAACGGTTGACCATGAGGAATCAGCAGACGGCTCAATTATCGGCTGCTAGTAATAGTGCTTATGAGTCTTCAGCGTCAGGATTCAGAGGGACGGTCAAACTACCTTCTACACCTAAGATTACAGGTCTTCGTCGAGCGGAAAATCAACTCTTCCATCGTATGCTTAATCATCCTATGATTTTGAATGACTATCGCATGAGAGAGGAGTTTTTCTTCCAAACACCTGAGTTAGAGGAGCTTTATCATATTCTGAAACAGGATGGTCAGATTGATACCGTAGCTTTGTCTCTACTTTCTCAAGAGGTGCAAACAGCCTATTATCAGGTTTTAGAGGAGATTTTACCACCTGAAACCAGTCTTGAAGAAGTTCAGGCTATCGAAGAGCGTAGAAATCATTTATTGAGGGAACAGGACTTTCGTAAGCAAAGTAAACAAATAAGAGAATCAAGTAACCACGGTGATGTGGATGCAGCGGTGGAAGCCCTGCAGATGCTCATCGCCCAAAAACGAGATATGGAGTAACACATGGCAAAGAAAAAACAAAATACAGCATTTAACGTTCAAGTCGCTGATTTCATTCGTAACCACAAAAAAGCTGGTACAGCAATTGATGATGAAGTCACAGAAAAACTTGTTATCCCATTTGTTCTTGATGCTGATGGGATTGATGACCTTTTGGAACGTTTGACAGACGGTGGTATCTCTATCACTGATAAGGATGGGAATCCTTCATCTAAATATGTTGTTGAAGCCCCAAAACCAGAAGAGTTGACAGACGAGGAGCTTCTTGGTTCAAATTCAGCCAAGGTCAATGACCCTGTTCGTATGTACCTCAAAGAGATTGGGGTAGTGCCTCTCTTGAGTAACGAAGAGGAAAAAGAATTGGCTATCGCTGTTGAAAATGGTGACTTGGAAGCTAAACAACGTTTGGCAGAAGCCAACCTTCGTTTGGTAGTCTCAATCGCAAAACGTTATGTGGGACGTGGTATGCAGTTCTTGGACTTGATTCAAGAAGGTAACATGGGGCTTATGAAAGCCGTTGATAAATTTGATTATTCTAAAGGTTTCAAATTCTCAACTTATGCGACATGGTGGATCCGTCAAGCAATCACACGTGCCATCGCAGACCAAGCACGTACCATCCGTATCCCAGTTCACATGGTTGAAACTATTAATAAATTGGTGCGTGAGCAACGTAACCTCTTGCAAGAGTTGGGACAAGACCCAACACCTGAGCAAATCGCTGAACGTATGGATATGACTCCAGATAAGGTTCGTGAAATCCTTAAGATTGCTCAAGAGCCGGTTTCTCTTGAAACACCTATCGGTGAAGAAGATGATAGCCATTTGGGTGACTTTATCGAGGATGAAGTTATTGAAAATCCAGTAGATTACACAACTCGTGTAGTTCTTCGTGAGCAATTGGATGAAGTGCTTGATACCCTTACAGACCGTGAAGAGAATGTTCTTCGTCTTCGTTTCGGTCTTGATGATGGGAAGATGCGTACTTTGGAAGATGTTGGTAAAGTCTTCAACGTCACTCGCGAACGTATTCGTCAGATTGAAGCTAAAGCCCTTCGTAAATTGCGCCACCCAAGCCGTAGTAAACAACTTAAAGACTTTATTGAAGACTAAGATAGTAAATGGAAGGGGCCTGATTATTAGGCCCTGATTTTGGAGGAAAAGCTATGTCTGAAGTAAAATACACTGAAGCAGAAATTGAAAAAATCAAAGACCGTATCTTGGAAGCCTTAGAAATGGTCATTGACCCGGAGTTGGGGATTGATATTGTCAACCTTGGCCTTATTTACGATATCCGTTTCCAGCAAGATGGCTATACTGAAATCGATATGACCTTGACGACTATGGGATGTCCACTGGCAGACCTTTTGACAGACCAAATTTATGACGCTATGAAAGAAGTACCAGAAGTCACTAAGACAGAGGTTAAATTGGTCTGGACACCAGCATGGACTATCGAAAAGATGAGTCGTTATGCTCGTATCGCCCTAGGTATTCGTTAGGAGAAATCTTATGAAAACACTGGCTATCGTTGTTCCTTGTTATAACGAGGAAGAGACTATTCATCCTTTTTTAGAGGCTTGTCAGGCAGTTGAACGACAAATGGCCAATCAGTTGACTTTCAACTATTATTTTGTCAATGACGGTTCAAAAGATCGCACCTTAGAGGTTTTGAGACAGGTTTCAAAACAATTTGAAAATGTTCACTATCTCTCTTTCTCTCGTAATTTCGGGAAAGAAGCAGGCTTACTTGCAGGACTTGAAGCAGCTGAAGGCGACTACGTCACAGTTATGGACGCCGATCTTCAGGATCCACCTGAACTTCTTATCGAGATGTATGCCAAAATCCAAGAAGGTTACGACGTTGTCGGGACACGACGTGCAGACCGCAAAGGTGAACCACCTATTCGTTCACTCTTTGCTAAGGCCTTCTATTGGTTGATTAATAAAGTTTCTGACACAGAAATGGTAGACGGGGCACGTGATTTCCGTTTGATGACGCGTCAGGTTGTTGACGCCATCCTTGAGCTCAAGGAAGTGAATCGCTTTTCAAAAGGGCTCTTTTCTTGGGTCGGCTTTGATGTGGCCTACGTCTCTTATGAAAATCGTGAACGTGTGGCAGGAGAAACCTCATGGTCTTTCTGGAGCCTATTGAGCTATTCACTTGATGGCTTTATCAACTTCTCAGAAGTACCGTTGAAGCTTGCCACATGGGCAGGAACCTTCTCATTCTTAATCTCTTTGGTTGGAATTGTCTTTGTCGTTATCCGAAAACTAACTATAGGTGGGAGTGTTGCAGGCTGGGCAAGCCTCGTCTCAATCATCCTCTTTATCGGAGGAATCCAACTCTTAGCCTTGGGAATCATCGGGAACTACATTTCAAAGATTTTCCTAGAAACCAAGAAACGGCCAGTGTATGTTATTAAAGAAAAAGGGTGAAGGAAACCAACTATTTATACAAATAAATTTGTTGTATAGAATTATAAATGAAAGCAGATTTTTTCTGCTTTTTTTGATAAAATTAAAGTGCTATTAATGAAAATTACAAGGAGAAAAATATGATTCTAGTAACAGGTGCAAATGGCCAACTCGGAACCGAGCTTCGTCACCTTCTTGACGAGCGTAACGAAGAGTATGTAGCAGTAGATGTGGCAGAAATGGACATCACAGATGCTGAAAAAGTAGATGAAGTGTTTGCAGAAGTAAAACCAACTTTGGTCTATCACTGTGCTGCCTACACAGCTGTTGATGCTGCTGAAGATGAAGGCAAAGAGCTTGACTATGCTATTAATGTGACAGGTACTGCAAATGTCGCTAAAGCTGCCGAAAAACATGGTGCAACGCTGGTTTATATTTCAACGGACTACGTTTTTGATGGTGAAAAACCAGTTGGTCAAGAGTGGGAAGTTGATGACAAACCAGACCCACAGACAGAGTACGGCCGTACAAAACGTATGGGTGAAGAGTTAGTTGAAAAACATGTTTCAAGCTACTACATTATCCGTACAGCTTGGGTGTTCGGTAACTATGGTAAGAACTTTGTCTTCACTATGCAAAATCTTGCTAAGACTCACAAGACACTCACAGTTGTTAATGACCAACATGGTCGTCCAACTTGGACACGTACTTTGGCAGAATTTATGACTTATTTGGCTGAAAACCGTAAGGAATATGGTTACTATCACTTGTCAAATGATGCAGCAGAAGATACAACTTGGTATGACTTTGCGGTTGAAATCCTCAAAGATACTGATGTTGAAGTGAAACCTGTTGATTCAAGCCAATTCCCAGCTAAAGCTAAACGTCCACTTAACTCAACAATGAGTTTGGCTAAGGCTAAGGCTACAGGGTTTGTCATCCCAACATGGCAAGATGCTTTGAAAGAGTTTTACAAACAAGAAGTGAAATAAAAATCAAGGTCAGTTAAATAGATTTGAATATATTTGACTGACCTTTTTAATAGAGTTTTCAGGAGAAACTACGTATAAAAATGTCAGATTTACTCATTATTATTCCAGCCTATAACGAAGAAGGCTCGATTGAAAATGTTGTTAACAACATCATTCAAAATTATCCTCAATATGACTACGTCATTATCAATGATGGTTCTCGTGATAAGACTTCGCAAATTTGCCATGAGAATCATTACAATATTGTTGATTTGCCAGTGAATCTCGGTCTTGCTGGCGCTTTTCAAACAGGCTTAAGATATGCATATGAGCATGGTTATAAAAAGGCGGTGCAATTTGATGCAGATGGTCAACACTTACCAGAATATATTCAAGGTTTGGAAGAAAAAATCAATGATGGCTTTGATTTAGTTATTGGTTCTCGATTTGTTACAGAGAAACGACCAAATTCTTTACGAATGTTAGGTAATATCTTAATTAGTTCAGCTATTAAACTTACCACAGGTAAGACAATTAAGGACCCAACTTCAGGAATGAGAATGTTCTCAGAAGATTTAATTAAAGAGTTTGCACTCAATATTAACTATGGTCCAGAGCCAGATACTGTGTCTTATCTCATCCGTAATGGCGTAAAAGTTGCGGAAGCACAAGTTAGAATGGAAGATAGACAAGCGGGAGAAAGTTACTTGACTCTTTCTCGTTCTATTAAATATATGACACATATGTTTGTGTCAATCCTTCTCATTCAAAACTTTAGAAAGCGAGGC
The DNA here is from genome assembly GCF_001808655.1 of Streptococcus sp. HMSC078H03. NCBI lineage: Bacteria > Bacillati > Bacillota > Bacilli > Lactobacillales > Streptococcaceae > Streptococcus > Streptococcus sp. HMSC078H03. Next base: position 118,230 of record NZ_KV794116.1, read on the forward strand.
TAGACTCCATGACTATTTGGTTTCAAATTGTTCTAATTTTTGTATCTTTAGCGACAGTTACCTTCATTCTTAGAGGAATTCGAAAATCTCAAGTCCAAATTAATGACTCACTATTTTGGATTTTCTTTTCACTAGTTTTACTTGTATTTAGTGTCTTTCCAAAATTAGCTGAGATAATTGCGAGAGCATTAGGAATTGTTTCGGCGGTAAACTTTATTTTCCTCTTTATCATTTTCCTTCTACTGATTAATCAATATCAATTAACAGTTCGCTTATCTAAACTTGATACAAAGTTCAAAAACTTAGTACAAACAATTGCTTTGAGAGGGAAAGATGAGTAAAAAAAGTCAGCTTCCAGATGCAAAAACGATATATTTTTGGAATTTGCTGGGAAATTTAGCAGCCTCAGGTGTATCGGTTTTATATCTCTTAATCGTTACTCGATTGACTTCAGCGTCTCTTGCTGACCAATTTAGTTTGGTCTGGTCTATCGGGACTCTCTGGGTAGTTATCGGTCTTTTTCAAGTTCGAAATTATCATGGAACAGATGTAAGGCAGAAGCATTCGTTTAGAGCGTACTTTCAAGCCCGTATTTTAACGATACTTGCCATGATAGTAACACTATTACCTTATTTAAAGATAATAGGAGGTAATAGATATACCTCGTCTGTTATTTTAATGGCGTTTCTGATGATTTTATATCGAGCTTGGGATTCAGTCTCTGATCTTTTTCAGGGGTTGTTTCAACAACGTGAGCGTATGGATATTGCAGGGAAGACCATGTTCTATCGTTATTCGACTAGTACGGTGGTCTTATTTCTTGCTTTGATTGTTTCAAAATCCCTTATTGCATCCTTGCTAGCTTTGACCATTTGGAATGGACTTTTTATCCTTTTGTATGAGTTTAGATTTGTTCATCACTTCGAATCAATTAATTGGAGAGGAGTATTTGACCTAAGGAAGATTCATGAGTCTCTGGATATCCTTAAGGAGTGTTTTCCACTTTTCTTGAACGGTTTCATACTACTTTATGTTTTGAATGAGCCTAAATTAATCATTGAGCGAGGTTTATCTGAGGGAGTATTACAAACAGGAATGCAAAGAGATTTCAATATTCTCTTCATGCCTGTCTTTTTCATGAGCCTTATTATTCTAATGGTTCGTCCTTTGATTACACAACTTGCTTTTCTGTATGTGGATAAAGAATGCGATAAATTTGACTCGATTATCAAAAAACTTCTGCTGTATATTATAGGTGGTGGGTTACTAGTAGTTTGTTTAGCCTATTTACTAGGGGTCCAGGTGTTAGGACTAGTCTTTGGATTAGATTTAGCATCTTATCAGCTACCATTTACAATTTTGATTTTAGCTGGAGTTTTGTACGCTGTCGCGATTATTTTTGAAAATATCCTTACCATTATGCGAAAGCAACACCTACTGATTGCTATTTATGTTGCTATGTTGATTGTTACTTTATTAATTACTAAGACGTTTATCTATTCGTGGGGAATGCTTGGTGCTTCATTAGCCTTTTTAGTAGTTATGATTGTGTATGTGTTTGGTATTTCAATTATTTATTTTAGAGAAAGAATTAAAGAGAGAAGACAATGACTTACGATTTGACTGTAATTATTCCAATATACAATATGGAAAACTTACTTTCTAATTGCTTGGATAGTATTGTAGAGCAAAATAAACTTGAAGAATGTTCACTGAGAGTAATATGTGTAAATGATGGAAGTACCGATAATTCTAAAAAAATCATAGAAGAGTATTCAAATAGATTTTCATTTATTGAACTCCTTAATAAAGAAAATGGTGGAGTTTCTTCTGCTAGAAATGCAGGACTTGATTTGGTGAGTGATAGTGAATATGTCACTTTTATTGATCCTGACGATTCTATTTGTCCAAACTATATTCAAAACTTTATTTTGAATAAAGGTAGTGATGTTATTTACTTTGATTTTGATTTAGTTGATTCGGAGGGCAAATTACTTAAGCACCTAAATGTAAATCCTTTTTATTCGAAATTAGAATCTGAAGAAGTGAATCTACGTTATTTCCTATTAACTAAACATGCTTCTTGGACTAGAATTTATAGGTCAGAATTCTTAAGTAAATATCGTTTTCCTATAGGAAAAATTTACGAAGATATTGCTTTGATGCCATATATAACTTCTCTATGTTCTAGCGTGAGCTATATTCAAATACCAATATATAAGTATACGGTGAATACAGCCGGCTCTATCATGAATTCTAATAAATCGAATATATTTGACATTTACGATTCATTAAAGTATTTATTTGATTTATTCAATGATAAATTCGAAACCTATAAGGATGAGTTGCAATATTTAGCGATTGAGCACCTATGTGTCGGACACACTTATCGTTTGTTAAATTACCCTGAGGCTACAAAACAAGATTTTAAAGATATTATTATCTTTATGGAAAAGTATTTTGGTAAACATTGGGATAAAAATAAGTATGTTAAACATGGCGTTCAAAAAGTAAATATTAATTCATCGTTATCATATGTTGTCCCTGTATTTTTGAAATTCTTGAAATACGGTGGTTTTAGTCTTTGGCCAGTTATCAAAAAAGTGAAAGGTAGTTGAGTGATAATGCGGACAGATTTAATTGCTTCAAAAATGCAGGAAGTTTCTTCTGATTTTTTGAAAAATTTACGTAAACACTGGATACAGGTTATCCTGGTTTGGCTTACAATTGGAGTAATATATATATATTTAGGTGGTAGTCTTGTAAATCTTCCTAAAAGTTTATTGTTAGTAACAGGCATATTCTTTTCTATCATTATTTTATTGCCAGGGAAATTTTATAATAAAATAGCTATTGCCATTGTACTTTCAGGAAGTTTATTCGTGGTTTCTTCCCCTAACCTTGACATTCCAGATGAGAATGCACATTTTGCTCGTGCATTATATGTAGCAGATTTCCATGCTTATCTACCGAAAAAAGACAAGGATTTAAAAGTTTCAGATGATGTTAGTAAGGTTACTAAAGAGTTTAAAGTTCCTTTAAAGCAAACTGGCTTAGATAAGATAAAGGTATCTTTTAAAAAGGTACATTCTTCACTCTTTATTGTTACCAATGCATCGTCTTTTATTCCTTACATTCCTCAAGCAATTGGTATTTGGATAGCAAGGATCCTGGGACTTAGTCTGCTATGGTTAGTTATTTTAGGTCGATTTTGTAATTTAGTTTGTTATGCCTTAATTACTCGCCTTGCTATAAAAAAAGCTAAAGGTTTTGAAATTCTTTTCGGAGCGATTGCTTTATTACCAATGTGTGTCTATTTAGCGGCTTCTTTCAGTACTGATGGAATGGTTAATGCAGTAACATTTTATCTGATAGCACAATTCTGTTATTTGATTAATAGAAAGCAAAAAGTAAGTCTAAAAGATATGATCACTTTTGCTGTATTGAGCTTGGTTTTAGCAACAATGAAATTACCTTATGTTCTTTTAGTGGGCTTATTGTTGTTTATTCCGAAGGAAAAAATGAAAGTTAAGAAGAACTATCTTTATGCAGCTCTATTAATTTTTGTTACGGCAATTTTAAGTTTCTTATGGTTGAAGCAATCGAGTGATATAAATGCAAGTAAGGTAACGCATGGTGTAAACCCTGTGGACAAGATAAAATTCACTATTGCTCATGCCAATATTTTTTTCAAGACCTTCCTGCGAGAATGGATTGATTTGATTCCAAACAAGATGGGATCGCTATTTACTTTTGGTTGGTTAACCTATGGTTTAGGTAATATTTCTTGGTATTATCTTATCTTCGTAAGTTCTATTCTTCTAATGATTCCCCAATCTTTGCCCTTGCCAAAAATTAGTAAAGTTGGTACAGCACTTGTAGCGACTGGGGTTTCATTTGGTATTTTAATGACTTCTTATCTTATGTGGGGACAAACTGCTGATATTAGTTTCGCTGGTGTCCAAGGTCGTTATTTCACAGGGGTATTACTTCTATTAGGCTTATTTGTCAACTGTTCCAAAGTATTTTATCCTCAAAATAACATAGATTCTGAGGAAACAACAGATAAACGAGAATATTTTGTTTATGTTATTGCCAATCTATTTATATTGATGTCAGTAGTATTGACAATCCTTCAGTACTATGGTGTGAAAAATAATTTTTAACTTTTTTTCAAGCAGTCCTCTGTGGCTGCTTTTCTGTTTGCATTAGGCAAAAGCCTTGTAAAATGGTATAATTGACTAGATTATAGACTTGTTAGAAAGGGGATTTATGCAACACGTATTCATTATCGGAAGTCGCGGACTTCCAGCAAAATACGGTGGTTTTGAGACATTTGTAGATCAATTAGTCTCCAACCAAGTTTCATCCCAAATTAAATACCATGTTGCCTGCCTTTCTGATAAAAAGGCCTATGAGCATTTCGAATATAAAGGTGTAGATTGTTTCACGATTAAGGCACCTAAATTAGGACCTGCTCGCGTTATTGCCTATGATATGATGGCTATTAATTACGCTTTGAAGATAATCCGTGAGAAAAATATAAAAGAACCAATTTTCTATGTTTTGGGAAATACTATAGGTGCCTTTGTGGCTCCCTTTGCTGGTAAGATTCATAGAATTGGTGGTAAATTCTACATTAATCCAGATGGTTTGGAGTGGAAGCGAGCTAAGTGGCCCAAGCCAGTACAAGCTTATCTAAAGTATTCTGAGAAAGTAATGACAAGACATGCTGACTTGGTTATCTCGGATAATCCAGGAATTGAAACTTATATTCAAGATGCCTATCCGTGGTCTAAGACAACTTATATTGCTTATGGAACAGATTTATCACCGACAACACTAACAAATCAGGATGCTAAAGTTAGAGATATTTACAAGACATGGAATACTTACGAGAAGAACTATTATTTGATTCTTGGACGTTTTGTTCCAGAAAATAATTATGAAACGGCTATTCGTGAGTTTATGAGTTCCTCAACAAAACGTGATTTAATTATTATTTGTAATCATGAGGGCAATGCTTATTTTGAGGAATTGCGTTCCAAAACACAGTTTGATACGGATCCACGTGTGAAGTTTGTTGGAACAGTTTATGATCAAGACCTATTAAAATATATTCGCAAAGAAGCTTTTGCCTATATTCATGGTCACGAAGTTGGAGGAACCAACCCTGGCTTACTGGAAGCTATGGCACAAACTGATTTGAATTTAGTATTAGGTGTCTCTTTTAACAAGTCTGTAGCTCAAGATACGGCTCGTTACTGGAAAAAAGAAGTGGGGAATCTGTCTCATTTGATTGACCAAGTAGACGGTATCTTTGATTCTTCTGAACTAGGTAGGTTAGCTAAGGAGAATATGAAACAGAACTTTACTTGGAAAAAAATTGTGGGTGAGTACGAGGAGTTATTTTTATCATGAAAGTAAATATCTTACTGTCAACCTACAATGGTGAGCAGTATTTAGAGGAACAAGTTAAGAGTATCCAAGAGCAAACCTATCAGGAGTGGGAACTTCTCATACGTGACGATGGTTCATCTGATGGAACAGTCAAACTTATTAAACAACTGGCTACACGAGATTCACGTATTCACTTTATTAATGAGAATCATATCGAGAATGTTGGTGTAATCAAAAGTTTCCACGCACTTCTTAAGTATAGTAAGGCAGACCTATATTGTTTCAGTGACCAGGATGATTTTTGGCTTCCTGAAAAGATTTCACTTCAAGTGACAGAAGCAAAAAAGTATTCTCAGGATAAGCCTTTACTCATTTACACCGATTTAAAGGTAGTAGATGAAAATTTATCAGTCCTCCATGAGAGTATGATTCGTACTCAGTCTGACCATGCCAATACTGAGCTGATTCAAGAGTTGACTGAAAATACAGTTACTGGTGGTGTTGCTATGATTAACCACGCTTTAGCAGAACTATGGACTGGTGAGGAAAAGTATGATTTACTGATGCATGACTGGTATCTAGGCTTGCTAGCTTCTGCCTTTGGTAACTTAGTCTATATTGATGAGCCAACTGAGCTCTATCGTCAACATAGTAGTAATGTCCTTGGAGCTCGAACTTTGCGAAAGCGGATGAAAAATTGGGTTAGACCCCATATCCTTTTTGCCAAATATTGGAGTCTTATCAAAGCTAGCCAAGACCAGGCTAAAAATTTGCTGGAACTCCCGTTAAGTTCACAGAATAAGGAAATCATTGAAAACTTTGTAACAATTATGGATGCTCCATTTAGAGAACGTTTAGCACGTATTCGAAAATACGGTTATCGAAAAAATAGAGCATTTCACACAACTGTCTTTACGACATTGATTCTTACAAAGTTTGCATATAGAGGAGAGAAAGATGTTAGACTTTTTTAGTCAGAAAAATCGTATTTTGTTACGAGAAATGGTTAAAACCGATTTCAAATTGCGCTATCAAGGTAGTTTAATCGGTCATTTGTGGTCTATTTTGAAACCACTTATGCTCTTTACAATTATGTACCTAGTGTTTGTTCGCTTCTTGCGTTTTGATGACGGGACACCGCATTATGCTATCGGTCTCTTAATCGGTATGGTTACATGGAGTTTCTTTTCAGAAGCGACAAGTATGGGGATGATGTCAATTGTATCAAGGGGAGACTTGTTACGAAAATTGAATTTTTCAAAAGAAATTATTGTTATTTCTTCAGTTGTTGGAGCTTCAATTAACTATGTGATTAACCTCCTTGTTGTCTTTGTATTTGCCTTGGTAAACGGTGTTAATTTTTCACTAGGATGGTTGACAGTTATTCCATTGTTTGCTGAACTTTTCCTTTTCTCAGCCGGTATTGCCTTTGTCTTAGCAACGCTCTTTGTTAAGTACCGTGATATTGGTCCAATTTGGGAAGTAGTGATGCAAGCTGGTATGTATGCGACACCTATTATCTATTCGTTGACATTTATTTTGCAACGTGGACAAGTTAAGATTGCAAAACTGATGATGTTGAACCCTTTAGCACAAATTATTCAGGACTTGCGACACTTTATTGTCTTCTCGGGTAGCTTACGTGGTTGGGATTTAATTGGTCATAAAGCTATTGCTATTATTCCATATTTCCTACCACTTGTTATCTTTGCTATTGGTTACTACATTTTCCATCATCAAGCTAAAAAATTCGCGGAGATTCTCTAATGACAGAAAAGAAAATTGCAGTTAAAGTGGACCATGTAAGTAAGTTTTTCAAATTACCGGTTGAGTCTACTCAAAGTCTTAGAACTGCCTTAGTAAATAGATTTAAAGGAATCAAAGGCTATAAAGAACAACATGTTTTGAAGGATATTGACTTCGAAGTCGAGGAAGGTGATTTCTTCGGGATCGTGGGACGAAATGGTTCAGGAAAATCGACATTATTGAAGATTATTTCTCAAATTTATGTTCCTGAACAAGGGACGGTTACAGTAAATGGTAAAATGGTTTCATTTATTGAACTTGGTGTCGGATTTAATCCTGAATTGACTGGACGTGAGAATGTTTATATGAACGGAGCCATGCTTGGTTTTACGACAGAAGAAGTGGACGCCATGTATGATGAGATTGTTGAGTTCGCAGAACTTGAAGATTTCATGAACCAAAAACTCAAGAACTACTCGTCTGGTATGCAGGTCCGTTTGGCTTTCTCTGTGGCTATCAAGGCACAGGGGGATGTTCTTATCCTTGATGAGGTTCTTGCAGTAGGTGATGAGGCTTTCCAACGTAAGTGTAATGACTACTTTATGGAACGTAAGAAATCAGGGAAAACAACAATTCTTGTAACCCATGATATGGGGGCTGTTAAGAAGTACTGTAACAAGGCTATTTTAATTGAGGATGGATACATTAAAGCCAAAGGCGAGCCTAGAGACGTTGCCAATCAATATAGCTTTGACAATACAGAACAAGTAATCACTTCAGATCAACCGGGAATTGAAAGAAGTGGTTCAGTTGTTGAAAATTTGAAGTTATCACTATTGTCTTCTAAAAGAGCTACACCCAATGAAGCAATTTCATTTGATTTGACGTATACCTTGCTAGAAGATGTGCCTACTTATATTGCTATCTCATTTACAGATATTGATCGTAATATTTGGATTTATAATGATAATACGATGGACAACTTAACAAGTGGCAAGGGTGACGTTAAAGTAAACTATCAGTGTTCACTAGCAGGGCTAAATGATATTAAGTTAAAACTCGAAATTACTGTGAGGGATGCGAATAACCAAGTTCTAGCCTTTCTTCCGGCTGATGAGATTCCAGTTATTGTTCTAAATAGGGATGATATTGATGAAGATGACGAGTCAGCCAAAGATTCTGCAACTGGTATTATTCAAAGAAATGGGAAGTGGAGTTTTTCTTAAGAGAAAAAGGAAAGTTTGAATGAAAGTATCGATTATTTGTACCAATTATAATAAGGGGGATTGGGTACGAGAAGCTATGGATAGCTTTCTCAATCAGAAAACAATTTTTGATTTCGAGATTATTATCATTGATGACGCTTCAACAGATCATTCGTATGAGCTTATTCAAGAGTATCAAAATAAGTTTCCTGAAAAAGTTAGAACTTTTCGTAATGAAGTGAATCTTGGCATTACTAGAACTTGGAAAAAAGTTTGCCAAGAAGCTAAGGGACAGTACATCGCAAGATGTGATAGTGATGATTTTTGGACGGACCCATTAAAACTTCAAAAGCAAGTTGATTTGCTAGATGCTTCAACAGATTCACTATGGTCAAATACCGAATTTGACATGGTAGACCTAGACGGAAATCTTATCCAAAAAGATGCCTTTGCGAGTAAGGCACTTCCTTTAATTGATTCTTACGAAGAGATGCTTGTCATGAAAGGAATGACAATGGCTTCAACCTGGTTGGTTGATACCGCTCTTATGCAAGATGTATCTGCTCAAATTAGCGATACAGCTGCAGACGATACATTTGAGTTGCAACTTGAATTATTCAAACGCACTAAAATTTCTTTTTTGAGTGATTCCACTACTGTATATCGTATGAATTTGGGATCTGATTCAAAACCTATGACATTGGAGACTGCTGAAAGGCGGTTTACAGGTATCTTAGATTCTCAAATTAAATATCTCAACAAGTACCCAGATCAGGATATTCAAAGAATTTCACACTTGGCCCTTGTTAAGGATCGTGATTTGGATATCTTAGTTTTTAAAAAAGACCGTCAGATAGAAGATTTAGATTTAAGACTGAATCAGGTGTCACGAATTTCTCATGACCAAAATGAGTATATTGAAGTCTTGAAGAAAGAAAATCAAGATTTTCAAAGTGAGTTGAATCGTATACAGAGTTTATATGATGACTTACAAATCCAATATAACAGTGTTGTTACTTCGAGAAGATGGACAATACCAACTAAAATTATTAATTTCTTTAGGAGAAGTAAATGAAACGTCTATTGCTTTATGTTCATTTCAATAAATATGATCATATTAGTCGACATGTGTTTTATCAACTTGAACATATGAGACCGTTGTTTGATAAATTGGTTTTTATTTCAAATAGTCGTCTTAGTGAAAGTGAAGTACAGAAACTTCGTGATAAACACTTGATTGATGATTTTATCCAACGTGAGAATAAAGGTTACGATTTTGCTGCTTGGCATGATGGTATGGAATTTGTTGGATTTGATAACTTGAAACAGTATGATTCTGTCACTGTTATGAATGATACCTGTTTTGGTCCTCTATGGGATATGGCACCAATCTATGATAAATATGAATCAAACTCAAATGTAGATTTTTGGGGTATGACTAATCATCAAGGAATCAAAGCTGGTGATATTTATATTCATGAACATTTGCAATCTTACTTTATTTCATTTAAAAAACGTTTAGTTGAATCTAGTGTTTTCCAAAAGTTTTGGAAATCAGTTGAGAGTTTCGAAGATGTTCAAAAGGTAATCGATAATTATGAAACTCTTTATACCAAGAAGTTTATGGATGCTGGATTTAAGTATGAATCGATTCTTAATACGATTCCACTAAATGATAAGTTTTTCCATAGTAATTTTACAATTCATTATCCTCATGTTTTGCTTGATGCAGGGGTTCCATTTATTAAGGTTAAGACATTTGATTTAACCCAGCACCTTGCACCTTATTTGCTTAAGGAAATTGAGAATAGAACGGACTATCCGGTAGAATTCATTTTGTCACACATGTCGGATATGAGTTTACCGACTCCCCCTTATTTACTTGATCGCAAAGTCATTGAGGAAAGCTCACAGACATATTCAGACACTAAAAAAATTGCTGTACATCTTCACACCTACTATGTCGACTTACTCGAAGACTTTTTGAAGCAATTTGAGAATTTTCACTTTACTTATGACCTCTTCTTAACAACGGATTCAGAAGAGAAGAAGGAAGAGATCCAGTCTATCCTTGATAAGAATGGAAAAGTAGCTCGAATCTTTATTACTGGGAATCGTGGACGTGATGTTATTCCAATGCTTAAGTTGAAAGATGAACTTTCTGCTTATGATTATATTGGACATTTCCATACGAAAAAATCACCAGAATACCCTTATTGGGTTGGAGATTCATGGCGAAATGAACTTTTCTCAATGTTAATTCAACCTGCTGATAATATTATTGCAAATCTAGAACGTGATGATAGGTTAGGGCTTGTAATTGCTGATATTCCAACTTTCTTCCGTTATACTAAAATTGTGGATCCTTGGAATGAGAATCGTTTTGCCGAAGGAATGAATGATTTATGGGAGCGTATGAATCTTGGTCGAGAAATTGACTTTGATAAGATGAATACTTTTATCATGAGTTATGGAACATTTATTTGGTTTAAGTATGATGCTTTGAAACCGTTGTTTGACCTTGATTTGCAAGATGAAGAAATCCCAGCAGAACCAATTCCTCAACATACCATTTTGCATTCAATTGAGCGTATTCTAGTTTACCTTGCATGGGCAAGACGTTATGATTATGCGATTGCAAAAAATGATATCTATATTACGCCTTTTGTAGATAATGTTGTGTTAAATATCCGACCTGATACTTTACCAAATACCTATATTAATTTTGATAATATCGGTGGTATAAAAGGTGCTCTCAAATATATTATTGTAGGTCCAGGAACTGCTGTGAAGTATATTTTGAGAAGAATAAAACGTCGATTTACATCCAAGAGTAGTAAAAATACTATGAAATAGTAATTATCCCCCTCCCACTTACGAATAGGTAAGTAGGAGGTTTTTTCTTATGTATAGTATTGTATCTGAGGAGTCGGGACTTTTGCCTCGTGAGCGACTTTTACAGAAGGGAGTAGAGGTTTTATCGGACCAGGAGTTGTTGGCGATAGTGCTGCGGACAGGAACCAAGTCTGAGTCGGTCTTATCTATGGCTAATCGTATTTTGAAAGGGATGACGAGTTTGGCGGATTTGTCTCGTTTGTCCTTGAATGAGCTTCAGGAGATTCCTGGTATTGGGCGTGTGAAGTCGATTGAGCTGAAGGCTATGGTGGAGTTGGCTAAGCGGATTGAGAAGGCCGAGTTGGCTCGTTCCGAGCAGATTATGTCCAGTCAGCAGGTGGCCCGTCGTATGATGTTGGATATTGGTGACAAGCCTCAGGAGCATCTGGTGGCTATCTATTTGGATACGCAGAATCGTATTATTCAGCAAAAGACGGTCTTTATTGGTGGTGTTCGTCGTTCGATTGCCGAGCCACGTGAGATCTTGCATTATGCTTGTCATCTGATGGCAACGTCCTTGATTGTGGTTCACAATCATCCGTCGGGTGAGGCCTATCCGAGTCGAAATGATATTGATTTTACGCAAAAGATTAAGAGGTCTTGTGATGATTTGGGGATTTGTCTGCTTGATCATCTGATTGTTGGCAAATCGACCTATTATTCTTTTCGTGAGGAGAGGGAGGATTTTGAGCTTTAGATTGAGCCAATGTGATAAAGACAAGAGAAAAGCAACTGAGTGCAGTCTCAGTTGCTTTTAAAGTTCGTTAACGACGTATTCAAAGAGTTTGAGGTCTTCTTCACGTTTGTCTAGGAGAAGCTCTGGGTGCCACTGTACACCAAGGAAGCGAAGGTCTGGAGTATTTGACTCAACAGCTTCGACAGTGTTGTCCTCAGGGTCACGCGCTATGACACGAAGGTCAGAGGCCAAGTGTTTGATACTTTGATGGTGGAAGGAGTTGATAGAGGTTTCACGTCCGTAAATTTCTGCCAACTTACTGTCCTCTTCAACAATCATCTCATGGTAGAGGTAATCAGAAGGCTTGTCCTGCCAGTGATTCTCGATGTCTTGGTGGAGGCTACCACCTAGTGCGACGTTCATGAGTTGGGTTCCACGACAGATTGAAAAGATGGGTTTCTTTTGCTTAGTGGCTTCTTCGATAAGTGCCATTTCAAAGATATCACGTTCGAGGAAGAAGTCATCCTCACTGGCATGGTTCTCTTCGTTGTAGAATTTAGGGTCAACGTTTTGCCCACCGATAAGGATGAGCTTGTCAATCATGGAGATATAGGTCTTGGCTTCCGATGGATCGGATACTGGTAGTAGGATTGCTAGGCCTCCGGCTCTTTGAACTCCTTCTACAAAGCCAGTTGGGGCATAGGACCAGTTGATATCTTCATGGGCTGGATTAGGCCTTACATTGGCAGTGATTCCGATAATTGGTTTAGTCATTGTTTCTCCTTGATTTTTCTTCTTCTTTCATGAAATAGAGTAGGGTTTGTAGTTCGCTAGTCAGGTCTACGTATTGGACCACCACGTGGCGTGGAAGATTGAGGTTGACCGGAGAGAAGCAGAGAATGCCTTCAATTCCAGCATCAACCAAAAGATCAGCCACCTCCTGAGCTTTAACTGATGGCACTGTCAGGATGGCTGTTTTGATATCTTCTTGAGCAATCTTGTCCTTAATTTGGGAAATCCCATAGATAGGAATCTTGTCCTCGGTTTGAGTTCCAACCAGTTCGTTATCGTCTGTATCGAAAGCCATGACTAGCTGCATGCGATTACGCTCTTGAAAACGATAGTGGAGGAGGGCACGCCCGACATTCCCTACACCTACGAGAAGTACTTTGGTAGTCGCATTGTCATTAAGGAGTTCAGCGAAAAATGTCATTAGCTTGTTCACGTCATAACCAAAACCACGACGACCTAGCTCACCAAAGTAGGAGAAGTCTCGACGAACAGTGGCAGGGTCAATCCCAATAGCTTCAGCAATTTGTTTAGAGCTTGCTTTGTCGATATTTTCACGATGGAATCGCTTGAAAATACGATAGTAGAGAGAGAGACGTTTGGCAGTGGCGTTTGGGATGTTTTTCTCAAATGTCATTGATCGCTTTCCTTTCTTCAATTAGTATGATTCTCTTATATTTTAAGAAAAGTTTGTGAAGATTGCAACAAAATAGTGTAGATGAGGCGATATAAAAAACCTATCACAAGGATAGGCTCTTTCTATGTAGTAAGAAAAAATTTAGACTTCTTCTTGTTCGAAAACGTTACGGTCAACCAAACTCTGCATCAAGAAATAGAATTTCTCTTGCAAGATGTGATGATCTTCATTTTTAAAGATATTAACGTTACGAAGACCAGATTTGTCTGTAATTGACAATTTGAAACCAGTCAAGTCTTTGTTAATAGTGATTTTGAGTGGGAAACCTTCGCCTGAGTTAGGCACTTTTTCGAGAAGGCGGTGCAACTCGTAGTTTCCGATTTTATTTTGCACAAAAGTCGTATCACGTAGGGTGAATTTTTTGACATTAGGACTGATGGTGTAACGGTACTTACAGTCAGTCAAATGAATGCTTTTTTCAAATGCCATGTTAGTCTCCTATGATTTGATTAAGTTTTTCTGCTAGGGCCTGGAGTTCTTCAGCGGTATTTTCCTCTGATAAACTAATGCGAATGGCTGTTTTTAGCTTGTCAGAATCCTTGCCATAGAGGGCCTGGATGACATGACTTGGATCAACAGTTCCAGCAGTACAAGCAGAACCTGTTGAGACAGCAAAGCCTGCTAGGTCTAACAAGGTTAAGAGAGGCCCATTTTCCTTACCAGTAAAGCTAATATTGATAACGTGAGGTAGGCTAGATCCTCCGCCATTAATTTCATAAGGAATGGTAAGGGAATCTAGAAAGGCCTGACGAATCGTTTCAACATGTTGGTAATTGTCTTGGTAGTGGTCACTAGCATGCTTGTAAGCAGCGGTCATACCTGCAATACCGACCAGATTTTCAGTGCTGGCACGGCGTTTTTCTTCTTGCTCACCACCGTGGAGTAGGTTGTCAAAATGCAAATCGTTATGATAGAGCAAGCCGACACCTTTAGGTCCGTGGAATTTATGGGCACTAATAGAGAGAAAATCGGCTCCAAGTTCCTCTGGGTGAATAGGAAGTTTTCCTGCTACCTGAACGGCATCGACGTGGAAGGCAGCTTGGTGATTGGCAAGCAAGTCACCAATTTCCTTAATAGGAAGTAATTGGCCAGTCTCATTATTGGCATACATAACAGAAACCAGAATGGTATCGTCACGTAAGGCATCAGCGATTTGTTGGGCAGTAATGACTTGGTTTTCTGGTTGAATATAGGTTACTTCAAAACCAAAACGCTCTTCCAAGTAGGCCATGGTGTGAAGGACAGAGTGGTGTTCAATAGCAGTTGTAATCAGGTGCTTACCTTTAGCTTGATTGGCTAGGGCGTAACCTTTGATAGCTGTATTGTTTCCTTCAGTCCCACCAGAAGTGAAAATAAGCTTGCGAGCAGGGACTCCAAAGTGTTTGGCCATTTCTTCACGGGCTTCACGAAGTTCCTTAGAAGCCTGTCGACCGTAAGCATGGAGGCTGGATGGATTCCCAAAGGTTTCAGTCATGACATGTGTCATAGCTGAAATAGCAGCAGTATTTAAAGGAGTTGTTGCCGCATTGTCCAAATAAACCATAGCTTAGTCCTCGTTTGCAGTGTAAGCAAAGAGTGGGCTAAGTGGTTGACGTTCGAAAATACGAGTAGTAGCGTTAGCGATTAGCTTACTTGCTGAAATGTATTTAACGTTTGTAGGAACTTTTTCTTTAGTTGCAACTGAATCTGTCACCAAGATTTCTTTAATTGGGGCAGCGTTGAGGACTTCTGCAGCACCTCCTGCAAAGAGACCGTGACTAGCTACTGCATAGATGTCTTTAACGCCACCACGTTCAAGGATTTTAGCAGCTTCAGCAAACGTTTTACCAGTGTTAAGGATATCATCAACCAAGATTGCTGTTTTTCCTTCAACCTCACCGATGATGTAGCCTTCTTCACGTTCTGAATCATCTTGAGCGTAGTCAATGATAGCGATTGGTGCATCAAGGTAGTCCGCCAAGCTACGAGCACGTTTAACACCTGAGTTTTTAGGGCTAACAACGACAACATCACTTCCTGTGAATCCTTTTTTGTTGTAGTATTCAGCAAACAAAGGCATTGTGAAGAGGTTATCTACTGGGATATCGAAGAATCCTTGAACTTGGACAGCGTGAAGGTCAAGCGTCAAGAGACGATTGACACCAGCTTTAACTAGCATATTGGCAATCAATTTAGCAGTGATTGGTTCACGTGACGCAGCGATACGGTCTTGACGTGCATAACCAAAGTAAGGCATAACAACGTTGACAGAGTTAGCACTGGCACGTTTGCAGGCATCAATCATGATGAGCAATTCCCAAAGGTGGTCGTTAACAGGGTTGCTAGTAGATTGGATGATATAGATATCGTCCCCACGAACAGACTCTTCAATGTTGATCATGATTTCACCGTCAGAAAATTGACGTGAAGATACTTTACCAAGTGGCAATCCAGTAGCCTCAGCAATTTTTTCAGCAATTTCTGGGTTTGAGCTGAGCGAGAACAATTTCAATTGTGGGTTTGCTTTTTGATGTATCATGACGATGGTGACTCCTTTAAAAAAATAAGATGCTAAGCCCAGTTAGGGCTATTGTAATAAAACTACAGATAGTTCTATTTTAGCAAAAAGAAGCAGAAATTTCAGCCTTCAAAGTGTGGTATTAGTGAAAAATACCGAACCTTTGTTAGATAAAACGCCTTTGTATGCGTTTTTAGACCTCTGGAAGTCATTTATGAGATAAAATACTTGTATTATTTAACGTTGCATGTGTTTAAACATAAAAAGACAAGGAGCTAACTCCTTGTCTAACTTTTAGTCTTTGTCTCGTTTGAGGGTAGCTACAAAGCGTGCAACCTTACTCTTGGCATACTTAAAGTCAATGTTATTTTCTTTAAGGAAGGCATCAAAGTCGTCTTTACCTTTCTCAGCATCCGAAACTTCTAGTTCAAGCTCGTAGTCTTTCTTATCAGCATAGACATTGACATCGAGGGCCATGAGGCCGATGTTGGTCTGGTACTCGCGACGGGTAGTGGTCAAATGTCCGAGGATGGTTAGGTCCTCTAGTTTAACCCCACGTTCTAGAAGAATGGACTTGATTTGACAATCAGGAAAGTCCAGCGACTTAGTCAAAGCCTTAGCGTCCGCACAATCCATGGTAAGGTTGTACTCCATGTTCCCGACTTTTTCAGGGATCTTCAAGGTCAGCTCACCATGAGTGGGAAGTGTCCTGATACGCAAGGATAGTTTTTTGTTTCTCATGTCACTCTGAGGAGTGTCGATGTAGTAGTTGGTTTGCGTAACAGGTGTCACATGGGAGAAAAGCATCGCTAAACGATTGTACTCGTCTTTGGTGAGTAGAGTCTTGTACTCTATCTCTAAATGGTTCATGTGTGTCCTCCCTTGTGCTTTCAAATGTGGTATAATATAACAGATTGTATTTATTTTATAAAAAACTAAAGCTTTTGACAAGGAGGAGTCCTATCTTGACCATGGATTGGGAACAATTTTTAGACCCCTATATTCAGGCCGTAGGTGAGCTCAAAATTAAGCTCCGAGGCATTCGGAAACAATTTCGTAAGCAAAATCGTCACTCGCCTATTGAATTTGTGACAGGACGTGTGAAGTCAGTGGCTTCCATTGAGGAGAAAATCGCCCTTCGTGGCCTTTCGGTTGAAAATTTGGCTCAAGATATGCAGGATATCGCTGGTCTCCGAGTCATGGTCCAGTTTGTCGATGATGTGGATGAGGTTTTGGCTTTGCTGCGTCATCGTAGTGATATGACCATTGTTTCAGAGCGTGACTACATCAGAAACCGTAAACATTCGGGTTATCGCTCTTATCATGTTATTATCTCTTATCCCGTTGATACCATTGATGGTCGTAAGGAGATTCTTGCAGAGATTCAGATTAGGACTTTGGCCATGAACTTTTGGGCCACCATTGAACATTCCCTTAATTACAAGTATCAGGGGAACTTTCCAGAGGAAATTAAGCTTCGCTTGGAAACTACGGCCCGCATGGCTTATGAACTTGATGAAGAAATGCGTAAGATACGTGATGATATTAGAGATGCTCAGTTGCTCTTTGATCCAATTAACAGAACTTTGAAGGATAGTGTAGGAAATAGTGATGACACAGATGAAGACCTCTTCGGATGAGATGAAGGTAGCTATTATTGCCAATGGCAAACCCCAAAGTAGGCGTGTGGCCTCAAAACTTTTTAATGCCTTTCGAGATGATCCTGATTTTTATTTGACCAAGAAAAATCCAGATGTGGTCATCTCAATTGGTGGTGATGGCATGTTGCTATCAGCCTTTCATATGTATGAAAAAGAGCTTGCTCGTGTGCGTTTTGTAGGGATTCACACGGGTCACCTAGGCTTTTATACGGATTATTTGGACACTGAAGTAGATCAATTAATCGAGACGCTTCGAAAAGACAGTGGTGCTAAGATTTCTTACCCTCTTTTGAATGTCAAATTGACCCTGGCTGATGGGCGTTCTTTTACGTCGATTGCCCTCAATGAAGCAGCCATCAAGCGTAATGAGAAAACCATGGCAGCAGATGTTTGCCTTAATGATGTCTTGTTTGAGAGCTTCCGTGGTGACGGGCTGTCGGTGTCAACGCCTACAGGATCAACGGCCTACAATAAATCTTTAGGTGGTGCGGTCCTTCATCCTACCATTGAAGCCTTGCAACTGACAGAGATTGCCAGTCTTAATAATCGTGTGTACCGGACCTTAGGAAGTCCCCTTATTGTGCCCAAGCATGAGAAGATTACCGTTTATCCTACCCGAATGGGAAGCTACACTCTATCCGTTGATAATAAAACCTATACCAACCGTAATGTGAAAAAGGTAGAATTTTCAATCGACCAACGTAAGATTTCCTTTGTGGCCAGTGCCAGTCACACAAGTTTCTGGGAACGGGTCCGTGATTCCTTTATTGGAGACATGGAAGAATGAGATATGAATTTACTGTAGGACGTTCATGTCGAGTTAAGACCTTTTTGAAGGAGCACGATGTTTCAAAAGGACTTCTGGCCAAGATTAAGTTTGAGGGTGGTCATATCTGGGTCAATGGTGAGGAGCAGTTTGCGACTTATCCTGTTCATGAGGGAGACGTGGTTGCCATAGAAATCCCTGATGAGGCACCACATGAAACCTTGAAGCCAATTCCTTTTGACTTGGATATAGTTTATGAGGATGATAACTTCTTGGTGATTAATAAACCCTATGGCTATGCTAGTATTCCAAGTGTTAACCATGATAATACTATGGCTAATTTTGTCAAATATCACTTTGTCAGCAATAATTATCCTAACCAGCGGGTGCATATCGTGACACGTCTTGATAAGGACACGTCTGGTCTTATGCTCTTTGCTAAGCATGGATATGCCCACGCGCGAATGGATAAACAGTTGCAGCAGAAGTCTATTAAGAAGCATTACTATGCCTTGGTTGAAGGTGATACCAAACTTGAGGAGCAGGGCGAAATCATTGCACCGATTGCGCGTGATGTGGATTCCATTATTACACGTCGGGTTCATAAATCAGGGAAATATGCCCATACGAGCTATCGCTTGGTAGCTGATTATGGTCGAGTGAAGTTGGTGGATATCAATCTTCATACTGGACGTACGCACCAGATTCGTGTGCACTTTGCCCACTTAGGTTTGCCTCTTTTGGGAGACGACCTTTATGGCGGGTCCCTAGACTACGGTATTAAGCGACAAGCCTTGCATTGTCATCGACTTGCCTTTATAGATCCGTTCACCAAAAAAGAGATGGTCCATGCATCTTCCTTGACAGATGATTTTGAAACCGTTATCATGAACTTACAAACTAAAAAAGATTGATTGAGGATTTTTTATGCGTAGTCTATTTGGTGAACTTCGTGAACGTATTGCAGGGAAAGGTGTTAAGATTGTCTTCCCTGAGGGTAACGACGACCGTGTGGTTCGTGCTGCTGCCCGTTTGAAATTTGAAGGATTGGTGGATCCTATTATTTTGGGAGACCCAGCTGAGGTTCACAAAATCTTGAACGATCTTGGCTTTGCAGACTTTAACTATACGATTATTAATCCTGAAACCTATGAAGGTTTTGAGGAAATGAAGGAAAAATTTCTTGAAATCCGTAAAGGAAAAGCAACAGTCGAAGATGCAGAGAAGTTGCTTCGTGATGTGAACTATTTCGGTGTTATGCTAGTTAAACTTGGTCTTGCTGATGGAATGGTTTCAGGTGCCATTCACTCAACAGCGGATACGGTACGTCCTGCCCTTCAAATTATCAAAACAAAACCAGGCATTTCACGTACATCAGGTGTTTTCCTTATGAACCGTGAAAATACCGATCACCGTTTGGTGTTTGCTGACTGTGCCATCAACATTGAACCAAATGCTCAAGAATTGGCAGAAATTGCAATTAATACTGCTGAAACAGCTAAAGTTTTTGGTATTGATCCTAAAGTGGCCATGCTTAGCTTTTCAACAAAAGGGTCTGCTAAATCGCCAAAAGTTGACAGGGTAGTTCAAGCAACAAATATTGCTAAAGAAATGCGTCCTGACTTGGCTATTGATGGTGAGTTGCAGTTTGATGCAGCCTTTGTTCCAGCAACAGCTGCTATTAAGGCTCCAGATAGTAACGTAGCAGGACATGCCAATGTCTTTGTCTTCCCAGGTTTGCAAGCAGGTAACATTGGATATAAGATTGCCCAACGTTTGGGAATGTTCGAAGCTATCGGTCCAATCTTGCAAGGTCTTAATAAACCTGTTAACGACCTTTCACGTGGGGCTAGTGCTGAAGATATTTACAATTTGGCGATTATCACAGCTGCTCAAGCTCTTAATGGCTAATTTTTACTTAAAAACAGAGGTTTAACCAAGGTGTTAGACCTTTTTGTTTTATGCATGACGAGTGATTAAAAATAAATTGATTGAAGCGGCTAGAAATCTAGGAAATACAAGGGGTTGTTGAGTTTATCGTGTTTTATCATGTAAAATACTTGTGCAAATTGTCTGACAACGACTGTTTTTCTTGATTATTTATGCTATAATGAAAGAGTAAAATTTTATTTTTTGGAGAAATCTTATGAAAAAAAGCAAATGGTTAGCCCTTGCGGGTGTGGCACTCCTCAGTGTAGGTGCCTTAGCGGCTTGTTCTTCTAAGTCAAGTACTAGTGGAACGACTTATGGTTATATTTATAACTCAGATCCTGAAACTTTAGACTATATCACGTCAAATACTGGACCTACTAAGACTGCTGTAACTAATGGTGTAGATGGTCTTATGGAAGCTGATAAATATGGGAACCTTGTTCCTTCTGTAGCTGAAGATTGGTCAGTTTCTCAAGATGGTCTTACCTATACCTATAAAATCCGTAAGGGTGTTAAATGGTACACTTCAGAAGGTGAAGAGTATGCTGATGTGACTGCTAAGGACTTTGTGACTGGTCTTAAGCATGCGGCTGATTCCAAAGCTGGAGCCCTCTATTTGGTACAAGATTCTATTGCAGGCTTGTCTGACTACCTCTCTGGTGCCAATAAAGATTTCTCAAATGTAGGTGTCAAAGCAATCGACGATCACACATTGCAATATACCCTTAAAAAACCAGAACCATACTGGAATTCTAAGACAACCTATGGTTTGCTCTTCCCGGTTAACGAAGACTTTCTTAAGAATAAAGGAAAAGATTTTGGTAAGTCAACAGACCCAACCTCTATCCTTTATAACGGTCCTTTCCTTCTTAAATCTTTGACAGCTAAATCATCTATCGAGTTGACTAAGAATGAGAATTATTGGGATAAGAAGAACGTGCATTTCGACGCTATCAAATTGTCATATTATGATGGTTCTGACCAGGAGGCTCAAGAGCGTAGCTTCTCAGATGGTGCTCTCAGCATTGCACGTGTATTCCCTATGAGCTCTAACTATGCGTCAGTAGAAAAGAAATATAAAGATAATATTTATTACACAGCACCAGGTGCGTCTACAGCAGCTATTGGTGTGAATATTGATCGTCAAAGCTATAAATTCTCAGCTAAGAAGTCAGATGCTGAAAAGACATCAACTAAGAAGGCTCTTCTAAACAAAGACTTCCGTCAATCAATCAACTTCGCTATTGATCGTACAGCTTATCAATCTCAAGTTAATGGTAAAGATGGGGCAGCTCTTGCTCTACGTAACCTCTTTGTTCCTTCTGATTTTGTCAGTGCAGGTGATAAGACCTTCGGTGACCTTGTGACAGAGAAAATGAGCACTTACGGTGATGAATGGTCTGGTGTCAATTTTGCGGATGGTCAAGATGGTCTCTACAATGCAGAAAAAGCTAAGACTGAGTTTGCCAAAGCCAAAGAAGCTCTTCAAGGTGAAGGTGTTCAATTCCCAATTCACTTGGACCTTCC
>NZ_KV794116.1:140120-165077 GCF_001808655.1 Streptococcus sp. HMSC078H03
TTCAATTCCCAATTCACTTGGACCTTCCAGTTGATCAAAGTTCTAAACTTAATGTTGCTCAAGCTCAATCATTGAAACAAACGATTGAAAAATCATTGGGCAGTGAAAATGTCGTTATCGATATCAACCAGTTGTCATCTGATGATATGCAAAATGCTACTCTTAATGCGGCTAATGCGGCAGCAGAAGACTGGGATATTTCAAACGGTGTGGTTTGGGGTCCAGACTATCAAGATCCATCAACTTACCTTGATATCTTTAAGACAACTTCAAGTGAAAATACCAAGACTTTCATGGGTTATGATGATCCAAACAATGCGGCCGCAGCCCAAGTAGGTCTTAAAGATTATGATGCCTTGCTTGATTCAGCAGCTTCAGAAACAACAGACCTCAACGCTCGTTACGACCGTTATGCTCAAGCTCAAGCTTGGTTGGAAGATAGCTCACTTGTCATTCCATTGACTGTTGGTAACGGTGCAGCACCAGTTATCTCACGCTTGACACCATTTACGGGTGCTAGCATGCAAGTGGGTGATAAGAACTCATCAGACTACTTCAAATATGTGAAACCACAAGAAAAAGTAGTTACTAAGAAAGAATATGAACAAAGTCGTGAAAAATGGCTTAAAGAAAAGAAAGCATCTAACGAAAAAGCTCAAAAAGATCTTGAGAAACACGTTAAATAATATTCTTGAGAAAAAGGCAGTTAGCCTTTTTCTTTTGTCCAAAAAGGGCTAATCCATAGTGTTCGTAAGGGGTAAAATTGTGAGAAAGTCAGTATAAGACAAAATATTCTGAAAATTGTACTCATCTTATTTTTTATGGTATAATGTAGGCATATTAAAAAAGAATTTTTGGAGAATGCTTATGAAAAAAAGTAAATGGTTGGCCCTTGCGGGTGTTTCCCTCCTAAGTGTTGGGGTTTTAGTGGCTTGTTCATCAAAATCAAACACTTCAAGCAATACTTATAACTATGTTTATACTGCTGATCCTGAGACATTGGATTACCTTATTTCCAATAAAGGTTCAACGACTGATGCTGTGACAAATGGTGTCGATGGCCTTTTGGAAAACGATAAATATGGTAACTTGGTACCTTCTATTGCCAAGGATTGGACTGTTTCAGCTGATGGTTTGACTTATACTTACAAACTTCGTAAAGGAGTTAAATGGTATACTTCAGACGGTGAAGAGTATGCAGAAGTAACAGCTAAAGACTTCGTAACAGGTCTTAAGCATGCTGCTGATAAAAAGACAGAGTCAATTTACTTGGCAAAAGATTCTGTAGTAGGTCTTGCTGATTATTTCAATGGTACTGATAAAGATTTTTCTAAAGTCGGCGTTAAAGCACTTGATGATTACACTCTTCAGTACACACTTAAACAACCAGAACCTTACTGGAATTCTAAGATGACTTATTCTCTCTTCTGGCCTGTAAATGAAGAGTTCCTTAAGTCAAAAGGGGATAGCTTTGGTAAATCAACAGATCCATCATCTATCCTTTATAATGGTCCATACATCCTTAAGTCATTGACAGCTAAATCATCTATTGAGTTGGCTAAAAATGAAAACTATTGGGATAAGAAAAATGTCCACTTCGATGGCATTAAACTTTCTTTCTATGATGCATCAGACCAAGAATCGCTTGTTCGTAATTTCACTGATGGCGCTTATAGTCAAGCACGTCTATATCCAACAAGCTCAAACTTTAATTCAGTAGAAAAACAATATAAAGATAATATCTTCTATACACAACCATCTGCAGATATTGGTGGGGTTGGTGTTAATATTGACCGTCAGTCTTACAACCATACATCTAAGAAGACTGATGCTGAAAAAGATTCAACTAAGAAAGCTCTTCTTAACAAGGACTTCCGTCAATCAGTTAACTTTGCTATTGACCGTACAGCTTATTCAGCACAACTTAATGGTGAAAAAGGTGCAGCACTTGCTGTTCGTAACCTTCTTGTGAAACCTGATTTTGTTTATGCTGGTGACAAGTCATTCGGTGATTTGGTAACTGAAAAGATGCCTTCATATGGTGACGAGTGGTCAGGTGTTAACCTTAAAGACAGTCAAGATGGTCTCTTCAACGCTGATAAGGCTAAGACTGAATTTAATAAAGCTAAGGAAGCTCTCCAAGCACAAGGTGTTCAATTCCCAATTCACTTGGACCTTCCAGTTGACCAAGCTGCAAAACCAACTGTAGCACGTGCACAATCTTTGAAACAATCTGTTGAAAAGACACTCGGTAAAGAAAATGTGGTTGTAGACGTTCATCAAATGTCTCAAGATGATCTTCTTAACAGTACTTTGTATGCAGCTAACGCAGCAGCAGAAGACTGGGATATCAATATTTCAGTTGCTTGGGCGCCTGACTACGAAGACCCATCAACATTCCTTGATATCTTCAAGACAACAGCTAGTGAGAACACAAAAACTTACATGGGATTTGACGATCCTAACAATGCAGCAGCAGCTCAAGTAGGTCTTAAAGACTTTGATGCTTTGGTTGATAATGCAGCTAAAGAAACAAGCGACCTCAATGTACGTTATGAACGTTATGCAGAGGCACAAGCTTGGTTGGAAGATAGCTCACTCTTCATGCCACTTATGGTTAACAAGGGTGCTGCTCCAATGGTAGCTCGTTTGACACCATTCTCAGGTGCTTACTCTCAAGTGGGACCTAAGGGTTCTGACAGATACTTCAAGTACCTTGAGCCTCAAAAAGATGTTGTCACTAAGAAAAACTATGATAAAGCCCGTGAAAGCTGGCTTAAAGAAAAGTCTAAGTCCAACGAAAAAGCTCAAAAAGACCTTGAGAAACACGTTAAATAAAAGGACGATGGAACTTTCTCATTAGATTGGGAAAGTTCTTTTGGAATTAAAGGAAGAGACATGAAAAAATACATTTTATTGAGAACCCTCCGTTCTCTATTGTCAATATTTGTCGTGACGGCCTTGACCTACACGATTATCTATACCATGGTGCCGAGGCGTCTGATTTTCAGACAGGACCCTAACTACAACAAGATTGCTAAGACAGCTGATTCTAAGGCTAACTATGAAAATACAATCTATGAACGTATGGGTTACATTGATTACTATGACACCAAGGAGTTGCAGGAGAAAGCTAGCTCCCTTGATAAGTCAGTAACCACTAAGCCAACAAAAGAAAATAAAGCTATTTACCAAAAATATGTGGATAGTTTAGGACATGGCTGGCGTTTGCATCAATTCAAGCAAAGTAAACAATTCTATGCAACACGTGATGTTCCAGTGCTTGAACGTGTATTTGGCTTCTATACGCACCTCTTTGAATTTGACAATACTGGATGGGTTAAAGATAAAACAAATCCAAACTTGAAGCGTTACATCCGTATTGAAAATGACCCAGCTATCGGTTGGTCAGTTGTCGGATCAGGGACTAAGCATAAATACTTGCTTTACTTTAACAGTCAGTTCCCATTTGTTCACCAAAACTTTGTGAAGATGAACCTTGGTACATCTTACCCAACCTATGCTGAGCAGGGTGTTCTTGATGTTATTACACAAGGACAAGGGCAAACACAAAGCTCTGAGGTCAACTTCCCTACTGGTAAGAAAGTATCTTCAGTAGATATCTACTCTCGTACTTATAAATCACCAAGTCAGGCTGATGCTAGGGATCGTTCTTACTATGGTGACGACCCTTACACAGCTACTAAGAGTCGCTACCAGTACCCATCAATGGTGACAAGTTCTGCCATTGCTGGTTTGATTGGTTTGGTCTTGTCTTATGCTTTGGCAATTCCATTGGGATCATACATGGCACGCTTTAAAAACACACTCTTTGATAGTGTGTCAACTGGTATCTTGACTTTCTTGCTTTCACTACCAACCATCGCCTTGGTTTATATCATTCGTTTGATTGGTTCTGAGATTGGTCTTCCAGATTCTTTCCCTATCTTGGGTGCGGGTGACTGGCGTTCATACGTCTTGCCATCTGTAATTCTCGGTCTCTTGTCTACACCAGGTCTTGCCATTTGGATTCGTCGTTACATGATTGACTTGCAGTCACAAGACTTCGTTCGTTTTGCACGTGCCAAAGGGTTGTCAGAACAAGAAATTTCGAATAAACACATTTTCAAAAATGCTATGGTTTCCTTGGTTTCAGGGATCCCAGCATCTATCGTTAGTGTTATCACAGGGGCAACCTTGACAGAAACAATCTTTGCCTACCCTGGTATGGGTAAAATGTTGATTGACTCTGTCCGTGCTTCAAATAACGCTATGGTTGTGGGTCTTGTATTTATTTTCACAGCCCTCACCATCTTCTCATTGCTTGTGGGTGATATCCTTATGACTATGATTGACCCACGTATCAAATTGACATCTAAAGGAGGTAAATAATGGCTTCAATTGATAAAAGTAAGTTCCAATTTGTAAAGCGCGATGATTTTGCCTCTGAAACAATTGATGCGCCGGCCTATTCATACTGGAAATCGGTGATGCGTCAGTTCTTCAAGAAAAAGTCAACAACTGTCATGTTGGGAATCTTGATTGCTATCATTTTGATGAGCTTTATCTACCCAATGTTTTCAAAATTTGACTTTAATGACGTGTCTAAGGTTAATGACTTTAGTGTACGTTATGTGCATCCAAATGCTCAATACTGGTTCGGTACGGACAGTAATGGTAAGTCTCTCTTTGACAGTGTTTGGTTTGGAGCTCGTAATTCTATCCTTATTGCTGTTATCGCTACCTTCATTAACGTTGTTATTGGTTTAGTCGTTGGTGCTGTTTGGGGGATTTCTAAGACCTTTGATATGATTATGATGGAGATCTACAACATCATCTCAAACATTCCTGCCCTCCTTGTCGTTATCGTCTTGACTTACTCATTGGGTGCAGGTTTCTGGAACATGATTTTTGCCATGACTGTCACAGGTTGGATTGGTATTGCTTATACTATCCGTATTCAAATCATGCGTTACCGTGATTTGGAGTACAACTTGGCTTCTCGTACTTTGGGAACACCAACTCCTAAGATTGTGGTTAAAAATATCATGCCACAACTTGTATCAGTTATCGTGACTATGGCTAGTCAGCTCTTGCCAGGATTTATCTCTTACGAAGCCTTCCTTTCTTACTTTGGTTTGGGGCTTCCCGTTACGACGCCTAGTCTTGGTCGTTTGATTTCAGACTATGCACAGAACGTTACAGTCAATGCTTACCTCTTCTGGATTCCATTGACTACCTTGATCCTCGTTTCCCTCTCTCTCTTTATTGTCGGTCAAAACTTGGCGGATGCCAGTGACCCACGTACGCATAGATAGGAGTCCAATATGACAGAAAATAAAAATGTAATATTATCGGCTCGCGATATCGTCGTGGAATTTGACGTTCGTGACCGTGTTTTGACAGCTATTCGAGGGGTTTCCCTTGATTTGGTTGAAGGTGAAGTTTTAGCCTTGGTTGGTGAGTCTGGTTCAGGTAAATCAGTTTTGACCAAGACCTTCACAGGGATGCTTGAAGAAAATGGTCGTGTCGCTAGTGGTTCTATTGATTATCGTGGCCAAGATTTGACCAAGCTTAGGAGTCACCAAGATTGGGCAGCAATTCGTGGAGCTAAGATTGCAACTATCTTCCAAGATCCTATGACCAGTCTTGACCCAATTAAGACTATCGGTAGCCAAATTGTTGAAGTCATTGTCAAACACCAAGGAAAATCAGCCAAAGAAGCTAAAAAAATGGCCATTGATTACATGGACAAGGTTGGTATTCCTGATGCTGAAAAACGTTTCAACGAATATCCTTTCCAATACTCTGGTGGGATGCGTCAACGTATCGTCATTGCCATTGCCTTGGCTTGTCGTCCTGATGTCCTTATCTGTGACGAGCCAACAACTGCCCTTGATGTGACCATTCAAGCTCAAATCATTGACCTTTTGAAATCACTCAAAGAGGAGTATGGTTTCTCAGTGATTTTCATTACCCATGACCTTGGTGTGGTAGCAAGTATCGCTGACAAGGTTGCTGTTATGTATGCTGGTGAAATCATCGAGTACGCAACGGTTGAGGAAATTTTCTATGAGCCTTGTCACCCATACACTTGGAGCTTGCTTTCAAGCTTGCCACAGTTGGCTGACGATAAGGGTGAGCTTTTCTCTATTCCAGGGACACCACCATCACTTTATACACCAGTTGTTGGAGATGCCTTTGCCTTGCGTTCAGACTATGCCATGCAAATTGACTTCGAGGAAAAAGCACCACAATTCCAAGTTTCAGATACTCACTGGGCTAAGACCTGGCTCTTACATGAGGATGCACCAAAAGTTGAAAAACCTGAGGTTATCCAAAATCTACATGAAAAAATCCGTACTAATATGGGATTTGCACATTTAGGAGATGAGGAGGAAGGCAATGCCTGAGAAGTTAGTTGAAGTAAAAGATGTGGAGATTTCCTTCGGTGAAGGAAGCAAGAAATTCGTTGCTGTCCACAATGCTAATTTTTTCATCAACAAGGGTGAAACCTTTTCCCTCGTTGGTGAGTCTGGTAGTGGTAAAACTACTATCGGTCGTGCCATTATTGGTCTGAATGATACAAGTAATGGTGAGATTATTTTTGACGGTAAGAAAATCAATGGGCACTTATCTCACTCTGAGAAAAACGACCTTATCCGTCGTATTCAGATGATTTTCCAAGACCCTGCGGCTAGTTTGAATGAACGTGCAACAGTTGATTATATCTTGTCTGAGGGCTTGCATAACTTCCATCTCTATAAGGATGAGGAAGATCGTAAAGCTAAAATCAAGGAAATCATCAAAGAAGTGGGACTTCTTGAGGAGCACTTGACACGTTACCCTCACGAATTTTCTGGGGGACAACGTCAACGTATCGGTATTGCGCGTTCCTTGGTTATGCAACCTGACTTGGTCATCGCTGACGAACCAATCTCAGCCCTTGACGTGTCAGTTCGTGCCCAAATTTTGAACCTGCTTAAGAAATTCCAAAAAGAGTTGGGATTGACCTACCTCTTTATCGCTCACGACTTGTCAGTGGTCCGTTTCATTTCTGACCGTATCGCTGTTATCTACAAGGGGACAATCGTGGAAGTTGCTGAGACAGAAGAACTCTACAACAATCCTATCCACCCTTACACCAAGTCACTCTTGTCTGCTGTTCCTATTCCAGATCCGATCTTGGAACGTAAGAAAGTCTTGAAGGTTTATGATCCAAACCAACACGACTATTCTGTTGATAAACCAGAAATGGTTGAAGTACGTCCAGGACACTTCGTTTGGGGTAACAAAGCCGAAATTGAGACTTATCGTAAAGAACAAAGTAAATAAGTCTTTTAAATGCAAAAAAATCGTGTTCCAAAAGGAACACGGTTTTTCTTTAGTCCAGATTTAAGCGTTTGGTCATGATATAGTAGGTACCAAAGTAACTTGCTGCGATGAGAATGAGAGACTGAACTAGACTAATGATATATGACGAGTTATTGATTGCAGTATATGTTGCATCTCCGGTCAAGGCTGCACCGAGTCCAAAGAAGAAACCAATAAAGAATAGGATAGCCTGAATGGCGAAAAAGGCGACAAATCCCATAAGAACTTTGTTAGTGTTGAAGAGGTTTCCGATACTAATACAGAGGTAATAGAAAAGAATACCAGCAATCATTGACAAGATTGTAGAAGGGATGAAGAGGTAGAAAGCGCCTATCTCTTTTAGGATCTGGCCAAAGTAGCTGGTAGCTAGGAGGATATCTTTCATATCAAGGCAGAAAGCAGCTATAATTCCAATCGAAAGGAGTATAACGAGTGATGAAATGATATCTAAAATAAAGGCTACCAAGAGTTTCGATAAGATTAATTGGTGAGCAGAAACTGGGAGTGTATTGGTTAGATAGCCTTCTCTCCCAAAGACAGTTTTTGCAAAGCGTCTGACAATGAGGACTATTGTTGCTATGTAAATGGCTCCCCATACAATAATGGTAGCAAAAACCATCAGTGTGAAGAAAGCAAAAAAGAGTAGACTAGGTTCTTGGTGGCTCTGTTCAGTTACAAAAATAAATTTTTGAAGCATTAAACCCAAGGGGATTGAGAGTAGGATGGCAATACCATAGATGCCGAGATACCATTTACGGATCGATTGTAATTCATACTTAACTAATTTCCAAAACATGCTCATACCTCCTAGTTGTGGAACATCTCTCTAAAGAGTTTGTCGATAGATTTGCCATGGGCTTGACGGATATTATCAGCATCACCCTGAAGTTCAATCTGACCGTATTTTAGGAAGACAACTTCATCTAGAACAGATTCAATGTCTGCAATCAAATGAGTTGAAATGATCACAGAAGCATCTTCAGAGTATTGGTTGATGATGGTTTTAAGGATGTAGTCACGTGACGCGGGATCGACCCCACCGATAGGTTCATCAAGGAGATAGAGTTTAGCTTCACGACTCATAACCAAAATCAACTGAACTTTTTCTTTGTTTCCTTTTGAAAGGTCTTTAAGGCGCAAATCAGGCTGGAGCTTTAAATCCTGCAAGAGTTGCAAGGCAAGAGGATAGCGGAAGTCAGCATAGAAATCTTGGAAGAAGTCCAAGTAGTATTGGATAGTTTTACTTTCATCTAAATAAGTTGTATCAGGTAGATATGCCACTTGAGCTTTGGTGATAGGTGATGGCTGAAATCCATTAATAGTTACTAAACCAGAAGTTGGTTGAAGGAGGCCATTCAAAATCTTGATGAGAGTTGTTTTACCACTACCGTTTGGTCCTAAGAGACCAATGATTTTACCAGACGGGATGGCCATGGTTACATCTCTAAGGGCTGGAATACCATTATAGGTCTTGGTGAGATTTGTTAGAGTTACAATATCAGTCATCGGTCTATAAGTCCTTTCCTGTTTGTTCGATGTAGTCAGTAATGATGGCTTTGATTTCAGGTGAGCTAAAACCAATGGCTGCCATCTCAGTGACAAAGTTTTTCATGAGACTTTGGGCAATCTCATGTCGTTTTTGATCAATAAGTTTTTCATCTTCAGTAACAAAGCGACCAGAGGTACGGGCAGAATAGACCAGCCCCTCTTTTTCAAGTTCTTGGAAGGCTCTTTGTACGGTGTTGGGATTTACCCCGGCTTCCTGAGCAAATTCCCTTACAGGTAGGAGTTGTTGTCCCATACTCAATTCCTTGGAAGCTATCTTCAGCTTGACGCGATAGGCGATTTGGAGATAGATTGGCGATTTTTCATCAAATGTCCAAGCCATAAGAGACTCCTTTCTAAAAGTATAATAGTATTATTCTTGTACTACCGTAATGATACAACTAAAATGATGAATTTGCAAGTAAAATACCATATTTTCTCTAATTTCTTTGGCTTTTCCCAAACTTATATTCCTATTTTTGGTACAATAGGGGCAAGTATATTCGACCTGAAGGGAGATTATTTTGAAAATTTTAGCAACAGATATGGATGGTACCTTTCTAGACCATCTTGGTGCCTATGACAAAGCACGTTTGGATAACCTTTTGGATGCTTGTGAAGCTAAAGATTATGTTTTTACCGTAGCTTCTGGGCGAGCCCTCTTGGCCTTGGAGGAGCTTTTTGATGGGTTTGTGGACCGTATTGCGATTATTGCGGAAAATGGGGCCTTGGTTCAGTACAAGGGTGAGGTCTTGTTCGAGTCCAAGCTAGAACCTAAGGATTATTTGCAAATTGCAGATACAACTTTATCCCTGCCAACTTGCGAGGGGATTCTCTTGTCAGGCCGTCGAGGTGCCTATGCACCAAACGATGCAGACCCAGCCTATCTTAAGGCCATGGAACGTTACTATGAAAATGTCATGGCAACGGATCTTGAAGCGGTCACAGATGATATTTTCAAGGTAACTGCTAAGTTTCAAGGAGATACCATCATGGAACGTGGTGACTACCTCAACACGATTTTTGAGGATATGACTGCTGTGACAACTGGCTTTGATTCCATGGATATCATCCTTAAAGGTGTGGACAAGGGCTTTGGTCTCTACCATCTTTGTCAAGAGTTGGGGAGACAGGCTTCAGATGTTGTAGCCTTTGGTGATAATCTCAATGATATGGAGATGCTGACCTTCGCGGGTCGTGCGGTTGCTACGGAAAATGCGCGTGATGAGATTAAGGCAGTGGCAGATGAGGTGATTGGCCACCATAAAGATGGTGCAGTCTTTGACTACATGGAAGGATTGGTGGGCTCAGATGTCTGAGATTAAATTATTGGCCTTGGACCTAGATGGGACCCTCTTTACTAAGGATAAGCAAGTAACAGCTGAAAATAGAGCTGCTCTGAAGGCGGCAGAAGCTAAGGGAGTTCATGTGGTCATTACGACTGGTCGTCCTCTGCCAGCTATTACTCATATCTTGGAAGATTTGGGCTTGTTAGATGATAAGCACTATAGTGTGACCTTCAATGGTGGCTTGGTTCAGCGTAATAATGGGGATATCCTCATAAAGAAAGAGATGAGTCGAGAAGATTTAAAGCAGATTTATGCTGTCTTTGAACCTCTAGGGCTCCCTATGGATGTTATCAGTGATGGCATTGTCTATGGTGTGCCAAGTAAAGGCAATCATTCTCTCTATCGTCAGGCTAATCCTACCTTGACCTTCGTTGATGTGGAGAGTATTGATGACATTCCTGAAAATATCGTCTATAATAAGGTAGTTACGGTCTGTGAGGAAGCGTTTTTGGATGCTCAAATTCAAAAACTACCTAAACAGCTATACCAGAATTTTGAAGTTTTTAAGTCTCGTGAAATTATCCTTGAAGTCATGCCGAAAGGGGTTCATAAGGCTGTAGGCTTGAAACTTTTGTCTGATTATCTTGCCCTTGGTAAAAGTCAGGTTATGGCTATGGGAGATGAGGAAAATGACTTGACCATGTTGGAGTGGGCTGGTCTTGGTGTGGCTATGGCAAATGCTGTTCCTAAGGTTAAGGCTGTTGCCAAGGCAGTAACGGCAAAAACTAATGAGGAATCTGGAGTGGCTGAGGCCATCCACAAGTATATTCTAGAGAAATAAGGAGAACCAAATGGGTCTATTTGATCGATTATTTGGACAAGAGGAAAACCAGTCACAGGAGACTGTAGCAAATCAGGAAATTTCAGAAACTGAGGCCCTTGATAATCAAGACTTGTCAACAAGTGAAGGGACAAGCCAAAGTCAAACAGAACAGCTCAGTGAGTCAGAGACTCAAGTAGAAGAGATTTCGTCTACAGAATCTGTTGAAGAAAGCGAATCTACAGTGACAGAAGAAAGTGAAGTAGCGTCTGATGAGGACCTATCTGTTGATGATCAGGCCTCAAGCGAAGCAGAAGGCGTATCAAAGTCAGAAGAAAGCCAAGTCGCTGTGGATAACCACTTTGCGGATGTCATGGCTGATTACTATGCTAAAAAGGCTCAGGTAGCTGCTGCTGCAGAAAAAGGTGAAACGGTTACTTTTGAGGCTGTTCAAACCCGTAAAGTTGAGGAAAAACCTGAAGAAGTTCAGGCTTTAAAAACTGAAACAGAACAAGAAAAATACAATCGTACCCTTAAGAAGACGCGAACAGGTTTTGCTGCCCGCTTGAATGAATTCTTTGCGAATTTCCGTCGAGTTGATGAGGAGTTCTTCGAAGAATTGGAAGAAATGCTGATTCTTTCCGATGTTGGGGTTAATGTTGCCACGCAATTAACGGAAGACTTGCGCTATGAAGCCCGCCTCGAAAATGTCAAAAAGACTGAAGATTTGCAACGCTTGATTATCGAAAAACTTGTGGATATCTACGAGAAGGATGATGTCTACAAGGAGCAGATTAATTTCCAAGATGGTTTGACAGTCATGCTTTTCGTTGGTGTCAACGGGGTTGGTAAGACAACGTCTATCGGTAAGTTGGCGCATAAATACAAACAAGAAGGCAAAAAAGTTATGCTGGTAGCTGCCGATACCTTCCGTGCGGGAGCTGTCGCTCAGTTGGTTGAGTGGGGGCGTCGTGTTGATGTGCCAGTGGTGACTGGTGCTGAGAAGGCTGACCCAGCTTCAGTGGTCTTTGACGGTATGGAAAAGGCCCTTGCAGAGGGAGTCGATGTCCTTATGATTGATACTGCGGGTCGTTTGCAAAATAAAGACAATCTTATGGCAGAGCTTGAAAAGATTGGTCGTATTATCAAACGTGTGGTTCCAGAAGCACCTCATGAAACCCTCTTGGCCTTGGATGCTTCAACAGGTCAAAATGCGCTTAGTCAGGCTAAGGAATTTTCAAAAATCACACCTCTTACAGGCCTTGTCTTGACTAAGTTGGATGGTAGTGCCAAGGGTGGTGTGGTCCTAGCTATTCGCCAAGAGTTGGATATTCCAGTTAAGTTAATTGGTTTTGGTGAGAAAATTGATGATATTGGTGAGTTCCATTCAGAAGAATTCATGCAAGGTCTCTTGACTGGTTTGGTTTAAAAGAGTGTTTAAAAAGAGTGAGTACTGGGAAAAGGGATTCACTCTTTTTAATGGTGTCCTCACCTTGAAAAAAGTCACTTTTATTGGTAAAATAGTAAGGAAAAACGCATGCTCTGAAAAGTGAGCTGTAACTTAATCACTGAACAACCCCTAAGCCGTAAAAAGAGATGATTGCTTTCTCTTTTTTAAGGTGAGTCATAAGAAGATTTTTAATCTTAGTTTAAGGAGAAGACATGTCTGAACGTGGACTTTTGATTGTTTTTTCAGGGCCTTCTGGTGTCGGAAAAGGAACTGTTCGTCAGGAGATTTTTTCAACACCTGACCACAAATTTGAATACTCAGTATCAATGACCACACGTGCTCAACGTCCTGGTGAAGTTGATGGGAAGGATTATTTCTTCCGTTCGCGTGAGGAATTTGAAGAACTTATTCGTAATGGTCAAATGTTGGAATATGCTGAGTATGTAGGTAACTACTACGGAACACCTTTGACTTATGTCAATGAAACCTTGGATAAAGGTATTGATGTATTCCTTGAAATCGAGGTTCAAGGGGCCCTTCAGGTTAAGAAAAAGGTCCCAGATGCTGTCTTCATCTTTTTGACACCACCGGATTTGAACGAGCTTCAAGAGCGTTTGGTTGGTCGTGGGACAGATTCTGAGGAAGTTATTGCTCAACGTATCGAGCGTGCGCGTGAAGAAATTGCTCTCATGAGCGAATACGATTATGCCATTGTTAATGACGAAGTGCCATTAGCTGCTGAGCGTGTCAAACGTGTTATTGAAGCAGAACACTTCCGTGTTGACCGTGTGATTGGCCGCTATCGTAATATGATTTCAGAAAAGAAATTATCAGATAAATAAATTAGAAATAGGTATAGAATTATGATGTTGAAACCCTCTATTGACAAACTTTTGGATAAAGTGCCTTCAAAATATTCATTGGTTATTTTGCAAGCCAAACGTGCTCATGAATTGGCCGCTGGTGCTGAACCAACTCAAGAGTTTACGTCAGTAAAACCAACTCTTCAAGCCCTTGAAGAAATTGAAACTGGAAATGTGACTATTCACCCAGATCCAGAATCTAAACGTGAATTGGCACGTTTGAAAGTGATTCAAGCACGTCTTGCTGCTGAGGAAGAAGAACGTAAAATCAAAGAACAAATCGCTAAAGAAAAAGAAGAAGGCGATAAAATCTAAAATCAAAGTCTTGCTTTGGTTTATGAGGAGAGGGGAGCTGAGGCATAGTGTCTCAGCTTCCTTCTTTATGACGATAATAGGAAGCTCATATTTTCTTGAGCTTGGAAGATACTGGTCTTAAGGAAGTGACAGGAGGAAATTTATGGTTTTAGTAGCACATATTATTGTCGACGTTCCTCTGATGCAGACGGACAGACCTTATAGTTACCTGGTACCGGAAGCCATGCAAGAACAAATCGCCATCGGTATGCGGGTTCATGTGCCTTTTGGTAAAGGAAATCGTTTACTTCAAGGTTTTATTATTGGCTTGGAAGAGCAGGAAAATTTAAGAGATTTTCCTGAACTAAAACCCATCGCTGAGCTTTTAGATTATGAGCCAGTGCTTAATCAGGAACAGCTGGATTTGGCTGATCAGATGCGACATACGGTCTTTTCTTATAAGATTTCCATCTTGAAGTCAATGCTACCTGGTCTCCTTAATTCGCAGTACGATAAGGTTATCATGGCAACTGATAAACTGGGTGAAGAGGAAAAAGAGACTCTCCTTCAAGGGCAGAATCATATTCTTTTCTCGCAGTTGTCAGAGGTACAACGTCAAGCCATTCCTCGTCTGGTCCAGTCTGGGCGTGTAACGGTTGATTACCTTGCTAAAGATAAGCAGAATATCAAGACTGAGAAGCACTATAGTGTTCAAAAGGGTATTCTCGAGACTTTGGCTATTTCGCAAAGGGCTAAGAAACGATTGGAGTTGCGAGACTTCTTGCTAGAAAAGAGTGAGTCTGGCAAGTTGACGGATCTCCACAAGCTTTTTTCACGAGATGTGGTTAAGTTTTTCATTGAAGCTGGTGCCTTGGTCATCACCGAAGTTGAGGTCAATCGTGCCGATAGCTACTTTGAAAAGGTAGAAAAGACAGATTTTCTTGAGCTTAATGCCCAACAGGCGCATGCGGTTGAAGAAATGACGTGCCAAATTGGACAAGGTGGCAAACCTTTCTTATTGGAAGGAGTGACGGGATCAGGTAAGACCGAGGTTTACCTGCATCTTATCGAGAGGACCCTGGCTATGAGAAAAACCGCCATTGTCTTGGTGCCAGAGATTTCCCTAACACCCCAAATGACCAATCGCTTCATTTCACGTTTTGGTGACTTGGTGGCGATTATGCATTCAGGCTTGTCAGACGGTGAGAAATTTGACGAGTGGCGTAAGGTTAAATCTGGTCAGGCCAAGGTTGTGGTAGGAGCGCGTTCGGCTATCTTTGCTCCTTTGGACAATATCGGGGCAATCATTATCGATGAGGAACATGAGGCTACTTATAAACAAGAGTCCAATCCTCGCTATCATGCTAGAGATGTTGCCTTGCTTAGGGCTAAGAGTCATGGATCTGTGCTTGTCCTTGGGTCAGCAACACCCTCTATTGAGACACGGGCGAGAGCTCAGAAAGGGGTTTACCATTTTCTTGAGTTGACACAAAGGGCTAATCCTAATGCTAAAATTCCGCAGGTGGAAGTGGTGGACTTCAAGGATTTTGTGGGCCGTCAAGAGGCGAGTGATTTTACACCACCTCTTTTGGAAAAAATCAGGGAACGTTTGGCACGTAAGGAACAAGTCGTATTGATGTTAAATCGTCGTGGGTATTCCTCTTTTGTCATGTGTCGTGACTGTGGCTATGTGGATGATTGTCCGAATTGTGATATTTCACTTACCTTGCACATGGATACCAAGACCATGAATTGTCACTATTGTGATTTTCAAAAAGCAATACCAAATGTCTGCCCTAACTGTCAGAGTCGTCAGATTCGTTATTATGGGACTGGGACACAAAAGGCCTATGATCAATTGACGGAACTTTTGCCAGAAGCCAAAGTGATTCGTATGGATGTTGATACGACACGTAAGAAAGGGGCTCACGAGAAACTCTTGGAGGCCTTTGGAAGTGGCAAGGCCGATATTTTGCTCGGAACCCAGATGATTGCCAAGGGCTTGGATTTTCCAAATGTTACCTTGGTAGGGGTCTTGAATGCAGATACGTCGCTAAATTTACCAGATTTTCGTTCGGCTGAGCGTACCTTCCAACTCTTGACTCAGGTGGCTGGTCGTGCTGGTCGTGCGGATAAGGAAGGGGAAGTTATTATTCAAACCTATAATCCTAGTCATTATGCCATTCGTTTTGCACAGCAACAGGATTATGAAGGTTTCTACGCCTATGAAATGGGGATTCGACGTCAGTTGGCCTATCCGCCTTATTTCTATACGGTAGGAATTACGCTTTCTCACAAGGATGAAGAGTTTGTGGTTCGCAAGAGCTATGAGGTTATGGCTTATTTAAGAGAGCACCTGTCAGACAAGGTGACCTTCCTAGGGCCTACGCCTAAGCCAATTGCCCGAACACATAACCTTTATCACTATCAGATTATTATCAAATACCGTTTTGAGGATAACTTGGAAGAAACACTTAATAGGGTCCTTGACATGACTCAGGAACCTGAAAACAAGGACCTGCGTTTGATTATTGATCACGAACCTCAGAATTTTACCTAATCTAGAAAAGGAAGAATATGACAAAATTAGTATTTATGGGAACGCCTGCCTTTTCAGCGACAGTGCTGGAAGGACTTTTGACCGATGAGCGTTATGATATTGTCGCTGTGGTGACGCAACCAGACCGTGCTGTCGGCCGTAAAAAAGAAATTCGCATGACACCGGTCAAGGAAGTAGCCTTGGCGCATGACTTGCCAATTTATCAACCGGAAAAATTGTCAGGGTCAGAAGAAATGGCGCAATTGATGGCACTTGGTGCTGATGGGATTGTTACTGCAGCTTATGGACAATTTTTACCAAGCAAGTTGCTTAATAGCATGGATTTTGCGGTGAATGTCCACGCTTCTCTCTTGCCAAAATACCGTGGTGGGGCACCTATTCATTATGCCATTATCAATGGGGATGCAGAAGCAGGTGTGACAATTATGGAAATGGTCAAGGAGATGGACGCTGGTGACATGGTTAGCCAAAAGGCCTTGCCAATTCTTGACGAGGATAATGTTGGTACCATGTTTGAAAAATTGGCCGTCTTGGGTCGTGACCTTTTGCTTGAGACCTTGCCTGCCTATATTGCTGGCGAAATCAAACCTGTTCCTCAAGATGCCAGTCAGGTAACGTTTTCGCCAAATATTAGTCCAGAAGAGGAGCGTCTTGATTGGAATAAATCGTCTCGTGACATCTTCAATCAAATCCGTGGTATGTACCCATGGCCTGTGGCACATACCTTGCTTGACAGCAAACGTTTCAAAATTTATGAAGCGGACTTGGTAGAAGGTCAAGGACAGGCTGGTCATATCATTGAAAAGACCAAGAAGAGTTTGGTAGTTGCGACTGGTCAAGGAGCCATTTCACTTAAGACAGTTCAGCCTGCAGGAAAACCCCGTATGGCTATTGCTGATTTCCTTAATGGGGTCGGACGCAATCTTGAAGTAGGTGATGCATTTGGCCAATGATTGGAAAAAAACATCCCGTGGACAGGCACTTGAAGTCTTAGAAGAAGTCTTCCAGGAAGGAGCTTACTCAAATATTGCTCTCAATGCCCATCTGAGCAAGTCGCATCTGACAGATAAGGACAAGGCCTTGGTGACGGAAATTGTCTATGGGACCGTAGCTCGTAAGATTACGTTGGAGTGGGTCCTAGCCCATGTCATCGAGGACCGTGACAAGCTTGAACCTTGGGTCTATGACTTATTGCTTTTGAGCCTCTATCAGTTGGCCTATTTAGATAAGATTCCAGCCCATGCGGTGGTTAATGATGCCGTTTCTATTGCTAAAAATCGTGGCAATAAAAAGGGGGCTGAGAAGCTGGTCAATGCGGTTCTTCGTAAACTATCTAGCCAGCCTTTGCCAGATCCAAGCACAATCAAACGTGTCAATAAACGCTATTCTGTTCAGTATTCTCTACCTGTATGGTTGGTTAAAAAACTTATCGACCAGTATGGAGAGAATCGTGCCCTTGCTATTTTCCAAAGCCTTTTTGTGAGAAACAAGGCTAGTGTGCGTGTAACGGATGCGTCACGTTTGGAAGAGATTGCGGAGGCCACTGGGGCTGAGTGTTCAGTATTATCCCCAGTCGGGCTTGTTAAGTCTTCAGGTTACTTTGCTGGGACAGATTATTTTAAAGAGGGCTTGTTGACCATTCAGGATGAGACCAGTCAACTGGTTGCGCCAACTTTAGGGATTCAAGGTGAGGAAGAAATTCTGGATGCCTGTGCGGCACCTGGAGGTAAGACGGTACATATGGCCTCATATTTGACGAGTGGACATGTGACGGCGCTTGACCTCTATGATCATAAGCTTGCTCTTATCGAAGAAAATGCACAACGTCTTGGTTTAGCTGATAAGGTTAAGACTCAGAAACTGGATGCTAGTCAGGTACATCAAGTCTTTCCAGCTGATAGTTTTGACAAGAT
This sequence comes from Streptococcus sp. HMSC078H03, assembly GCF_001808655.1. Lineage (NCBI taxonomy): Bacteria > Bacillati > Bacillota > Bacilli > Lactobacillales > Streptococcaceae > Streptococcus > Streptococcus sp. HMSC078H03. The sequence goes on from NZ_KV794116.1 coordinate 158,229, forward strand.
TTTAGTGGATGCACCTTGTTCAGGAATTGGGCTCATTCGTCGGAAACCTGACATCAAATATAACAAGGATCTCCAAGACTTTGAGTCCCTCAAGGCTGTGCAGTTGGATATCCTATCCAGCGTTTGTCAAACCCTACGAAAAGGTGGTATAATAACATATAGTACTTGCACCATCATAGCAGAAGAAAATCAAGAGGTGATTCAAGCCTTTCTTGAGAGCCATCCTGATTTTGAGCAAGTTGCCTTAGACCATCCATGTAAAGACATCGTGGTCAATGGCTGTTTGGCAATTACCCCCGAACAGTATCTAACTGATGGTTTTTTCATCGCACAGTTGCGTAAAAAAGCTTAGGGTTACAGAGGAGGAAATGCTGACGCAAGTCAGAAAGAAAACTATGGAAATATCATTATTAACGGACATTGGCCAAAAACGGTCAAATAACCAAGATTTTGTTAATAAATTTGTCAACCAAGCTGGTGTTACCCTTGTCGTTGTTGCAGACGGGATGGGTGGACACCGTGCTGGAAATATTGCCAGTGAGATGTCAGTGACTGATCTTGGTCGCGACTGGATTAACACTGATTTTAGTGAGTTGAGTCAGATTCGTGATTGGATGATTGCTGCCATTGATGCAGAAAATCGTAAAATTTATGAACTTGGCCAAAACGAAGAATATAAGGGAATGGGAACAACTATCGAGGTTCTTGCCTTTGTTGATAATGCTGTGATTTTCGCCCATGTTGGGGATTCACGTATTGCCCTTATCCGTAATGGTGAGTATAAGCAATTGACGAATGACCATTCTTTGGTCAATGCTCTTATCAAGGCTGGTCAGTTGACCGAAGAAGAAGCAGCAGTTCACCCACAACGTAATATCATTACGCAATCTATTGGGCAAGCTGCTCCGATTGAGGCTGACCTTGGTGTTCAACAATTGGAACCAGGGGACTATATTTTGGCCAATTCAGATGGTTTGACCAATATGATTTCAGTTGAACAGATTGTACATATTGTCAATAGCCCTGGTTTCGTCGAAGAAAAAACGAGTCGTTTGGTAGCTGCAGCCAATGAGGCAGGTGGTCTTGATAATATTACCGTTGCTCTCATTAAGATAGAAAGTGAGGAAGGATAATGATCCAAGTTGGCAAATTGTTTGCTGGACGTTATCGAATCCTTAAATCTATCGGACGTGGTGGTATGGCGGATGTTTATCTGGCTAATGACCTGATTCTGGATAATGAAGAAGTGGCCATTAAGGTGCTTCGTACCAATTACCAAACGGATCAGGTGGCTGTGGCGCGTTTCCAGCGTGAAGCGCGTGCCATGGCAGAACTCAGTCATCCTAATATCGTTGCTATCCGAGATATTGGCGAAGAAGACGGCCAGCAGTTCTTGGTGATGGAGTATGTGGACGGTTCGGACTTGAAGAAATACATTCAAGACCATGCGCCACTTTCTAACCAAGATGTTGTGCGTATCATGGGGGAGGTACTTTCCGCCATGACACTTGCCCATCAAAAGGGCATTATCCACCGTGACCTTAAGCCACAAAACGTTCTTTTAACTAAGGACGGTACGGCCAAGGTTACAGACTTCGGAATTGCGGTTGCCTTTGCAGAGACTAGCCTAACTCAAACCAACTCTATGTTGGGTTCTGTCCACTACCTCTCACCAGAGCAGGCTCGTGGATCTAAAGCGACTATCCAGAGCGACATCTATGCTATGGGTATTATGCTTTTTGAAATGTTGACAGGTCATATTCCTTATGATGGTGATAGTGCAGTAACCATTGCACTCCAACATTTCCAAAAGCCACTCCCATCGATTTTGGCAGAGAACCGTAACGTTCCTCAAGCCTTGGAAAACGTGGTAATTCGAGCAACAGCCAAAAAACTAGAAAATCGTTATAATAGTACTTTGGAAATGAGCCGTGACTTGGTAACGAGTTTGCATCCTAGTCATCGACGCGATGCCAAGGTAGTCTTTGATGATATGACGGATACTAAGACCTTGCCAAAGGTTGATCCAGTTCCATCAGCAAGCCTTGAGAAAAAGGCTGTTGCTGCTGAGCCATCAGAGCCTACACCTGCTCCAAGTAAACAACCAAGAAAAAAAACGACACCAGCTAAGAAGAAAAAGAAGAAGAATTTCTTCTCAACCTTGCTCAAGGTTTTCCTAGGACTTGTCTTTATTGGTATCATCATCTTTGCCTATTTGGTATTTACCAATCCTGATAATGTCCAGGTGCCTAATGTGGTCGGTCAAGAGTTGTCCACAGCTCAGACTAAAATTGAGGGTGCTGGATTTAAGGTAGGAGAAGTCAAAGAAGTGGAAGATGATTCTGTCGATACGGGCAAGGTCATCAAGACTGATCCTACAGCTGGAACTACACGAAAAGAAGGATCAAGCATTGATGTCTATGTTTCTTCTGGTAGTAAAGGTTTCGCTTTGAAAGACTACAAAGGTAAAAACTATAAGGATGCCATTGAGGACTTAACTTCGAATTATGGCGTTTCTGAGGACCAAATTGATATTCAGCATGTCGAAGACGACAGTGCTGAAGAGGGAGAAATCCTATCTCAAAGTCCAGGGAAAAACAAGTCTTTCAATCCTAAGGATAGTAAGGCCAAGATTAAGTTCCGTGTGGCAACTCCTAAGACAGTTACCATGCCTGATGTGACTGGTTTGACGGTTTCAACAGCGGTTCAAACCTTGAATCGTAAGAGTATCTCAAGTAGTAGTATCGAGTATCATGACTATAATACTGGTGCCAAGTTAGACAAGGATAAGGTTCCTAGCAGTACAGAGGTCCTTTATCAAGATCCACAAGCTGGTACAAGTGTTGATGGTACAGTGATTCTCTATGTTTCGGTTGCAACAGCAAGTTCAAGCCTACAGTCAAGCTCAAGCAGTACGACACATTCGTCATCGACGAGCTCAAGTACTGACAGTACAACTTCAAGCACTGAAACCTCGACAGAGGCTACTCACACAGAGCTACAGTAGTTTTAAATAACTAAGGTAACAAAAAAAGAGAGGTTATTTCATCTCTCTTTTTTGTTATCTAGACTTCTTGTCGATAGCTTAAAAAGCCTGCTTGCCAGGGGTCAGAGATTCTTTTATAATGAAGACATCACATATAGGAGAGACGCTATGAGAAACCGTAGAAAACTGAGAAGGTATATCATTACCTACGATATCGTCATGACGGTCCTGGCCCTGATTTCCATTGGCTTGGTTATCTTTGATTTGGTTGGATTAATTTCAATTGGAAGGCGACCTTTCAGAGTGATAGATCAGTCTATAACGCTCATCTTTGCCATTGATTATGCGATTCGTTTCTCCTTGGCACCTCGTAAGCGAATTTTTGTGAAAACACATATCTTGGACTTGTTAGCTATTATTCCCTACAATGAAGTCTTTACCTTCCTCCGTTTTTCAAGGGTGGGACGCTTTGCTCGTTTGGCCAAACTCTCTCGCTTAATTGGTTTGAGTAGTAAGCTCAAGCACATTTCCAATCGCATTAATCGCAGAAATGGCTTTTATTTTCTGCTTTCGGTTAATAGCATTATCATCCTTATCAGTAGTGCTATTATTGCTAGAGTAGAGCACCATAATTTTATAGATGCTATTTGGTGGTCTGTAGCAACGGTTACCACAGTAGGTTATGGAGATATCGTTCCTCGAACATTGGTAGGTAAGGCCGTTGCGGTCGTTCTTATGTTTAGTGGGATTGCCACTCTGGGGTTGTTAACAAGCTCTCTCAATAATATTTTTGTGCGGTCAGGTCGTCAGACTGAAAGAAAATTGGCTGAGATTGAGAAGGAGTTGGCAGAGCAGCGTGTCATACTGGAGGAAATCAGAAGTACGGTGCAACTCATAAATAGTAAAATGGACGAAACTGACGATTAGGATTTTTGAATGAAAGACAGTGTTTCCTGTAATGGAGACACTTTTTTGCTTTCTGCTGCTCCTTTTCTATCTTGACTAGTCGGTGCTCAAACTGGGTCTTTTTGTCAATTGCCTTAAAATTTGATAGAATGAAGCCTGTATACTTTTATTTGAGAGGTCCTTATGACCAAATTTAATTTTTTCTTAGTGGTGGAAGCCTTGCTTTTGACTCTGGGCCTGATCACCATCTTTAATAATGATATTACCAGTTTTATTTTCATTCTGGTTTTGACCTTGTTGGCCGTTCGCTTTTTTAACAAGGAATCCAAGAGTGACTTTGTCTTGACCATCTGTTTGATATCACTTTTTCTGGTTTCCATGTGGAATATCTATGTGGTGCTTGCTATCCTAGTGGGTGTGGCCTATGTTATGATAAACCATTTTTCACAGGTTAAGAAAAAGAATCGCTATGCTCTCATTCAATTTAAGGAAGACGATTTGGATCCTCGGGCTGTCCGAAATCAGTGGATTGGGACTCGTATGGAACCTGTCAGTGATCGTTATGACTTTGATGATATCAATATCATCCGTTTCTTTGGGACAGATGTGATTGATTTGACTCAGGTTATTGTTTCGGGGCGAGATAATGTCGTGATTTTGCAGAAACTCTATGGACCGACGACTATCTTGGTACCAATTGATGTTTCCGTCAAACTCAACATATCGGCAATTTATAGCTCTGTCACCTTCTTTAATGAAGATGAATACGACCTCCGTTATGAAAGCTTGACCTTGCAGGGGGCAGAGTATGAGCATGCCCATCGGACGGTTAAATTGATTCTCAATGTGGGAGCTGGACCAGTGGAGGTACGTCGCAAATGAAGAAACAGTACCTATTTTTAATCCTGATTTATTCGGTTGTTGTTTTGGTTGGTGTTACCCTTGTAGTGATGGATAGCTTTAACCTCAACTTTTCACTGGTTTTCGGCAATCTGTCTCAGGCCTTCCACTTCCTTTTTAACATGGTTTTTGTGGTTCTGAGTTTGCTTATTTTGCTTTATATTCTCTGGGCCATTGCCAATGATAACAGTATGCGTTCAGTCAATCAGGATTTGCGACGTATTATCAATAATCAACCAGTCAAACGTCAGGGAGATATTGAGTTAGACAAGAATATGATGCGCTTATCTCATAAGATGCGTAAATTGACTAAGGACTTGCAGAAAACTGAGAATGCCCAAGCTCTACAAAGCCGTGATATTATCAAGAAGGAGCGCGGACGTATTGCTCGTGACCTTCACGATACCGTTAGTCAGGAGCTTTTTGCGGCTAGTATGATCCTATCTGGAGTCTCTCAGATGGCGGACCAACTAAGTAAAGAAGATTTGCATAATCAGATCCAGGCGGTTGAGGCTATGCTTACAGACGCTCAAAATGATATGCGTGTCTTGCTTTTGCATCTTCGTCCGACAGAGCTTGAGAACAAGACCTTGCAAGAAGGCTTGCATATGATTCTTAAGGAATTAACCGATAAATCCAATATCCATGTCGTCTACAAGGATATGGTTAAGAAAGTGCCCAAGCGTATTGAAAATAATCTCTTTAGGATTGCCCAAGAGTTTATCTCTAATACCCTTAAGCATGCCAAGGCTAGCCAGATAGAGGTTTATCTCTATCAAAATAGTCAGGAAATTCAATTGAAAATGTTGGATAATGGTGTTGGTTATGACTTAAATGCGTCGACTGACGAGATGAGTTATGGCTTGAAAAATATCCAAGAGCGTGTCGATGAAATGGCAGGAACTGTGCAGTTCCTATCAGCTAAAGGTAAGGGGACGTCTATTGATGTCCGTGTGCCGATATTAAGAGGAGAAGACAATGTCGAATAAGATTAATGTGATTTTGGTCGATGACCATGAGATGGTCCGTTTGGGACTTAAGAGTTTCTTGAATCTCCAAGGAGATGTAGAAGTCGTTGGAGAGGCAGGGAATGGTCGAGAGGGTGTTGATCTTGCCTTGGAACTGCGACCAGATGTCGTCGTTATGGACCTTGTTATGCCTGAATTAGATGGTGTTCAAGCGACTTTGGAATTGCTCAAAGAATGGCCTGAAGCCAAGATTTTGGTTTTGACTAGCTATTTGGACAATGAAAAAATTTATCCAGTCATTGAAGCTGGAGCCAAAGGCTATATGCTTAAAACCAGCAGTGCGGCAGAGATTCTCAATAGTATCCGTAAGGTTTACCGTGGTGAAGAAGCTATCGAAACTGAGGTGGACAATAAGATTAAATACCATGATAGCCATCCGGACCTACACGATGACTTGACGGCACGTGAACGTGATATCTTGGCCCTTTTGGCTAAGGGGTATGACAATCAAACCATTGCTAATGAGCTATTTATTTCGTTGAAAACCGTTAAAACTCACGTGTCTAATATCCTTGGAAAACTCAATGTTGATGACCGTACTCAGGCTGTTGTTTATGCCTTTAGACATCATTTGGTTTCGCAGGATGATGAATAAAGCTATCAACTAAGCTTGTTATCTAGGGGCTAGAGAGGGTTATCATAACTCTTAACCCTAAGTCGGATTTTATGAGTCAAATTCTTTGACTTTATTTCTAGCAAAACATATAATTAAACCATCCTAAAACTTTTCTTTTTTCATATGAGGTTGAAGCGACCTCATATCATCTATCTAAGTTCGCTTAGATGATGAAATCTCCTAACTCCTAGCAATCGGTATTTCCGGTTGCTTTTTTTGAAAAAAAGTTTAAAAAAGTGTTGACAGCCTACTAGTTTTTCTGTAGAATAATAAGAGTCTTTTGGGGTATAGCCAAGCGGTAAGGCAAGGGACTTTGACTCCCTCATGCGTTGGTTCGAATCCAGCTACCCCAGTTCTACCTGAGGGTAGAGACACAGATTATGGTCCGTTGGTCAAGGGGTTAAGACACCGCC
>NZ_KV794116.1:165177-199702 GCF_001808655.1 Streptococcus sp. HMSC078H03
CGGTAACACGGGTTCGAATCCCGTACGGACTATAAGTACCAGCTAGAGAAAGCTGGTTTTTTTGTGTCCTTTTTGATAAAATAGAGGGGTTGACTGGCCTAGGTCAGACATTTTATACCACTTTAAAATCATAAATAACGAGACCTCGACCCGAAGAAAAACCTTTGTTTTGTGATGGCTGTCAGATGATGATAAGCCCTTGGTCGAGTTGTGGTTTTATTTGAATAAGTAAACAGATAATAAGGAAATGCAATGACATACTATAACGTTGGAAAGATTGTAAATACACAGGGCTTGCAGGGGGAACTTCGTGTTTTGTCTGTAACAGATTTTGCGGATGAGCGTTTTAAGAAGAAGAGTGTCCTAGCCCTTTTTGATGACAAAGATAATTACATCATGGATGTCGAGATTGCGAGTCACCGTAAGCATAAGAACTTTGATATCGTTAAGTTTAAAGGACTTTACCATATCAATGATGTAGAGAAGTATAAGGGCTGTAGTCTTAAGATTGCTGAGGAAAATCTAACAGACCTTGATGACGGGGAATTTTACTATCATGAGATCATTGGCCTTGATGTTTATGAAGGCGACACTTTGATCGGTCAGGTCAAAGAGATTCTCCAACCGGGAGCTAATGATGTTTGGGTAGTGAAACGTAAAGGCAAGAAAGACTTGCTCTTGCCATATATCCCACCTGTAGTTCTTGATGTTGATGTTGCAGCTGGTCGTATTGAGGTTGAGCTCATGGAAGGATTGGACGATGAAGATTGATATCTTGACCCTATTTCCAGATATGTTTGCTCCCTTAGAGCATTCCATTGTTGGTAAGGCAAAGGATAAGGGGCTTCTAGAAATCAACTATCACAATTTCCGTGAAAATGCGGAGAAGGCTCGTCATGTAGATGACGAACCTTACGGTGGTGGACAAGGCATGTTGCTTCGTGCCCAGCCAATTTTTGATACCTTTGACAAGCTAAATGTCACTAAGCCTCGCGTTATTCTCCTAGATCCTGCGGGGCGTACCTTTGATCAGGCCTATGCAGAAGAATTGGCGCAAGAAGAGGAATTGGTCTTTATCTGTGGCCATTATGAGGGCTATGATGAGCGCATCAAAACTTTGGTGACAGACGAGATTTCCTTGGGAGACTTTGTCCTAACTGGGGGAGAGTTAGCTGCTATGACTATTGTAGATGCTACCGTCCGTTTGATTCCTGAGGTTTTAGGTAAGGAAGCTAGTCATAAGGATGATAGTTTCTCATCAGGGCTTTTGGAGTTTCCACAATACACTCGCCCAGCTGAATTTCGTGGCATGAAGGTGCCAGATGTGCTCTTGTCAGGTCACCATGTCAATATTCGACGTTGGCGTATGGAGCAGAGTTTGCGTAAGACCTGGGAGCGTCGACCAGATCTTTTGGAAAACTATGATTTTACGGATGAAGAACGTCAGATTTTAGAAGAGATAAAAGCAGAAGGAAAATAAAATGTCAGAAGAAAAGATTTATGATATTACCATTATTGGTGGTGGACCAGTAGGACTTTGGGCTGCCTTTTATGCCGGTCTACGTGGCATGACTGTTAATATTATTGAGAGTCTGTCAGAACTTGGTGGACAGCCTGCCATCCTCTACCCTGAGAAGAAAATCTATGATATTCCAGCCTTTCCTCAAACAACAGGTGCGGAATTGACAGAAAACCTCTTGACTCAGCTTAAGCGTTTTGAAGATCGTGTCAGCATTCATTTGAAAGAGGAAGTTCAAACCTTTGAAAAGACCGATGGTATCTTCACAATTACTACTAGTAAGGGCGAACACTTGTCTAAGGCTATCGTCATTGCCTGTGGAAATGGTGCCTTCGCTCCACGTCCTTTAGGTGTGGACAATGAAGAAGATTATGCGGATAATAACTTGTTCTATAATGTGCATAGCTTGGACCAATTTGCTGGCAAGAAGGTTGTGATTGCTGGTGGTGGGGATTCAGCTGTTGACTGGGCCAATCACCTAGATGGGATTGCTGAGAGCGTGACTTTGATTCACCGACGTGATGCTTTTCGTGCCCATGAGCATAGTGTAGAGCTTCTTCATCAATCATCAGTTAATGTGATGACACCTTATGTACCCCTTGAAATCAAGGGTGAAAGTGGTCTTGCCAAAAGTTTGACCGTCCAAAAAGTGAAGTCAGATGAAGTTGTGGAATTGCCGCTTGATACCCTTATTGTTAGCTTTGGCTTCTCAACCAACAATAAAAACCTTCGTAACTGGAATGTTGACTTTAAACGCTCTAGCATTACTGTCAATGCCCAGTTTGAAACTTCACAAGAAGGTGTTTACGCTATCGGTGATGCAGCAGAATATGAAGGCAAGATTGACTTGATTGCTGTGGGAATGGGTGAAGCCCCTATCGCTATCAACCAAGCCATCCAATATATTGATCCAGACGGTAAGAATCGTCCGGTTCACTCAACATCATTAATTGAAGAATAATGTCAAAAGAAGACTTTGTCTTCAATCTAAGGAGAGACTTGTCTCTCTTTTTTCATGTCTAAAAACGTGGTATAATACACCTATGGCTACAACGAAAAAAACGAAAAAAGGGGCGGCTTCTAAGAACGGTAAGAAGCGTCTTACAAAAGCAGAATTAGACAGACAGAAGGCGATTAAGCGAATGCTATGGACCTTCTTTTTTGCCTTTGTCTTAATTTTCCCAGTCTTTCGATTGGGTTTCTTTGGGGTTACCCTCTATAATATCTTTCGAGTATTTGTGGGGAGTATGGCTTATCCTTTAATTTTTGCTATCTATGTTTATCTCTTTGGCTTTAAATGGTTACGTAAACACAGTAACTATGTCACAGGATTTTGGATGGTCTTTGCGGGGCTCTTGTTGGAGTTTCACGCCTATCTCTTTAGTCTAGATCGTATGAGCGGTTTGGATATTTTCCCTGGTACCAAGGACTTGCTTTTTGGTGAACTTGTGAGTGTGCAAGTCGCTCGTTTTGCGGGTGGAGGTATGTTGGGGGCTCTCCTATACCAACCGATTTCCTTTCTCTTTTCAAATATCGGTAGCTTCATGATTGGGGTATTGATTATTCTCTTAGGTGCTTTCATTCTTAGCCCTTGGGATGTCTTGGATATCATGGAGTATGCTAAGGAAGCTTGGCAGAAAGGGGCTGAAAAGCGTTTGGAACGGACGGCTCAGCGTCAGGAGAAGAAGGCAGAACGTCAGGCTCAGAAAGAACGTGAAGCAGAAGAACGTGCCGAGGCCGAGCGTCTGGCTGATTTGACTGTTGACGAGGAGACGGGAGAAATCTTGGATGATGCCGCGGAGGCCTTGTCACAAGAAGCTGAGATTTTTGCACCTGAACCTGAAATCAGTGATTATGCCTCCGAGGACTACTATGATAATCTGCCTCCAGAGGATTATGAGGATTTCCAAGAAGATTATGCACCTTATCCAGAGGATGTGCCAAGCGAGGAGTTTCCCCCATCTATGGTGGTTGAGGGAGATGATGCCCCTGTTGAGGTTGATTTCACGCCTAAGGAACTCCTGCAGTATAAATTACCTCATATAGATCTCTTTGCACCTGATAAGCCTAAGAGTCAATCTAAAGAGAAGAACATCGTTCGTAAGAATATTCGAATCTTAGAAGATACCTTCAAGAGTTTCAATATTGACGTCAAGGTTGAGCGAGCCGAAATTGGACCGTCAGTGACCAAGTACGAGGTTAAGCCTGCTGTCGGGGTTCGTGTTAACCGCATTTCAAATCTAGCGGATGACTTGGCTCTGGCTCTAGCTGCGAAAGATGTCCGTATTGAGGCACCTATTCCTGGAAAATCTTTGGTTGGTATCGAAGTGCCTAACTCAGAGATTGCGACGGTTTCTTTCCGAGAACTTTGGGAACAGTCCAAGACAGACCCTAATAAGTTCTTGGAAGTTCCCCTCGGTAAGGCGGTTGATGGCTCAGCTCGTAGCTTTGATTTGGGTCGGATGCCTCACTTGTTGGTCGCGGGATCTACAGGTTCGGGTAAATCGGTTGCGGTTAACGGTATCATCTCTAGTATTCTTATGAAGGCTCGTCCAGACCAGGTTAAGTTCCTAATGGTTGATCCTAAGATGGTTGAACTTTCGGTTTACAATGATATTCCTCATCTCCTTATCCCTGTAGTGACCAACCCACGTAAGGCCGCCAAGGCTCTTCAAAAAGTGGTAGATGAGATGGAAAATCGTTACGAACTCTTTAGTAAGTTTGGCGTGCGTAACATAGCTGGCTATAATGCCAAGGTGGAAGACTGGAATGCTCAGTCGCAAGAAAAACAGATTCCCTTGCCTTTAATTGTGGTTATCGTTGATGAGTTGGCTGACTTGATGATGGTAGCTAGTAAGGAAGTGGAAGATGCTATTATTCGTTTGGGACAAAAAGCGCGTGCTGCGGGAATTCACATGATTCTCGCCACTCAACGTCCGTCGGTTGATGTGATCTCCGGTTTGATTAAGGCCAATGTGCCATCTCGTGTGGCCTTTGCGGTGTCTTCGGGAACAGATAGTCGTACCATTTTAGATGAAAATGGGGCAGAAAAGCTACTCGGACGTGGGGATATGCTTTTCAAACCGATTGATGAAAACCACCCTGTTCGTCTGCAAGGTTCCTTCATCTCTGACGATGACGTAGAACGTATTGTGACCTTTATCAAGGATCAGGCTTCAGCTGACTATGATGAGAGCTTTGATCCTGGCGAAGTTTCTGAAAATGATTTTGGTGGAGGTTCCTCTGCTAATGGTGGTAGCTCAGAAGGTGACCCACTCTTTGAAGAAGCCAAGGCTTTGGTCCTTGAAACACAAAAAGCCAGTGCTTCCATGATTCAACGTCGTCTGTCAGTTGGTTTCAACCGTGCCACTCGTTTGATGGAAGAATTGGAAGAAGCAGGTGTTATTGGACCGGCTGAAGGTACCAAACCACGTAAGGTTTTGATGACTCAAGAATAATGAACTGGAAAGAGTATCAAGCCTGGTTTTTAAAGGAATTAAAATAGACAAAAGAAATGAGAAAAATGAGTGTTTTGCCATTTGTTTTCTCATTCTTTTTTTATGTTCAAAATAAACCAAAAAATTGCAAAATATTCCATAAGAACGCTTACAAAACGAACATTTTCTGCTATAATAGGAGAAAAAGTGAGTAATAAAAACTAAGGAGTAAAAAATGGACAATTTATTAACCGTTCATTTTCATAGTATGCATGGCGACTATTCCAGATACAGTATGTGGAAGTGGCTAGATGGTTATTGGGGCGAAGAGGCCCATTTTTCACGTGAAGATGATTTTGGCCTTGTTGGTCAGGTTACTTCTCCCTCTAATCGTTTTATTGATTCTGTCAATCTTTTGGTAAAAACGGAAGACTGGTCGAGGCAAACACATGATTATCGCGTTCGACGTTTCCTAGGGGATGCTCCCAATGCTATTTGGATAGTTGAAGGTGATCCAACGGTTTATTATTCTAAACAGGCAGCCTTGACTAGCCATAGTTTCGAAGGTCGCGACCAGCATGCCTTTGATATGGCTCTTCGTAGACAGGAATTTGATCAGAAGTGGGGCTTTCAAGGATGGTTAGGTCATAAGTATGAAAAAGGGGCTACAGAGTTTCGCCTTTGGTCACCTCTAGCCCGTCGTGTGCAGCTCCTGCTTTTTAAAAAGGGCAGTAAAAATCCTAAGATCATTAAGATGAGCCGAGGAACCAGTGTCAATAAGGACCGTCATGAGATGAATACTCACGGTGTTTGGAGTGCCACTGTCAAAAAGGATTTGGATGGGGTAGCCTACCAGTTTCGTGTGTATCATGAGGAAAGTTTTTATCAGGATACGAGAGACCCCTACAGTATTGCCCTTAGCTTAGATAATAAAAAAAGTTTGGTGGTCAATCCACAGCGACTTGTCCCAAGAGGATTTGAAAAGGTTACCAAACAAAAAGCGAGCTGGCGTAAGGCAAATGCTTGCTCATCCGTTATCTGTGAAATGCACATCCGTGATTTCTCGATTTCAGAGACATCTGGTGTTAAGAAGTCCTATAGAGGAACCTATCTAGGTGCTTGTCAAAAAGGGACTAAAAATGACCATGGAGATGTGACTGGTTTTGATTATCTCAAACGCATGGGCTACAACTATGTCCAACTGCAACCAGTCTTTGATCACCATAAAACCTATGATAAAGATGGTAAGTTGCTCTACAACTGGGGCTATGATCCTGAGAATTATAATGTTCCAGACCGTCAGTTTGCTGCTGATCAAAAGAATCCCGTGGCACCAATTTTAGAGCTTAAGAAAATGATTCAGACCTACCATGAGGCAGGAATTGGGGTCATCATGGATGTGGTTTATAACCATACTTACTCATCTTACAGCTCTCCTTTCCAACTATCTGTGCCGGCTTATTACTACCGTATGCATGACAATGGGTCTTTCCAAGATGGGTCAGGTTGTGGAAATGAAACAGCCAGTGAAAAGGAAATGTACCGTAAGTATATGATTGATTCTTTGACCTATTGGGCAGAAGAATTTGGAGTGGATGGTTTCCGTTTTGACCTCATGGGCTTACATGACGTTGCTACGATGAATGCCATTCGTTCAGCCATGGATGATATTGATTCTAGGATTCTTCTTTATGGTGAAGGATGGGATATGGGAATTGGTCTTCCTGTAGACCAAAAGGGCAAGAAGGATAATGCAGCCTTGATGCCTAGAATCGGATTTTTCAATGACAATGCGCGTGACGCGGTCAAGGGGGCAGAGGTCTATGGGTACATCAATAACGGCTATGTGTCTGGAGCCCCATTGGAAGACCAGATTGCCAAGAGTCTGCTTGGTAGCCGTGGTTTTGTAAACTACCTCATGCCAGGTCAGGTCCTCAACTATATCGAAGCGCACGACAACTACAATTTGAATGACCTTATGCATCATTTGCATCCACATGATTCGCCAGAAGATATTGAAAAACGTATTTACTTGGCAAATGCTCTTAATCTAAGTATGCAGGGAATGTGTTTCATGCAATTGGGACAAGAATTCCAGCGCACTAAGATGGTTGCAACAGGCGAAGATGGTAATTACACGGAAGCAGATGTCAAGCGTGCCATGAATAGCTACAATGCCCCTGATGCTGTTAATCAGGTGGATTGGAATCAAGTGACTCTTAAGAAAGACTTGGTTGCTAAAGTTGCCAAATTAATTGAGCGTAAGCAAACCGTACCAGAATTGTCATATCGTTCTTATGCAGACATTTACGATAATCTCTATGTCGCAAAAGCGGAGTACGATTCAGGTATTGTTGAATTGCACATCTCAGGAAAATTACGTGAAACCTTTGTGTTCAATAATATGAAAAAAGATTTGGAGATTTACTGACAAGACTATCAAAAAATGTTATAATATAGCAAACGCTTACATAAGTGGTTTTGTACGCTTGTAAGCCCTACCGTAATAGAGGGGTTTCTAGTGTATTTACATATATTTCAATGTTTTAATTTCTTGATAGTTAGATCTATCAAGGCTAATTTAAGGAAGGAGTGATGGTATGAATCTCGATGAAGCCATGTACACGTTTGGAACAGGTGAGAACTTCCACCTTCAGAATTATCTGGGTGTGCATGAATTAGAGGGAGAAGAAGGATTTATCTTCCGTGTGTGGGCCCCTCATGCTGAGCAGATTCAGGTAATTGGAGATTTCACAGGTTGGTTTGATGAACCTCTGGATATGACCAAAAACCATATCGGTGTTTGGGAGGCAACTTCAGACCTCCCAGAGGAAGGACAACTTTATAAGTTCTTGGTGAAACGTAAGGGAGGTCAAGTCGTCGAAAAGATGGATCCTTTTGCGACTTACTTAGAGCCTCGTCCTGGAACAGGAGCTGTGATTCGTAAGAAGAAAACTAAGAAGTGGAAGGATGGCCTTTGGATGGGTCGTCGTAAACGCTTTGGTTTCCAAAAACGTCCGGTTAATATCTATGAAGCTCATGCATCATCTTGGAAACTAAAAGAAGATGGTCAGCCTTATACCTTCAAGGAATTGAAGGAAGAGTTGATTCCATATTTGGTTAAGATGAACTATACCCACGTGGAATTCATGCCACTCATGGCTCACCCTCTTGGGATGAGTTGGGGTTACCAGCTTATGGGTTACTTTGCTTTTGAGCATACCTATGGCACACCAGAAGAATTTCAAGATTTCGTAGAAGCATGTCACCAGAATAATATCGGTGTCTTGGTAGACTGGGTCCCAGGTCACTTTACACAGAATGACGATGCCTTGGCCTACTTCGATGGTACACCAACTTTCGAATATCAGGATCACGATCGAGCTCATAACTATCGTTGGGGCGCACTTAACTTTGACTTAGGAAAAAATCAAGTTCAGTCATTCCTTATCTCAAGTGCTCTTTACTGGATTGAAAATTATCATATCGATGGTATCCGAGTGGATGCAGTATCTAACATGCTCTATTTGGACTATGATGAAGGTCCATGGATGCCTAACAAGGACGGTGGAAATCGTAACTTGGAAGGCTACGGCTTCCTTCAAAAACTCAATCGTGAAATTAAAAAACGCTATCCAGATGTTATGATGGTTGCGGAAGAATCAACTGCAGCAACGCCAATCACCCAACCGATTGAAGAAGGTGGTCTAGGTTTCGACTTCAAATGGAATATGGGTTGGATGAACGATATCCTCAAATTCTACGCAGAAGATCCAGTTTACCGTCAGTATGACTTCAATCTGATGACCTTCAGTTTCATGTATTGCTTCAATGAAAACTATGTTCTACCTTTCTCACATGATGAAGTGGTTCATGGTAAGAAGAGCATGATGCATAAGATGTGGGGTGACCGCTATAATCAGTTTGCTGGTCTTCGTAACCTCTATGCTTACCAACTCTGTCACCCAGGTAAGAAATTGCTCTTTATGGGTTCTGAGTTTGGTCAATTCTTGGAGTGGAAGTTTGATTATCAACTCGAATGGGGTAATCTTGAAGATGAGATGAACCAGAAGATGCAGGCCTTTACTAGCCATATGAATGCTTTCTACAAGGACCATAAATCTCTCTGGCAGATTGATGATTCTTACGATGGTATTGAAATTATCGATGCGGATAACCGAGCTGAAAGTGTTCTTTCCTTCATTCGTAAGGATGACAAAGGCGATAAGGGTGACTTCCTCGTCTGTGTCTTCAACCTAGCTCCAGTGGAACGACAAAACTTCACTATAGGATTGCCAGTAGCTGGTATCTACCAAGAAGTGCTTAACACTGAGATGGAAGAGTTCGGTGGTGTCTGGAAAGAAGGAAATCCTGAAACCCGTACCCAAAAGGCGAAGTGGAAGGACTATGAAAATACCCTTAGCTTCACCCTACCTGCTCTAGGAGCAAGTATCTGGCGTGTAAAACGTCGCTTGAAATAAAGGGTAGACTTAAACGTGTACACGATTTGTTTTTCGGGGTGATAGATAGAAAATCTCAATTCTAAGATGCTTTTGATTTTCGAACTGTTACCATTAGTGAAAAACTTACTTTAATTGTCATAACCAGTTTCGACTGATTATCTCGTCATCCTTTTTGGGATGAAACTAAAAATCATGAGGGGGACTATTCATGAAAAATGAAATGTTGGCTTTGATCCTTGCTGGTGGGCAAGGAACTCGTCTTGGAAAATTGACCCAAAGTATTGCCAAACCAGCTGTTCAGTTTGGTGGACGCTACCGTATCATTGACTTTGGTTTGTCAAACTGTGCCAATTCAGGGATTAACAATGTTGGTGTCATTACACAGTATCAACCACTTGCTTTGAACAACCATATCGGAAATGGTTCAAGTTGGGGCTTGGATGGTGTTAACTCTGGTGTATCAATTCTTCAACCTTACTCAGCTAGTGAAGGTAATCGTTGGTTTGAAGGTACCAGCCACGCTATTTACCAAAACATTGACTATATCGACAGCATCAATCCTGAATACGTTTTAATCTTGTCTGGTGACCATATTTATAAGATGGACTATGATGACATGCTCCAAGCACACAAAGACAACAACGCGAGTCTTACTGTAGCAGTTCTTGATGTGCCACTTAAGGAAGCTAGCCGTTTCGGTATCATGAACACAGACGCTAATAACCGTATTGTCGAGTTCGAAGAAAAACCTGAAAATCCTAAATCTACTAAGGCATCAATGGGTATTTACATCTTTGACTGGAAACGTCTTCGCAATATGTTGGTTTCAGCTGAAAAGAGTGCGGTTGATATGTCTGACTTTGGTAAGAACGTTATTCCTGCTTATCTTGAAACAGGTGAAAGCGTCTATGCTTATGAATTTGAAGGCTACTGGAAGGACGTAGGTACTATCGAATCCCTTTGGGAAGCAAATATGGAGTATATTTCTCCTGAAAATGCTTTGGATAGCCGTAACCGTCAATGGAAAATTTATTCACGTAACATGATTGCTCCACCAAACTTCTTTGGTGAACATGCTGAAATTGAAGACTCACTCGTTGTTGACGGCTGTTTGGTTGATGGAACTGTTAAACATTCAGTGCTCTCAACAAGTGCCCAAATCCGTGAAGGTGCGGTCGTTGAAGATTCAGTGATTATGAGTGGTGCAGTTATCGGTAAAGGTGCAAAAATTAAACGTGCGATTATCGGTGAAGGGGCACACATTTCTGATGGCGTGGAAATTGACGGTACAGAAGAAGTGCAAGTCGTAGGATACAATGAAGTAGTGGGGGTACCAAAAGATGAAGATTGATAAATATTCTGCAATTCTAGGAAATACCGTAGGATTCCATGACATGGATGGTTTGACTGAGCACCGTCCTATTGCCAGCCTACCATTTGGTGGAAAATATCGCCTCATCGACTTCCCATTGTCTAACTTGGCTAACGCTGGTATCCGTAGCGTCTTTGGTATCTTCCAAAACGAAAACATCAGTTCTGTTTTCGACCACATTCGTTCAGGTCGTGAGTGGGGCTTGTCAACACTCCTCAGCCACTACTACCTTGGTATTTATAACACTCCAGTTGAAAGTTCAACGGTTGATGAAGAATACTATCGTCAAATTTTGACTTACCTTAAACGTTCAGGGTCAGACCAGACGGTAGCCCTTAACAGTGATGTTTTGGTCAACATTGATCTTAACCAAGTTTTCCACCTTCACAATACAACAGAACCAAAAATTACTGTTGTCTACAAAAAACTTCCTAAAGAACAAATCTCAGATGTAAACAGTGTTTTAGAAATTGATGAATCTGATAAAGTGTTGAGCCATGAGCTCTTCCAAGGCGGAGATCAAGAAGTTTACAATATGTCAACAGACATCTTTGTTGTGGATACTCCATACTTGATTGAAAAATTGGAAGAAGAAGCAGCTAAAGAAGAACCACGTAAGCTTCGTTATGTGCTTCGCGATTTAGCAGTTGCTGAAAATGCTTTTGCTTACGAATACACTGGTTACCTTTCAAATATTCACTCAGTTAAAGCATACTTTGATGCTAATTTGGATATGTTGGAATCACAAAAATTCTATAAACTTTTTGCACCAAACCAAAAAGTTTATACAAAAGTTAAAAATGAAGAGCCAACATACTATGCAACTTCTTCTGATGTTAAAGTGTCTCAGTTTGCATCAGGTTCTATTGTACGTGGTAAAGTGGAACACTCAGTGATTTCACGTAATGTAGATTTGGCAGAGGGTTCAAGCGTGGACCACTCAGTTCTCTTCCCACGTGTTAAAGTTGGTAAAGGCGCTACAGTTGAGTATGCGATTGTGGATAAAGGTGTTGAAATCGCTGAAGGTGTTACTATTCGCGGTACAGAAAACAACCCAGTTGTCATCAAAAAAGGTAGCGTTGTAACAGAGGATATTGTACGATGAAAATTTTATTTGTAGCGGCTGAAGGTGCACCTTTCGCTAAAACAGGTGGCCTAGGTGACGTTATCGGTGCCCTTCCTAAATCTCTTGTTAAAAATGGTCACGAAGTTGCCGTAATTCTCCCTTATTATGATGTGGTTTCGGCTAAGTTTGGCGATCAGGTTGAAGACCTTGGCTTCTTCTATACAAATGTTGGTTGGCGTCGTCAATATGTCGGCATCAAGAAAATTGTCCGTGATGGTGTGACTTTCTTCTTCATTGATAATGAGCAGTATTTCAACCGTGGTACGGTATACGGTGAGTGGGATGATGGTGAGCGTTTTGGTTTCTTCCAAATGGCTGCCCTTGAGTTGATGGAAAAAGTGGACTTTATTCCAGATGTTCTCCATGTTCATGACTACCACACAGCCATGATTCCTTTCCTTCTTAAGGAAAAATACCATTGGATTCAAGCTTACCAAGGTATTAAGACAGTCTTCACTATCCATAATATTGAATTCCAAGGTCAATTTGACAGTGGAATGCTTTGGGAAATTTTCGGTGTTGGTTACGAGCGTTATGCTGATGGTACCCTTCGTTGGAATGATTGCCTCAACTGGATGAAAGCAGCTGTTCTTTACGCAGACCGTGTCACAACAGTTTCACCATCATATGCTGGTGAAATCCAAACACCTGAATTTGGTAAAGGCCTTGATCAAATCATGCGCATGGAATCTGGTAAGTTATCTGGTATTGTTAATGGTATCGATACGGACCTCCTTGATCCAGAAACAGATACTCACATTCCTTATCATTTCTCAGTGGATGATTTGTCAGGTAAAGCCAAAGACAAGGCAGCGCTTCAAGAGCGTGTTGGTCTTCCAGTTCGAGAAGACGTTCCATTGATTGGTATTGTGTCACGTTTGACAGACCAAAAAGGTTTCGATTTGGTGGTTAACGAGCTTCACAACATCTTGCAACATGATGTTCAGATTGTTCTTTTGGGTACTGGTTATAGTGACTATGAGAATTCTTTCTCTTGGTTCGCTCATGCCTACCCAGAGAAAATGTCTGCCAACATTACTTTCAACCTAGAGTTGGCTCAACAAATTTATGCTGGTTGTGACATTTTCCTTATGCCTTCAGCCTTTGAACCATGTGGCCTCTCTCAAATGATGTCTATGCGCTATGGTACCTTGCCAGTGGTTAGTGAGGTTGGTGGTCTTCGTGACACCGTTGAACCTTACAACCCTGTCACAGGCTCAGGTACAGGATTCTCATTTGGTAACTTCTCAGGTTACTGGATGGTTCAAACCCTTGAAAAAGCTCTCGATGTTTACGAAAACAACGCTGATGCTTGGAAGCAACTCCAGCACAATGCGATGACACGTGACTTCTCATGGGATACAGCAAGTTTGGCATATGTTGATTTGTACAAACAATTAGTATAATTCCAAAGATAACTTTTCTCGCAAGGGAAAAGTTATCTTCGTGTAAAGCGTTTGAAAACGCTTCTAAAATTATTTAGTCCCTAAGTTTTGCTTGGCAGAGATTATAGAGAAAGCGTCTAAAAGTCTGAATAGAAGAATAACTCTAATCATGTTATAATATAATTGACTGTTTTGACAGTTTTGTAAATAAAGATTTTGAAATGTCTGTTTCGAATCTTGTCTGGCAAGGTTTGGAAGTTTGAGTAAAATTTCCAATTCCCTCTTATCTGAATAGATACCTGTAAGAAGTCTATTGAAGATAAGAAAGTAGTAAGAAAGGATTTCTATGCAACTTGAAAATTTAACAAAAGAACAATTCATCCGTGACTTTAAGGATACTCTCCATCAAGAGCAGTTGATTAAAGTTGCTAAGGCCACACCAACGGAGATTTTTACTGCCTTGGCTGGTTTGATCCGTAAATATTACACAAATACATGGATTGAACGTAACCATGCACTTTCAGACAATCAAGAAAAGATTGCTTACTACTTCTCGATTGAATTTCTTCCAGGTCGTATGTTGGAAACTAACCTTCTCAACCTTGGTATTCTTGACCTTGTTAAAGAGGGATTCGCAGAACTTGATATTGACTTCCGTGAAGTTGTAGAAGCTGAGCATGATATGGCACTTGGTAATGGTGGTCTTGGTCGTTTGGCTGCTGCCTTCATGGATTCGCTTGCGACTACTGGTTATCCAGGTTTTGGTAATGGTCTTCGTTACCGTTACGGACTTTTCAAACAACGTATTGTGGATGGTTACCAAGTGGAATTACCAGATGGTTGGTTTGGTTCTACAGGTAATGTTTGGGAAACACGTAAAGACCACGATATTGTCTATGTGAAACTCTTTGGTGATGTGGTTCTTGAAAGCAATGAAGATGGTCGCTTTGTCCCAACTTATAAGAATGCTCAAGTCCTTCGTGCCGTACCTTATGATGTGCCGCAAATTGGTTATAAGAATGGTGTGATTAACAACCTTCGTCTTTGGGATGTAGAAATTCCTGAAGAATACGAATTGGATTATCCTACGCTTGATGCACGTCGTCGTGTGAAAGATATTACTGCTATTCTTTATCCAGATGATTCAACGATTGAAGGTAAAGAATTGCGTTTGGTTCAAGAGTACTTCATGACAAGTGCCGGTCTCCAAACAATCATTAAATCTTACCTCAAGATGGGCTTGCCATTGAAAGATATCCACGAAAAAGTATCTGTTCACATCAATGATACCCACCCTGCGGTTGCACCAGCTGAATTCATGCGTCTTCTCCTTGATGAATATGGTCTTTCATGGGAAGATGCTTGGAATGCGACTGTTAAAACTATGAGCTACACTAACCACACTATTCTTCAAGAAGCCCTTGAAAAATGGGATCAACAGCTCTTCAAACGTGTCCTTCCACGTGTTTACCAAATCATCTTGGAAATCGACAACCGTTACATCGCTGAAATGGCTGGACGTGGTATTGCTGCGGATGTCATTGAACGTACTCGTATTGTTAAGGATAACCAAGTCCACATGGCTAACTTGGCTATCATTGGTGGTCACTCAGTCAACGGGGTTGCAAAACTCCACACAGAACTCCTTAAAGAAGATACCCTTCACGATTTCTATACTATTTATCCTGAAAAATTCAATAACAAGACAAATGGTATCGTTCAACGTCGTTGGACACAAATTGCAGCTCCAGAACTTTCAGCAGCCATTGATGACGTGATTGGTGACGGTTGGCGTAACGACATCCATGAGCTTGAAAACCTTACAACTTACTTGGATGACAAGGAAGTCTTGAACCAGTTCTATCAAGTTAAGAAGACTGCTAAACAACGTTTGGCAGACTACATCAAGGAAACAACAGGCGTAGAAGTGTCTACAGATGCTATCTTTGATGTTCAAGTGAAACGTCTTCACGCTTACAAACGTCAATTGCTTAACCTTCTTCACATTATCAAACTTTATTGGGATCTTAAAGATAATCCAGATAAAGACATGGTGCCACGTGTATTCATCTTTGGTGCCAAAGCTGCCCCTGGTTATCACTTCGCTAAATCTGTTATCAAACTTATCAACGAGGTTGCCAACCTTGTTAACAATGACGAAAGCCTTCAAGGGAAACTTAAAGTGGTCTTCCTTGAAAACTACCGTGTCAGCCTTGCGGAACTTATCATTCCAGCAGCAGATGTCTCTGAACAAATCTCATTGGCTTCTAAAGAAGCATCTGGTACATCAAACATGAAATTCATGATGACTGGTGCTATTACCTTGGCAACACTTGATGGTGCCAACATTGAAATCAAGGACGAAGTAGGCGATGAGAATGTTGTCATCTTTGGTATGGACAAGGACGAAGTTTATGAACACTATGCACGTCACGATTACTACTCTCGTGCAGTTTATGAAAATAACCCAGTCATTCGTCGTGTCGTTGATACCTTTGTTAACGGTACGATTCCAAATGCTCAAGCTGAAGGTACTGAAATTTACGAAGCCCTCATCACCCACAACGATGAGTACTTCCTCTTGGAAGACTTCGCTGCTTATGTAGAAGCTCAAGAGAAAATCGATGCGCTTTATCGTGATCATGACAAGTGGGCACGTATGAGCTTGGCTAATATTGCTAAATCTCATAAATTCACTTCAGATGATACAATTACAGAGTATGCTAAAGAAATTTGGGAATTGAAAAAATAGGCGATAGCTTATGAATCACAAAAAAAGATAACGACTAGAAATGGTCGTTGTCTTTTATTTTTTTAGAAGAGAGGTGATGGAGAAATCCAAGTAGCATTTATACATGGCAGTAGGAGTTTACCCGTAGATCTATCTTAGCCCTTGAAACTTGCACTTGCTTATCAAGATGTTATAATGACCTATAGGTATAAGCATTAAAAAGGGGGGAAATTTATGGCTTTACGCAGCCAATTAATTACCAAAGAGTTTCCAGAATTAGATAGGGTAGAGCGCTTAAACAACGAGGCCTTTCCAGAAGAAGAACGTATTCCATTAAGTGACTTCTTAAAATTGGATGGTCGTGATGATTATCATTTCTTTGCCTTTTATGACGAGGATGATTTTATTGGATTTGCCTCAGTTCTCTACAATGCCAAAGTTTTTTATGTGAGTTTCTTCGCTATCGTACCTCAAATGCGGAGTCATGGCTACGGAAGTGAGATTATTGATAAACTTGTAGACTTTTATGGACCATCTCGTTCTATGGTCTTGGAAGTAGAGCGCTTGGATGAACCTAATGACAATCCTGAGCAACGTGCGGCGCGTTGGGATTTCTATAAGCGTAATGGTTTTAAGACTTCCAATGCCTTCTTGGAATATGAAGGTTTGAGCTTTGAGATTCTCTATCGTGGCGATCACTTTGACGAAAAATCCTACAGAGACATATTCCACAAACTTCAGGAAAATGCTTATTTTGATTTTAGTATTAAACATCGTCGCTTGAGCGATTTATAAAAATTGAGTTGAACAGGTCTTAGTCGGCCTGTTTTTCATTTGTTTTCAACGTTTGTCAATCGTTTTCAGAATATTTTGTCCTCCTATGCTATAATGGAAGTACTATGAAGAAAGTAATTTTACAGTATCTGGCAAGTGCCCTGGCTGTAATCCTCATACTTGGTCTTGTGGTTTTCAATCGACAGCGAAATGATTCTTTGGTAAAGAAGGTCAAAGACCCTGAGATTTCCTATATCTATCAGAATTCTTTGGAAAATATAGATAGACTGGCGCTCAGTCAGGCTGGGGTTATCCAATCTTATCAACTCGATTCTCTGTCTGTTAGGAAGGAAGATGGGAAGATCCATCTCGTTCTCCATATCAATCATTCCTATGATATGCAGGTAAATCTTGTCCTAAAGGCAGATATCTACGGTGATTTATCTGTGGTTCAAGCGACGCCATCAAAGGCTTTAAAGCTGGCCTTGGAGGACGAGTCTTATCAGAAACGGCTGACCTTGATTTCACAAAAGGCAGATGCTATTATGGCTCGTGACCACTGGGATCAGGGCATTAAGCCAGCCTATGTGGCTCAGGTGAGAAGTAAGATGAAAAAGACTGCCTTGACCCAGTTAGACAAGGTTTTACAGGATATTGACCAAGAAAGCAAGGAAGTGGGTTCAGATACCTATACGGCCTTTTTCCAAGCTTCTCAACTCCCTAATCATGACAAGCTCAATTTGGTTATGGAGCACATGCAGGTTTATGTGGACAAGTACCAGTTCCTCCAGTTAGGGAAGTCAGGTTATAAATTTTCCAAGAAGCTTGAGCCAACCAGTCCTTTTTACAGTTACTTCCGTGAGGCTATTATGGAGACCTATCAGACGGATCTAGGGCTTGGGGTGGATGACTTAGGTATCAAGCTCCATCTTTTTAGGTCTTGGATTGATAAGCAGTCCATGGACTATATTAGAACCAACTACAAGGGAAAGACGGATTTGGACAAGCTACTGGCCTACAGCAAGGATAAGAAGATTCATCTGGATTACACAACAGGTGCTTCCTATCATAATCGAAGCTTGGGAGACTTTACCTATCCACAGAACATGAAAATTCAGCTACCTCAGACCAGTGTCATGGGCCCTTACGGAGTTAGCAATTCTCGCTTTATTGAGTTTATTGTCAATATGGATACAGGGAGATTTGTTTCCGAGTGGAATGTCTATAAGAAAAGGAAAGACGGTAGCATCGACTCTAATCCTAAGCATTATAAGATTGAGGATGGTGCTGACATTGCCGATACGGACTCTGCTAACTATGGGCTGTCTAAGGGCTTGAATGCTGACCTACCAGCCTATCTCAATAATAGCCATACCTATCTTGACGTTCGTCATCCTGCTGACAATGCGATTAGACGCAAGATGGTTAGGAAGTGGAAAAATCCCAAGAATGTCTTAAACGGTGGGCGCTATGCTGATATTGTTAAAAAAGGAGGCTTGAAAGACCTTGAAACATGGAGACAAGTTAAAGCTGAAGACCGGCTCCAGGTCTATAATGCTTACCTTGATTATATTCGCTCTCATCTTGTGCTTAATGGGTTTGACAGCTTTTACCAAGAGACCTACCAGCCCCAAGGTGGAGACAAAAAATACTGAAACCCTTGATAGTGTTCTTGTCGCTAAAAATTTCTATCGCGTAAGGGATGCCTATGCCATCAAGCTCTACGGGCGGGATGAGGGGATGTC
Source organism: Streptococcus sp. HMSC078H03 (assembly GCF_001808655.1). Classification (NCBI taxonomy): domain Bacteria; kingdom Bacillati; phylum Bacillota; class Bacilli; order Lactobacillales; family Streptococcaceae; genus Streptococcus; species Streptococcus sp. HMSC078H03. The sequence continues at coordinate 183,730 of NZ_KV794116.1, forward strand.
CTTTGATGTGGCTGGCCAAAGACTTTTTGGATCAAACATTGCTATTAAGGATGGCCTATTATATGGCTCAAGTCTTGGGGATTTAACCATTGAGGCTTATTTTCAAGGAGAGGTGTCCTACCTTTTAGAGGCTACCCAGAAGCTCCCAGTGGACAAAAATCGGATCAAGTCTAACCACTATAGTCAGGACATTGTTCTGAATAAGGTTTGGACTAGTCTGGAAGGCCAAGAAACCTCCAACAGTATCATCACTCAGTTTCAGGATAAGACTCTACTCAAGTTGCGGATTAGCTACAACAAAGAGTTTCTTCCTACAAAGATTCAAGGTTTTTACAATAGTCAGACCTTTAATGGCTGGCGGGACCTCTTTTACATAGATTATCCTTATAGTGATCAGGAAGCCTTCAATCAGGCTCAAGATGCCTATATACAACACATCCAGTACATGGAAACTCATCCTGAGGAAGAAGCAGGAGAGTTTGGTTAATAAAGCAAAATCACCTTTATCTCGAGATAAAGGTGATTTGTTTGCTCCTAAGATTTAAGTTTTAGTTTTGATTTGTGGCAACTTCTGGAAAAAGCTTGTCTAAGATTTTTGAAGTGATAGCCTGTCCAGGTCCTTCAGCACAGTAGGTGTGCATATACATAGAAGGGTTAAAGTTGAGCTCGATGCAGGTGCAATGAGGGTTTTCTTTGCTAGCAGGTTGGGTTTTATCTGGAATAATGAGGTCAACCCCACAAGCCCAAGCGCCCATACTAGTTGCCATAGCTGCAGCTAGTTCTTGGTAAGAGGAATCCATGGTCTCAGTGACATCAATAGAGTCACCACCCGTAGAAATGTTTGAGTTACGACGTAGATTGACCTTTTTCCCTTCTGGGAGAATATCATCTGGGGTGTAACCCTGTTGTGTTAACATCAGTTGTTCGATGTCTCCTAGCGCAATGATTTCAAGTGGTGAGCGGTGATCACGTCCTCGCAATGGATTGGCATTTTTCTGAGCGACCAATTCACGAATGGTGTGTTTGCCATCACCGACAACATTGGCAGCGACACGAAGGAGTACAGCCTCACAACGTCCATCCAAGATAAAGAAACGGTATTCGGTTCCTGGGATAAATTCTTCAACAAGAACAGCTGTATCTTCTGCAAAGGCAATCTCGAGGGCTTTCTTATAGTTATCAAGGCTGGCAGGCTCTTGGAAAATGGAAATGCCCAGACCAAAGTTGGTTGATTTTGGTTTAACTACAATTTGCTTGTCCTTGATAAGAGGATAGTAGGCTAGACCTTGCTCCAGACTGGTAAATTCGTCGCCAGCAGGAACAGGGAAACCAGCGTCAGCCAGGATTTTTTTGGTCACGGTTTTATTAGCCATGGCAAGAGGTACTACATAGTTGTCTTTTGAGGTCATGTTACCATTTTTGACGTACTCAACATGATCTTTATGCCAGAGTTTAAGGAATTGATCCTGCTCATCTAGGATTTCAAAATGGATTCCTTTTTGAATGGCATCAAAGAGTAGCATCTGAGTAGAAAGTTCCATCTCCTCATAACCCTTAAGAGCATAGTGGGCAGTCCAGTCATAATCATGATAGGCAAGAGCCTTGTCAAGGGCAAAGTCAGCAAGAGCCTTGTCTTTGATATAAGATAAGAGTTGGGCTGCTAGTGTATGACTAGGATCAGCAAAGGCATCTTTAAGTTGTTTGACCAAACCTTGATGATAGTCACCTAGTCCAAAATGTTGCACCAGTTGGTCCAGAGCCGTCGTAATGTTCTGAGTTTCAGCTTCAGAAGGTAGAGGCTCTAAAGGATGAGAGAGGGCGATTTTTTCATTCAACGCGTGACCTTGAGCCAGAGCCTGATCGACATTTTCAGGGGCATCCATCCAGAGGAAGGCTAGGAGAAGCAGGTGTACGGTATCCATGGTAGTTTGGCTAATACCGATACGCTCAAAGGGGTTGAGGTCGAAGTTACGGAATTCCAGATAGGTGATTCCCTTGTCAAGGAAGGAGCGATTAACTTTTTGTCCACGGAAACGAACAGCTGAGTAAAATTCCTTCTCCGCAATCAAATCTCCTTGTTCGATATAGTTTTCGATGGCAGAGACATAATCTTCTAGGCTTGCAAAAGATACTTGGATTTCTTCCTTATTGACATAACCATGGTCACTGTTACGGAAGGAACGAACGGGTTCTGGCACTTCTTGGTCGAAGAAACCTTGCTCAGCAATAGGTGCAGCACCAAAGAGATAGGTAATCACCCAACGGTAGCGCAAATAGTTCTGAGCCAGCTTGAGATAGAGGGCGTTCTTGAAAGCAATCATATCAGTCTGGTTGCTTTCTTTGAATAGGGCCTCAACCAAATCTTTCCCAAGTTCCATATTATAGTGGATACCTGAGATAGCTTGAAGTTTGGTTCCGTATTTTTCAGCCAAGTAGTTACGATAATGGCGTTCGAATTCATTTTCCAGTTGGGCAACTTGGATTTCTTGGGCCTTGATACGAGGTGGCATGGACAAGGGCCAGAGAAGTTCATCTTTACTGATGGAACGTCCAGCTACATCGGTAATGGCTCCAAGAAAACGACGGGCCTCAGTGGTAGATTTAGCAACTGGTGTGATGAGCTCCATTTGAAACTCACAAAAATCTGTTTGAATATAAGGGTGGAAACTTCGAGCTCCTAGGCAAGAAGGGTGAGGCGTATGTGCTAATTTTCCCTGTCTATCGACACGAAGACTTTCGCGTTCAATTCCAAAGTTAGCTTGAAGGATAGGGCTAGTAGGCTCCAGCTTTTGAAGCAGTTGATTTATAGTCATAGAGTCACCTTTTCATCTAATGTTAGTGATAGTCTATTATAAATAGGAGAAGAAAACAACTTTCCGCTACGGTTAAGGGGAATTTCCGAATGTTTTAGATAAGAATTCTTAAAACCAGTTGCTTTTTAGCTCTATTATATGCAAAAATTGTAAAATACCCACTGATTTTTATGTAAAATGTTATTTCTCTTGCAATTTAAATCAAATTAGCCTATACTAATGACGTATATATAAGAACGAAAGCATCCCTAGGGTCTGCCCTCAGGGGCTTTTGTGTGCTCTCAAAAAGGTGTAACCGTTCTTTTATAGATAAAGGATGAGCGTTAAGAGTAGCTTTCCGACAGTATGCTCTGCTCAAAAATGATGCTTTCACCGTGATGGATTACAGGACTAGCTTATATCTATCAATGCCTGAAACATGCTCTGCTCAGGGCAGGTGATATTTTTCGCCGTGGTCGAGACCATTCTGAACCTATTTGCACTTGTTCGAAGTTGCTCACAATTCGACAGTTCTCTCTGCCCAACAGTGATGCTTTCGCCGTGATGATATTCCTATAACTGCAGAAGCAGTTATAGGAAGCGGAGTTATCGAGACTTTGGCTCGATAACTAGTCATGGAACGACTGAGTCGGTCGCTGACGTCCGCCATCACTTAAGAAAGCATCAAAAAAAGAAAAAGAATAAAAAACGGAGGTAATTATGTTTCAAACCCTGATCGCCCAGATAAAGGAATACAAGAAACCCTCAATCCTAGCGTCCCTCTTCATGACGCTAGAAGTCATGTTTGAGATTTCCATTCCCTTTGTAATGGCCAATCTTTTGGACAAAGGTGTCCAGCAATCTAACATGTCTAACATTTGGCTCTATGGTGGCCTCATGTTGGTCTGTGCCTTTCTGTCGCTTTTCTGTGGGATGCAGTCGGCACGCTATGCGGCCTTTGCCTCTGCTGGATTTGCCAAGAATCTACGTCAAGCCATTTTCAAAAAGGTTCAAACCTTCTCTTTTGAAAATATCGATAAGTTCTCAGCTGGTGGTTTGGTAACACGTATGATGACTGATGTTACCAACGTGCAGAACTCTTACCAGATGATTATCCGTATCTGTGTACGTGCACCCCTTAACTTGATCTTTGCCATTGCAGCAAGTTTCCTGATTAATGGCGAAATGGCTTGGATTTTCGTTGGTGTAACACTCTTCCTTGGTCTGGTTTTGGCTGTTATTACCAAAATCGTTTACCCTCTCTTTACTCAAGTGTTTGAGGCTTATGACAACCTCAACAACAGTATCAAGGAAAACATCACCAACATGCGTGTGGTGAAATCCTATGTTAAAGAGCAGGAAGAGACAGACAAATTCAAGAAGGCCTCACGTCGTATTTACAAGATGTTCATGCGTGCCATTCGTGTGGTTATCATGTCTAACCCAGCCATGATGTTGTCTATGTATGCGTCCTTCCTTATGATTTCTTGGTTTGGTGCCCATCTTATCGTTGGTGGTAGTCTGACTACTGGGGAGTTGACTTCCATGTTCAGCTACACCATGACCATCCTCATGTCACTCATGATGTTCATGATGATCTTTGTCATGTTGTCTATCTCTATGGCTTCTGTAGAGCGTATCAATGAAGTGCTCAACACTGAATCAACCATTGTTTCACCTGAAAATGGTTTGACAGAAGTCACAGATGGTTCTATCAGCTTTGATCATGTGGATTTCTCATACACTGATGAAAATGGTGATAAGACCCATGTTCTCAAAGATATCTCGCTTGATATTAAGTCTGGTGAGGTTATCGGTATTCTTGGTGGAACAGGTTCTGGGAAATCAAGTTTGGTTCAGCTCATTCCTCGTCTTTATGATGTGGAAGCCGGTCAGGTTAGGGTTGCTGGCCACGATGTTAAGGACTATGATTTGGATAGCTTACGTAAGCAAGTTGCCATGGTGCTTCAAACCAACGTCCTTTTCTCAGGAACCATTAAGGAAAATATGCGTTGGGGAAATAAACAGGCGACAGATGAGGAAATCATTGAAGCTTGTAAGATTGCCCAAGCTGATGAATTTATCCAAGAGTTTAAGGATGGCTATGACACCAAGATTGAACGTGGTGGAGCCAATGTCTCAGGAGGACAACGTCAACGTCTCTGTATTGCACGTGCCCTCCTCATGAATCCAAAAATCTTGATTCTTGATGATTCAACATCAGCGGTTGATACTAAGACAGATAGTTTGATTCGTCAAGGTTTGGCATCAAGTCTTAAGGATACAACCAAGATTATCATCGGTCAACGTATTTCATCCATCCAAGATGCAGACCGTATCATTGTCATGGATGATGGCCGTATCGATGCTATTGGTACTCACGATGAATTGGTGGCTAACAATGCCATTTATCGTGACGTCTACAAGATGCAAACACAAGGGAAAGGAGTAGCAGATGCAGAATAAGAAAAAAGCTAATTGGGGCTCTCTAGCACGTCTTCTACGCTTTTTGTGGCAAGACTACAAACTTTCACTTTCTATCGCCTTTGTCCTTATTGTGGTTGCTTCCTTGGCAACGGTCAATTTAACGGCCTCTATTCAGTCCTTGGTTGACGTTTACGTTCAGCCCATGCTCAAATCTGGCAGCCATGACTTTGGACCACTGTTACGGTTCTTGACCTCAGTCGCTGTCTTCTGTCTTATCGGTGTGATTGCCAACTATGTGTCATCACTCCTCATGGCGACGATTTCGCAAGATTCTCTACGTTCCCTTCGTAATCAGCTCTTTGCTCGCATGCAAAAGCTTCCTGTTCGCTACTTTGACACTCACCAACACGGTGACATCATGTCTATCTACACCAACGACATCGATGCCCTTCGTCAGGCTGTTGAGCAGTCTATTCCACAGTTGCTACAAACGGCTATTACCCTTATCGGGGTGACTGTAACCATGCTTACGGTTAGTCCTCTTCTCTTTATCGTTGTCCTAGTCATGGTAGGCATCATGTTTATGGTCATCAAAAATGTATCAGCCAAATCAGGCCGTTACTTCGGTGAACAACAAAAGAATTTGGGGATTGAGAATGGTTTTATCGAGGAAATGATGTCAGGTCAAAAAGTGGTCAAGGCCTTTGTTCACGAAGAAGAAAGCATGGCTGATTTTGACAAGATTAACGAGCAACTCTTCGAATCTTCTTACTTGGCCAACCGCTATGCCAATGTTCTCATGCCAATTCTTGGAAACTTAGGAAATGTTTCCTTTGTTTTGACCGCCTTGGTTGGTGGACTCTTTGCCCTTAATGGTGTTGGTGGTTTGACTATCGGTGGTCTCATGGCCTTCCTACAATTGAACCGTTCCTTCAACGGTCCTATTACTCAGGTATCTCAACAACTTAACTTTGTCCTTATGGCACTTGCCGGTGCTGACCGTATCTTTGACCTTCTGGACGAACCAGAAGAAGTTGACCAAGGTAAGGTCACTTTGGTCAACTACGAATTGGTAGATGGTCAAATGGTTGTGACAGACAAGAAAACCAATCTTTGGGCTTGGAAACACCCACGTCCAAATGGCGACTACGAATTGGTCGAGTTGGTCGGAAATGTGGTCTTCCAAGACGTTGATTTCTCTTACGATGGTAAGAAACAAATCCTTCATGACGTTAATCTCTATGCAGACAAGGGGCAAAAGGTTGCCTTTGTCGGTGCGACAGGTGCTGGTAAGACGACGATTACCAACTTGATTAACCGTTTCTACGATATCCAATCTGGTGTGATTACTTATGATGGTATTGATGTCAAGCTGATTGAGAAAGATTCTCTTCGTCGCTCGCTTGGTATCGTGCTTCAAGATACCCATCTCTTCACAGGGACTATCGCTGAAAATATTGCCTATGGTCGTGCTGATGCGACGCGCGAGGAAATCCTTGAAGCAGCTCGCATTGCTAACGTGGACTCCTTTGTGCAACATTTGGACAATGGTTATGACACTGTTCTTACAGACGACGGTGCAGGCTTGTCCAACGGGCAACGTCAGCTTATAGCCATTGCGCGTGCTGCCCTTGCCAATGCACCAGTTCTTATCCTTGATGAAGCGACATCTTCTATTGACTCTCGTACCGAAAAAATGGTGCAAGAGGGGATGGACCGACTTATGGAAGGACGTACGGTTTTCGTTATTGCCCACCGTCTTTCAACCATTGTCAACTCTGACGTTATCATGGTTATGGACCACGGACGAATCATTGAACGTGGTGACCACGACAGCCTCATGGAACAAGGTGGTACTTACTACCGACTTTATACCGGTGGTCTGGAAATTGATTAAGACTAAAAAAACTCAGGCAAAACCTGAGTTTTTTTGCATCTGAAGAAAAGGTTTCTTTTGAGACTTTTCTTGAAAAAACGATAGATTTGAGATCTTAAATCTCAACTTCTTCTAAACCTCGTGAGTCTAGGCGATAGATCTTTTGGCAGACTTGTCTGAGGTAGTTGACATCATGCGATACCGTCAGAATTGCCCCTGGATAGTTATCAAAGAGCTGTCGGACTTGGGGTTGCGAGGTGGGTGAAAAATTTCTGGTTGGTTCATCTAAGATAAGGAGCTGAGGGCTTTCTAAGACCAGGTGCAGTAGGAGTAGTTTTCCTTTTTGTCCTCCAGATAAATCAGCAATCTCATGGTTCATTTCATCATGACTAAAGTTGAGGTTGGCGAGATGGGAGCTTATAACTTCTCGTTCAGACTTGTCGCCAGTCTTACTCAAAAACGCTATTGGAGACAAATCCAGTGGCAAGATAGTGTCATAACGTTGAGGCATGTAGCCAATAGTCAGGTCTGTCTTCTGACTAAGTTTTTGGTAGAGATAGTGTAAGAGAGTGGATTTACCGCAGCCGTTATCTCCCACAATACCAATTTTTTCCTGGCCTTTCAAAGAAAGTTTGAGATGGTCAATAGTCAGGTGAGGAGCGATGTTTATCTGCTTTTCATCTAGATTTAAGAGATATTTTCCTTGAGGTAGAGGGTCAATATGAGAGAAGAATAGTTCAATGCTATCTTCTTTTTCAGGCATTTGTGTCATGTCTTGGGCAAGGCGGTCGTAGCGTTTTTCTTGTGAGAGGACTGCCTTCATCTTTTTAGCAACCAATCGTCCTTGCGTGCTGTCATGCGTATTACGTAAGGTAGTTTGGACATTTTGTTTGATACGGCGATGCTTGGCCATGGCCTTGTCATAGGCTTTTTTCTCGGTTTTGGCTTGCTGCATCTGTTGTTGGTAGCTATCAGAGCGTTGTTGGCTATAGTTATCATAGTTGAGGTGCTCCACACTGGTCCTTGCCTGTCGACGACGTTTAAGGAGTTCCAGATGGATAATGGTATCAGCTGTCTGGCTTAGTAGGTCCTCGTCATGTGAGATATAGACGATCGTTTTATCAGAGTGCTTGATAAAGTCTTTTAACCAAGTCATAGTAGTCAAGTCCATATCGTTTGAGGGCTCATCAAGAAAAATGACGTCGTGGGGACGAGCTAATTCTCGGATGAGTTGAATTTTCAGTTTCTCACCACCTGACAGAGTGGAAAAGGGTTGACTACTGGCAAAACGCTCACTATCAAAATGAAGCTCATCAGCCAGACGATAGAGGGTGGCATAGTCTAGGTCATAAGTGTCCGCAAAGAAGTAGTCGTTAAGGGTTAGAGATTGCAAGCTATCCGAAATCTGTTGGGGAATATAGACCTGTGGGCTATCTGGTTTATTAATAGTTCCCTCGTAAGACAGATGGTCAAGATGTGCTTTTGGATTGACCAGAAGGGCAAGGAGACTAGATTTTCCATTGCCTTCCTCCCCAATGATGGCGACTTTTTCGCCTGTAGCTATCGTTAGATTTAGATCATGAACGAGTTCACGCAAATCCTTGGTATGTGTTATGGTTAGGTGTTGAATCTGTATCATAGGACCTCCTAGGTCTGAGTGCTTGTAGATATTGTTTCATGGGAAGTAGGCTTTTACTTCATATAATATCAAAGGTCAAAAAACAGTCCTACCTTATAAGATAGAACCGTCATGAATCTAGCTAAAAAGCTCTCTAGGAGATAGTGATGGTGTGGACGCAAAAAAGCGCGGATACCATCAACAAGTTTTCTACAGAAAAAGAGCGCAAAAAAGACATGAAAACAATCTATCAAATAAAGCAGGTTTATTGTGAATAGACTTAGTTGTTCATGTCTCCATTTACCTCCGAATGTTACTTGTCTCGATTGTACGCTGTCAGAGAGCTTTTGTCAAATGAAAATCAAAAATCCAGCCTTCTTAGACCGCCGATGCACCTTATCAATAGTCCCCACCTATGCTATACTAGAAGTAATACTGAAAATGGAGATTATTATGGAAAATAAGTTTGTAAAGAAGCCAACACCTAAGGGGGATAAGACAACAAAAATTGTTTTTATAGGTCTCTTAGCGGCATTGCTTTTTGTAATCGCAGGAACGGCTATCTTTTTTGCTGTGAGTGGTAGCAGTAAGGCTACCAAGGGCTCAGCCTCATCTAGCAAGTCAAGTACAACTGTCTATTCCGGCAGCAATGCAGAAGATCCCTTGTTTAAAATCACCCTGACAACCTTCGGGGATAATAAGGAATTTCTACTCGTGACACCAAATCCTGGTCATGATAGAAACATGTTTAACATTGTGGGGGTAGCTGGTCAATACCTAGTCACTCAAGAGTACAAGGGTGATGTATCTGGTAAGAAAAATGCCAAGGGTGAAACTCTTTATAAATATGACTACTTTAATATCTATGTGTATGACACGGAAAAACCAAATCAGAAACCTAAACAAATTGACCTTTTGAAATTGGCTAAAAAAGCTGGGGATGAAGATTATTTAAATCAGGCAGGTCTAAGGCTTTTCATGCTTAATGACCAAGCCTACTTACAAATGCCTTTTGGTGCATCGTCAGCTGATTTTGCTTCTAATAAAAAATACCTCAATCTCAAAACTCAAAAAATCGAGGAGATGAATATCTCAGCTAACTCGAATACTTTGGACTCGGAATTGGAGTACGCTAATGTTGATATGCGTAAGACTTTAGAGCCTTTTGGTCTTGAGATGTGGCCAGGTGCAACTAATGGTAAGGATTTTGATAATCCGTCTGGAACGCCAATTGCTAGTCTACCTGCTCTTTATTACATTTCTGAAAAAGACAGGAGCCTCAATATGGATAGTACCAACTTTGCCAAAGAGCAAAAGGAAGCTTACGAAGCTGTTAAGACCAAACATGCTAGAATCTATACCATTCCAAGTAAAATCAATAACGAAACCTGGTTCAATACCTTGCTCCATTGGATGGCACCTGAAGGGCAGGATGGCTACGAGTTACCGGTTAGGGCTTTTAGACCGACTCAGGAAGAAGGTAAAGTCAAGTCCTATCAAGAATTGCAGTCTTGGAATGACAACCATATCAGAAAAAAATAGAGGAAGTTAGCTCTGAAACCAATAAGATGATTAACCCAAGTTTATGATGCTTGGGTTTTTTATTTTTTTGAAAATGTAGTGGGTGACTATGGCCGTCAAAGGCAATTATTAAATTGTATATCAATGGTTTATCGATGGTGTTACAGAATCGGATGGTTTGTAATAAGTAGGTAAAAATTAGAATAAAAGTAAGAAAATCAGCCAATAAAATGAGTTAAATCCTCTCATAAGTCTAACATCTTCCGTGAAAAACATGAGAAAGTTAGGAATGAAAAGAAAATAAAATAGAAATTTGAAAACGGTATAAAGTAAATAAAATCAAGGGTTTTACACTTGTAAAGGCAAAAAACAAACAAAAGTTGTTGGCTGAATTGTCAGACAACTTGATTTTTTTTAAAAAAGTTGACTTAATCACTTGACCATAAATTGTCAGAATGTTAGAATGTAATAGAATCATGAGTTCAAGTATAGGATTCTTGTATACTCGTGACCTATAACTAACTATTTCATACAGAGGGAGACTTGAAATGAAAGACATTTTTAACAGACGCCAACGATTTTCATTGCGTAAATATTCGTTTGGTGTCGCTTCAGTCTTGCTAGGAACGGCACTCTTTGCTGCTCATACTGCACAGGCTGATGAAGTCATAGCACCCGATGCTTCTTCATCAAACCCTGGTTCATCAGTTGAGGGCGAAAGTTCGTCAGACCTGGTTGAGACGTCTACAGCATCAACAGCTCAAGCAGATCCTACTGCAGCTGTATCTTCTACTGATGCAACTGCGTCAACATTTAACTTGACGCCAGAAGCATCAGCAACAGATAAGGCTGCCGCAGAGACAACTGACAAACAAGCTACAGAAACTGCAAAACCTGAAGCAGTAAAACCAGCTTCAGAGGCTGCAAAACCAACTGAGAAAGCTACTTCAGAAGCAGCTAAACCAGCTGCAGTGGCATCTACAAATGCAGCTAGCAACAACGTTGAAACAACAGCTTCAGCGACAACCGCTGCAGCAACACCAGCTGCAACAGCGGCTAACCGTACAGCAGCAACAGCCGCTCCAGTAGCTGAAGAAACAGCAGCAGCTGAAACTGCGGCAGCAGCAACAAGCGTTAAGCCAAACGTTACAGCACGTGCTTACTCTGTTAGAGCAGCAGCCGAAGATCGCAGTGCAGTACTTGACCGTGCAGCAACTGATATGACTAACGGTGGAGCTTTGGCAATGAGTCGTAGCCGTCGTAACCGTCGTGCCGCTACAGACCACAATAACGAGCCGGTTGCTGTAGCAACTTTCCTAAAAGACGGTGAAGTTGCTACACCTGATATGACGGATCCTAATGGTGCAAGTGTTGCATCTCAAACTGTACCAGCTGGTTATCAAGCTAAAGAAGGCGACTTCTATACTTATGCTATTTGGGATCTTACTGAATTCAATAAACGTTATAATACAAAATATTATGCACGTGCCTATAAGAGATTTGATGACTCTACCGATACAACGGTTGAATTGCTCGACAAAAATACTGGTAGTGTAGTTGAAACTAGAACGATTACCGCTTCTAGTGGGGTTCAAAAGTTCACGACTACTACAGCAGCGTCTAATAGCCAATTAACTTTCCAAGTAGATTATAAAGCTGGAACTGCTCCAAAGGGTAAAAAAGCAGAACCATTTATTCAAAATGGTTATGCAGTTGGAAAGAGTATCACAGACTTAGTAGCTGGTGGGCACCAACTTACGCCTGCAGAGCAAGCACTTTATACTGCGGTTTATAACGCTCGTACTACAACAGATATTTTAAACGTTGTTGAACCAGCTTACAATGGTCGTACAATTACTGATTCAAACGCTAAAATACCAGTAACAATTAATAAAACAACTTACTATAAAGTAGTTGATAAAAACAATCCAACATTTAACGCCAATAAAACAGATAAAACTGTTCAAGATTATAAAGAAAATGGTAATGAAGTAGAGTTAGCTCGATACACTCTTAAAGCTGAAGAAGGACAACGTTTCACAGCATCTGGCGAACGTCAATTTGATGGATACAAACTTTACCAAACTGCTGATGCAAATGATCAATCTGGTACTGTAAGTCGTCCTTACACCGTTGGTACGAAATTCATGGATGCGGACCGTTACGGTATCAAACGTATCAAAGAAATTGTTGGAGAAGACGGTTCAGTCGTTATTCGTGTTTACTTGCTAGATCCAAGACAACAAAGCAAACGTTCTGATGGTTCATTAAGTACCGATGGCTATATGTTGCTAGCAGAAACTAAGCCGATTAAACCAGGTGAATGGAATTCACAGGACTTAGTTGTTAAAAAATCACCTCTTTACACTATTGCACATACCGTAACTGATCCAAAAACGGGAGCAAAAACTAACTATCCAAACGGTAAAGAAGTTCCATTTGACTTCCAAAAAGCTTCTGGATATGCACCATATCATACTGTATTCGTACCATTCTTAGGAGATGGAATTGGACATGGTTCAGATAATGCGCAATTAGAGCGTGGGGTAGGAGGTATCGGTACCAACGTTGACTTGCTCAACACTTTGACACCGTACAAACAACCTATTTACTACTACGTGAAGCAAGAACCTGTAACAGTTACTCCAGAAGTTGAAAAACAACTTGAAGGACGTGTACTTGTTGATGGTGAATTCAGCTTCAAGATTAAAGAAGTCAATGAAAACAAATCACTTCCTTCATATGAAGAAACTGTTACTAACAAAAATGGTAAAGCTACATTTAGTAAATTAAGCTTCAATAAAGTTGGTACCTACAAATATACAATCTCTGAGATTGCAGGTTCAGATGCAAACGTTGATTACGATGCAATGACTGTTACTATGACAGTTACTGTAACGGAGAACGCTCAAGGTGATTTGCAAGCTTCAGTTAAGTACAGTGGTGCTGGTGGTTTTGCTTCAAGCGCAGATGATAAGATCTTCAACAACTTTGCTGTAGCTCCAGTTAAGACTAAGTTTGACTTTAGCAAGGCTCTCGCAGGTCGTGAGTTGAAAGCCGGTGAATTTAGCTTCGTATTGAAAGATTCAACTGGTAAAGTTCTTCAAACTAAGACAAATACTAAAGAAGGTGTTGTAGCCTTTGACGATTTGACTTTTGACAATACACAAGTTGGTACTCACAAGTACACTGTAGAAGAAGTTATCCCAGAAAATAAAGAAGCTGGTATGACTTACGATACAATGAAAGCTGAAGTAACAATCACTGTTACTAAGGAAGGTCACGTTCTTAAAGCAACAAACACTCTTCCAGCAGATACAGAGTTCAACAATACATTCACTCCTGCTGCAACACAAGCTCAATTCAAGTTTACTAAGAAACTTGAAGGTAAAGAGCTCACTAAGGATGCCTTCACATTTGAATTGCTTGAAAATGGTAAAGTAATCCAAACTAAGAAGAATGCGGCTGACGGAACAATCCAATTCGACGCTATTTCTTACGATAAAGAAGGTTCTCACACTTACACAGTACGTGAAGTAGCTGGAACAGATACAAACATCGATTACGATGATATGAATGCAGTAGTAACTGTTAACGTTACTAAAGATGCTGCATCTGGTATCTTGACTGCTAATGTTACAATGCCAGAAGATACAGAGTTCAACAACTTTGCAGTAGCTCCAGTTAAGACTCGTTTCGACTTCAGCAAAGCTCTTGCGGGTCGTGAGTTGAAAGCTGGTGAATTCAGCTTCGTATTGAAAGATTCAACTGGTAAAGTTCTTCAAACTAAGACAAATACTAAAGAAGGTGTTGTAGCCTTTGACGATTTGACTTTTGACAATACACAAGTTGGTACTCACAAGTACACTGTAGAAGAAGTTCAAGGTTCTGAAGCAGGAATGCAATATGATACGATGAAAGCTGAAGTAACAATTACTGTTACTAAAGAAGGTCACGTACTTAAAGCAACAAATACTCTTCCTGCAGATACAGAGTTCAACAATACCTTCACATCAGCTCCTACTCAAGCTCAATTCAAGTTCACTAAACGTCTTGAAGGTAAAGTACTTGAAGCAGATGCCTTCACATTCGAATTGCTTGAAAATGGCAATGTAATCCAAACTAAGAAAAATGCTGCAGATGGTTCAATCACATTTGATGCGATTGAATACAGCGCTGAAGGTGAACACACTTACACTGTGCGTGAAAAAGCTGGTAACGATACAAATATCGATTACGATACTATGAACGCAGTAGTGAAAGTTAAAGTTACTAAAGATGCCACTACAGGTCTCTTGAGTACTGCTGTTACAATGCCTGAAGACACTGAGTTCAACAACTATGTTGTTGCTCCAGTTGTGACTAAGTTTGACTTTACTAAGAAATTGGCAGGTCGTGAACTTAAAGCTGGTGAATTCAGCTTCGTATTGAAAGATTCTACAGGTGCAGTAGTTGAAACAGTTAAGAATGATGCTGCTGGTAATGTTTCATTCTCTAACTTGTCATTCGACAACACTAAAGTAGGTACTCACACTTATACAGTAGAAGAAGTTATCCCAGCCAACAAAGAGTTTGGTATGACTTATGATAAGATGAAAGCTACTGTTACAGTTGAAGTTGCTAAGAACGGTCATTCATTGACTACAGTTACAAACGTATCTTCAACTGGTGGGGTTGATGCCAACGGTAATGCTACTGATGGTACTGCCGATAAAGAATTCAACAACAAAGTCACTCCTCCAACGCCTCCTGAATTCCAACCAGAAAAATTTGTCGTTTCTAAAGAGAAATATGACATCACTGGTGACAAGTTGATGGATGACGACGATGATGTACCTGGTAACGAGTACACAGCAACAAATGAGAATCCATATGTTGATGGTGTTAAAAACAACGAACCAGAAAACTTGAATACTAAGACTGTTGAACGCGGTTCTAAATTGGTATACCAAGTATGGCTTGATACTACTAAATTCACAGAAGCTAACAACATCCAATACGTTGGTGTATCTGATACATACGACGCAGAAAAATTGGACGTAAATGCAGCTGACATCAAAGCTTACGATTCAGTAACTGGTGCAGATGTGACTGCTAAATTCGACATCAAAGTTGAAAATGGTACAATCACTGCAACTTCTAAAGATGAATTCATCAAAGATAAAGTAAACAACCCTGTTATCGATACTACTAAATTCGCCTTTGGACGTTACTATAAATTTGATATCCCAGCAACTGTTAAAGAATCTGTTAAAGCTGGTGCTGATATTGAAAATACAGCCAACCAAACAGTTCACGTTTACAACCCAGTAAGCAAGACAGTTGAAAAACCTGAAAAACCAACACAAAAACGTGTTAACAGCGTTCCAGTTCCAGTGGAAATGAACTTCACTAAACGTTTGGAAGGTCGTGAACTTCAAGCTAACGAATTCGAATTCGTATTGAAGAAAGACGGCGTTGAAGTTGAACGCGTGAAGAACGACGCTACTGGTAAGATTGTCTTCAAGACTCTTAAATTTGGTCGCGATGATCTTGGTAAGACTTACAACTACACAGTAGAAGAAACTCCTGGTACAGATACAACTGTCAAATACGACACAATGGTTGCCACTGTTAAAGTTGTTGTTTCACACGACGGTACAGCTAAAGCAATCGTTGCCAACGTAACAGATGCTGCTGATAAAGAATTCAACAACCGTGTAACACCTCCAGAAGAACCTAAGTTCCAACCAGAGAAAT
>NZ_KV794116.1:199802-200838 GCF_001808655.1 Streptococcus sp. HMSC078H03
AAGTTCCAACCAGAGAAATACGTTGTTTCTAAAGCGAAATTCGATATCACTGGTACTAAACTCGTTGATGATGATTCTGAATTGACAGATAAATATGGTGAAACAAATACAAACCCATATGTCGATAATACAAACAACAACGAAGAAGAAAACTTAAATACTAAGTCAGTTGAACGTGGATCTAAACTTTACTACCAAGTATGGTTGGATACAACTAAATTTGATGCAGCTAACAAAGACAACATTCAAACAGTAGGAATCACAGATAAC
Source organism: Streptococcus sp. HMSC078H03 (assembly GCF_001808655.1). Lineage (NCBI taxonomy): Bacteria > Bacillati > Bacillota > Bacilli > Lactobacillales > Streptococcaceae > Streptococcus > Streptococcus sp. HMSC078H03. The sequence goes on from NZ_KV794116.1 coordinate 200,073, forward strand.
TACGACAAGGATAAATTGACTGTTAATGCTTCAGAAATCAAGGTTTATGATTCTGTAACTGGTGCAGATGTTACTAACAAGTTCGATATCGCTGATAACAATGGTGTTCTTACAGCTAACCTTAAAGCTGACTTCACTAAGTCACTTGGCGACGCTGAAAATACACAAATCATTGATACGACTAAGTTTGAATTTGGACGCTACTATAAATTTGATATTCCAGCAACAGTGAAAGACGATGTTGTAGCTGGTGCAGATATCGAAAACAAAGCAGCCCAAGTTGTTAACTACTACAACCCAGTAAGCAAGACTGTTGAAAAACCAAACAAACCAACTGAAAAACGTGTAAACAGTGTTCCAATCTCAGTAGAATTTAACTTCACTAAGAAATTGGAAGGTCGTGACCTTAAAGCTGGCGAATTCACATTCGAGTTGAAAGATAGCGACAATGTTGTGATTGCAACTGCAACCAACGATGCAGCTGGTAAGATTAAATTCTCTCCAGTAGAGTACACAAATAAAGCTGGTGAAACTGTTACAGCCCTTAAATACAAGAAGGGTCAAGAAGGTACTTACAAGTACACTGTAACAGAGGTTAAGGGTACAGATGCAACTGTCACTTACGATGAAATGGCTGCTGTTGTAACCGTTACTGTATCTCATGATGGTACAGCGAAAGCCTTGATCACAAACGTGACAGACCCTGCTGACAAAGAATTTAACAACCGTGTGACTCCACCAGAAGAACCTAAGTTCCAACCAGAGA
>NZ_KV794116.1:200938-201304 GCF_001808655.1 Streptococcus sp. HMSC078H03
ACGCAAACAACAAGGACAACATCCAATCAGTAGGCATCTCAGATGTCTACGATGAAACTAAGTTGGACCTTGACGCTACTAAGATTAAAGCCTACGATTCAGTAACAGGTGATGATGTCACAGCTAAATTCGATATCACTGTGAACAATGGTGTGATTACTGCAACTCTTAAAGATGGCTTCACTAAGTCACTTGGCGACGCAGAAAACACTCAAATCATTGACACAACTAAATTCGCCTTTGGACGTTACTACAAGTTCGACATCCCAACAACAGTGAAAGCTGATGTACCTGGTGGTGTAGATATTGAAAATACTGCAGCTCAAGTAGTAAACTACTACAACCCAACAACTAAGAAAGTTGAAA
>NZ_KV794117.1:0-26537 GCF_001808655.1 Streptococcus sp. HMSC078H03
GCTTTTCGTCACCCACTACAGTTGACAAAGAGCCGTTTTTTGTTGTCTTATTTTGTACCGACACTGATACGATTAAGTGCTCGACGGAGAGCAACCTGAGCACGTTGAACTTCATCAATACGGTCAGATTTAGTTGCTTCTTCCAAGTCACGTTCGGCACGTTGCTTGGCACGTTCGGCACGAGAAACGTCAATGTCGCGTTCACGTTCTGCTGAATCGGCAACGATAGTAATAAAATCATCTTTAACTTCGATGATACCACCGTTTACGGCAATCCAATCGACGTGACTCTCGTCATCCACACGACGAACCTTGAGTTCATCCACTTCAAGTGGCGCAATCAAGTTAATATGGCCTGGCAAGATACCAATTTGACCATCTTTAGTAACCGCGTGGATAAAGCTGGCATGGTGGTCATATTTCAGACCATCCGGAGTTACCACTTGTACGGTCATTTGTGCCATATCTTCACCTCATTAGTAGCCCATAGCTTTAGCTTTAGCTACTACATCCTCAATTGGACCTACGCTACGGAAGGCATCTTCTGGAAGATTATCATATTTACCTTCAAGGATTTCTTTAAAGCTACGAACGGTTTCAGCAACTGGAACATAAGAACCTGGTTGACCTGTAAACTGTTCAGCAACGTTAAAGTTTTGTGACAAGAAGAATTGGATACGACGAGCACGTCCAACCAATGTTTTTTCTTCGTCTGACAATTCATCCATACCAAGGATAGCGATAATATCTTGCAATTCACGGTAACGTTGAAGCACACGTTGAACTTCAGTCGCAACAGCATAGTGTTCTTCACCAACAATTTCAGGTGAAAGGGCACGTGAGCTTGATGCCAATGGGTCAACGGCTGGGTAAATACCCATTTGTGTCAACTTACGTTCAAGGTTGGTTGTTGAATCCAAGTGAGCAAATGCTGTAGCTGGCGCTGGGTCAGTATAGTCATCGGCTGGAACGTAGATGGCTTGGATTGATGTAACAGAACCTTTTTTAGTTGATGTGATACGCTCTTGCAATTGACCCATTTCAGTAGCAAGTGTAGGTTGGTAACCAACGGCTGATGGCATACGACCAAGAAGGGCAGAAACCTCAGAACCTGCTTGAGTGAAACGGAAGATGTTATCGATGAAGAGAAGCACGTCTTGACCTTCGACATCACGGAAGTATTCCGCAATTGTCAAACCAGTAAGAGCAACACGCATACGTGCTCCAGGTGGTTCGTTCATTTGTCCGAAGACCATGGCTGTTTTCTCAATAACGCCAGATTCTTTCATTTCCCAGTAAAGGTCATTACCTTCACGTGTACGTTCACCAACACCTGTAAACACGGAAATACCACCGTGCTCTTGGGCAATGTTGTGAATCAACTCTTGAATAAGAACGGTTTTACCAACACCGGCACCACCAAAGAGTCCGACTTTACCACCTTTAAGGTAAGGGGCAAGCAAGTCGATAACTTTAATCCCTGTTTCAAGGATTTCAGTAGATGTTGACAATTCATCGAAAGTTGGTGCTTTTTTGTGAATTGGTTCACGCTCTGCATCTTCTGCAAAAGGTGCTTCCAAGTCAATGGTATCACCAAGAACGTTAAAGACACGTCCAAGGGTATCTTTACCAACAGGAACGCTGATTGGACGACCAGTGTCCAGAACTTCTAGTCCACGAGTCAATCCATCAGTAGATTCCATGGCAATGGTACGAACCACACCTTCTCCAAGTTCAAGAGCTACTTCGAGCACGATACGTTTAGACTTTTCTTCATCAGTATAAACGACCAATGCATTGTTAATCTCAGGGAGTTTATCACCAGCTGCAAACGCTACGTCTACAACAGGACCAACAACCTGAGCAATTTTGCCTGAGCTCATTGTTTTCTCCTTATGATAGTTTTTTGGATGACAATCATCCCTTTTTCATGTGTGTCTAATTAAGACAAATCTCTAGCTATTCAAGTGCACTTGCACCACCAACAATTTCAGTAATTTCCTGAGTGATGGCAGCTTGACGCGCACGGTTATATTGGATTGTCAAATCGTTAATCACATTCTTAGCATTATCAGTGGCTGTCTGCATTGCAGTCATACCCGCTGCGTGCTCAGCTGTTTTGGCATCTACGATAGCACCGTAGATAAGACTCTCCGCATATTGTGGTAAGAGTTGATCCAAAATAGTGTCACGATCTGGTTCCAATTCAAACTTGGTCAACACATGACCTTCTGATTCATTGGGATCCAAATCAGCGATAGGAAGCATTTGTTCCACACGAACTTCGCTAGACAAACTGTTAACATGGTGGTTATAGCACACATAGAGTTCATCAAAAAGTTCATTTTGATACATTCCTACAGCTTTAGAAATGATTTTTCCGACTTGATCAAAACTAGGTTGATCTTCAAGGCCACGAAGTTCAAAAGCAACATTCATGTTACGAGCCTTGAAGAAATCTGAACCTGTTCCACCAATAGAAATGATAGCATATTCATCTTCAGAATCATGGTCACGTTTAATCATGTCCAACACAGCTTTAAGAATTGTTGAGTTATAACCTCCAACAAGTCCTTTATCTGAAGTAATGACAATGTAACCTGTCTTACGAACTGGGCGTGCATCCAACATTGGATTTGACGAACCATTAATCAATTCTGAATGTAGAAGATCTGTTGTGATCTGTCTAATTTTTGAGGCATAGATTTGGAAATCTTTAGCAGCTTGCTCAGAACGTGTCAATTTTGAGGCAGAAACCATTTGCATGGCTCCTGTGATTTGACTCGTTTTCTTAGTTGAAGCAATTTTTGCTTGGATTTCTCTTAGAGAGCCTGCCATATGCTGTCCTCCCTATTTCTATTTGTATTCTGACTGATCTTTGAAAGCTTGGATAGCTTCATTAAGTACAGATTCCTCAGGAAGATCCTTAGTTGTACGAATAGTTTCAAAGATATCCTCATGGTGACTATCAAAGTAGTCATAGAGTGCTTCTTCAAAATCCAAGATTTGATCAACCGGAACACTATCCAAGAAACCGTGTGTCAAAGCGTAAAGGATAACAACTTGTTTCTCAACTGGAAGTGGTTTATGAAGCGGTTGTTTCAAAACTTCGATTGTACGACGACCACGGTTCAATTTCGCTTGAGTCGCAGCATCCAAATCTGAACCAAATTGCGTAAAGGCTTCAAGTTCACGATATGAAGCCAAGTCAAGACGAAGTGTACCAGCAACCTTCTTCATCGCTTTAATTTGCGCTGATCCACCTACACGTGATACGGAAGAACCCGCATCAATGGCTGGACGAATACCTGAGTTAAACAAGTTTTCTTGCAAGAAGATTTGTCCATCTGTGATTGAGATAACGTTTGTTGCGATATAAGCTGAGATATCTCCGGCTTGCGTTTGGATGATTGGCAAGGCAGTAATTGAACCACCACCAAGATCATCTGAAACTTTAGCTGAACGTTCCAAAAGACGTGAGTGGAGATAGAAGACATCCCCTGGGTAGGCTTCACGACCTGGTGGACGACGGAGAAGCAATGAAAGTTCACGATAGGCCACGGCTTGTTTAGACAAATCATCATAAACAATCAAGACGTGTTTTCCGTTATACATGAACTCTTCAGCCATTGCAACACCAGCGTAAGGCGCGATGTAAAGCAATGGTGATGGTTGTGATGCTGAGGCAGTCACAACGATTGTGTAATCAAGAGCACCATGTTTACGGAGTGTTTCTACTTGTGTACGAACTGTTGATTCTTTTTGACCAATAGCCACATAGATACAGATCATATCTTGACCTTTTTGGTTCAAGATCGCATCAATGGCTACTGAAGTTTTACCAGTTTGGCGGTCTCCGATGACCAACTCACGTTGACCACGTCCAATTGGAACCAAGGCATCAATCGCCTTAAGACCAGTTTGCAATGGCTCAGAAACTGATTTACGTTGCATAACACCTGGAGCAGGTGTTTCAACTGGACGGAAACCTGTTGTTTCGATGTCACCAAGACCATCAACTGGTTGCCCAAGTGGGTTTACTACACGACCAATAAGGGCTTCACCAACTGGAACTTCCATGATTTTTCCAGTACGTTTAACAATATCGCCTTCACGAATTGCTACGAAATCCCCCAAGATAATGATACCGACATCATTAGATTCAAGGTTTTGGGCCATACCATAGGCACCATTTTCAAATTCGAGCAACTCACCACTCATGGCATTATCAAGACCACGAGCACGTGCGATACCGTCACCGATATAGGTAACGACACCAGTTTCAGTGACGTCAAAGTTTGGCTGGAAGTTTTCAATTTGCTTTTTAATTAAAGCGCTAATTTCTTGTGCGTTAATTGCCAAAAGTCACACCACTTTCTATTTCAAATTCGTTTTAAAGGTTTGCAATTGACTGCGAATTGACGTGTCAACAACCTTATTTTTTGCTTTGATGACGAATCCTCCGATGAGGTCCTCATCAATTTTTTCTACTAAACGACGTGTCTTAATCTCAAATTTTTGTGAAACAATCGCCAAAAGTCGGGCTTTTTGTTCCTCAGACAAGGGACTTGCTGATGTCACTGTAACATCGTAAGTATTGTCTTCTTGATCAAAGAGCTCAAGGACCAATTTCAACACATCATAGAGAATGTTGGCACGGTCATTGAGTAAGATTACCTCAAGAAAATTGTTCATATACACTGAACAAGACTCTTGAAACAAGCTCAAACTTTCTTTTTTAGCTTCACTTGTCACATTTTCCTGCGACAAGAAGGTTTTTAGATTTGTTTCAGCAAAAACTGTTAGGATTTGCCTTACTTCTTCTTGGATTGTTGACACGGCGTCTTGTTCAAAAGCGACTTCTACCAGACTTCTGGCATACTGCTCAACAAGAGCTTGTGTTTTCTTATCCATTAAGCATCTCCTAATTGATCAAGATAGCTATCAATCAAGTCAGATTGCGCTTTTGCATCAAGGTTTTGTTTCATAACTTTTTCTGCCAAGAGGACAGTTAAGTCTGCAACTTCACCTTTAATGCCAGCAAGTGCTTCCACACGGCTTTGGGCGATGTCTTGATTTGCTTTTTCTTTCAAGCGTTTAGCTTCATCATGTGCTTCTGCAATGATTTTTGATTCTTGAGTTTTACCAGTTTCCTTGGCCCCATCAATAATTTGAGCTGCCTCAGTGCGAGCACCTGCCAACTCATCTTGACGTTTTTGTGCCAAGCGTTCTGCTTCTTGACGAGCATTTTCAGCACTATCAATATCTGTGGCAATTTTCTTTTCACGAGCAGCAAAGATTCCTGTAATTTGATCCCATGCGAATTTACGGATGAGGTAATACAAGAGAAAAACTGAGCCGAGTGTGATAATGATATTACCAAGTGTCGTACTATTAATAAGTATTGACATTTCATTTCTCCCTTTCTTAATTATTCTTCGTTGACTTTATCACCAATATAGTTTGAACTTAGGATAATAAAGACATAGGCTTGGATAAAGCCGATAAAGGCTGAAAAGGCAACCCAGACAAGGTTCAAAGCAAAGGATACAGGTGCTGCAAAAGCAGACCAGGTCACCAATTGAAGAATCAAGCCAGTAAGTACCTCACCAGAATAAATGTTACCAAACAAACGCAAGGCCAATGAAGCAAGGTTGGTTAATTGTTCCAAAATGTTCATTGGGAGCATAGCTGGGTATGGTGAAAGGTAGCCCTTTAGATAGCCTTTAAACCCTTTTTTACGGATCCCCTCAATATGACTAATGAGGGTAATAATCAAAGAAAGAGTGATAGTAACACCGAAGTTCGATGTTGGAGAAGTCCAAAAATTGTAATGCTCACTTTTTACAGACACAAGCAAACCTAAGTTGTTTGCTGTAAAAACAAAGGTGAAAATTACAAACAAGAGCAAACTATAATTCTTCGTGAATTTCCCAAGACTTTGAGAAATGGTACTATTCACAAACTCATAGATGAACTCAAGCACATTTTGTTTTCCCTTTGGTTTAATGGTCATCTTACGACTTGACCAAAAAACCACTCCAAAAACGATAATTACTGTCAAGAGAGACATGGCAAGGACAGTCAAGTCAAAATCAATCCCAAATAATGAGACGGTTGGATTACTTGTAGTTTCCACTGCTCATCCCTCCTTCATCTTTTATTTGTCTATTAGACAATGTAGCTAAGGGCAAACAATACGAAGAAGGTACCTTCGATAAAGGCAACACCAGTAAACATCAATGTTTGAAGTTTGCTAAACATCTCAGGTTGGCGAGCTGCAGCTTTAGCGATATTGGCAACGAGGATACCCTCACCAACAGATACACCCATAACGGCCAAACCGAGGGCTAAGATAGTTAGATTCATAGTAGAATTCTCCTTTTAATTTTTTTTACCCTGTTATTTTAGTCCTATTTTCCACGAAAGTCAACGAATTGATGGTTTTTTAGACGTTTTCACTGACTTTGCCTAACGTTTTCACTAATTTTACGTAAGCGTTTACTTTTAATGAAAAACTAGTCTGCTTATTACAAAAAAAACAAGCCTAACTATGGTAGGTTAGACTTGTTTGGGAAATTTATGAAAAAAAGAAAGTTTCACTGTCTGACTTAAAACCAGAACATGTGAGCGCTACCGAACGACGTTCAGTAATACTTATTAGGATGACTATAGTATAACTTGAGTTCCTTAAAGAAAGCTGAAGGGGTATCTGAATTGTTTAACTGATAAGTCTGATGCACATACTTGTCAAACTCATTACATACACCACTCTGAACTCATTGGTCTGTTCAAATTATAACTCAATTTCCCCAATACCTGAGAAGAAAGCTACAATGTTGCACTTCACATATTGGTTCGAGCTTACAGAGTTTATCATGTAGTTACCTGCTTACTAAAGAAATCTGAATTAATATAAATGTAATAAATTCATTTATAACGTCTATTTTTGTGTTAATTAAAAATAAAATACTTTAACTAAGAATATAATCACAAACTATATTTTATATCGTACAACATTTAAATTTATTTTCTTAAATTATGACAGCCCTTAGTAAAATTAATATAACATAGTCTTAATATCGCCGTTATTCTTAGGATAATCCTTCAAATTTTCCATAATTAGTTTTTGTATTTTCTTTCCAGTTCCTGCGAAAGCATCACTGTTCCAATTAAAATTTGCACGTTCCTTAAAATAAGCAACATAGTTATTCTGTTGTTCCGACGGTTTCCCTATTTCTTTTATTAAAGCGGGTAAAAGTAGTAAACACGCTCCAATTCCATTAGTTTTAACAAGTTGGCTGTTATTACGCATTTGTTCTTTTAAAGACCAATCTTCACTATATATTTTAGATATAATTGTGAAGTAAATATATACTTCAGAGAACATAGACTGAGAATCAGTATTTATCTCATTAAAATTTTTAAACACCTCCATGAGATAATCGACCATAAATGATTGAGATATCACACCAGCCCCAGTACCCAACATTTTAATCCTATTAAAAAATGGAGATGACTCTGTGGTATTCAGTGCTCGGACAATTGATGTATATTGATTTATATTTTTTCTATCATTTTCAGTTATATTTTCATATAAATCATAAATCATAGACTTATTAACTTTTCTCTGGTTACCATTTATATCAATAAATAGTTTTGTAGCAGTAGATAAATCCGATCCTAAAATCAAAGTAATAGGAAGCTCAATATCTTTATTTGTATCTAGAAAAGCCTTTGATAGTCCTGCTAATCTGTGTTGCCCATCAATTATAGTAAATCTTATATCTTCTTCGATTTTAATCTCTCTCTTATCTTCATCTATTATTATTTTACTTTCATCATAATTTGTAGAAAATACATCCAAAGACAAAACAATTGGAGTTGAAAATACAATACTACTAGATGTCTTCACAAAATCTGCGATATCATTAATTCTTTTTAAGTCTGTTCTACGCTGTATTCCATTAGTGTCACTACTTATATCAGAAGAATTACCTATATTTTTTTCTAAACTTCTAATGTATTTATCAGCGTCTTGAATATCATCTTCATTGGAAGTTACTCTAAAATGAAAATTGACATGATTCTTTAAATACGAAATAGGCATCTTAGTTAAGTAAAACACCTCTTCATTTTGCTCTATTCTTACAAATGGAAAATTAGACATTTTCTTCCTCCTCTCCTTTAATATTTATTATTTCCGGAAGTTTAAATTTAATATCAGTGGCACTTGTACTCTCTTTGATATTATTTGGATTTTCAATAGTATCAAATGATTGTACTATTAATTGATAAGATTTTTGTGTCCAATCAAAAAAATTATAGCCCACAATTATAGCCATTGGAATCACTAATCCCCAAAAATTGTCCCAATTATTTGTTTTAATTAAGATTACAATTGCAATAATTATACCAAGAAGATTTAACAAGCACTCAACCAGATTTACTCCACTATTTCTCTTTATAGAAATATTTTGAATAGCTGAATCTTGATCAGATTCGACTTTGTACCCATTATTATATGCCGGATAAATTGTTATTATAGCTTGAGAAGGGATATCGAATTTTAAACGTTTAGATTTTAAAAGATGTTCGTCTTCCCACTTTTCTTTAATAAAATCATTAATTCTTTTTATAGCTCCAGGAAATAAATCTGCCAATTCTTTAGGACTTTGCCAAATTAAAAATACTGAAATTTCTTTATCGGGGCCACTTAGATCTTTAACAATTAAATAGTCATTATCATGCTTAACTGCCATAAGTGGTTTATCTACTCCTATTATCTCCCTTAGATTTTCTATTTTATCTAGGTAGTCCAAATACGTTTGGTGGTCATAAGATTCAGTATTCATAGCGTTGCTAACATTTTTATGAAAATCGATATTTCCGTTTCTATATTGTAGGTTAAAATTTATGATCCCTTTAGTCTTATTAATCTTACCCATAACTTTTTAAACTTTCTAGCTACACCAATTTCTTCATTTCTTCAATACGTACGACTGTTGCATCGTATTTAGCTTGGTAATCTTCTTGTTTGTCGCGTTCTTTTTGGACGACTTCTGGTTTGGCGTTGGCTACGAAGCGTTCGTTGCTAAGTTTCTTACCAACCATGTCGAGTTCTTTTTGCCATTTGGCTAATTCTTTTTCAAGACGAGCCAATTCTTCTTCGACATTAAGAAGGTCAGCTAGTGGTAAATAGATTTCTGCGCCTGTGATGATGCTTGACATAACCAAGTCAGGCACTTCGACATCTGCTGCAATTTCCAAGTGTTCTGGGTTTGTGAAGCGTTTGATGTAGTTGACATTATCATTAAAGAAAGCATCGAGCTTACTGTCGCTTGTCTTGATCAAGATAGTGATTGGCTTGCTTGGTGCTACGTTCACTTCTGCACGTGAGTTACGTACTGAGCGAATCACGTCTTTAAGAGATTCAACGCCAGCTGCAGCTTCTTCATTTTCAAACTCTGGACGAACCACTGGGTATTCCGCAGTCACAATCGTTTCTTCAGAGATTTGACCGTAGATTTCCTCAGTCACGAATGGCATGATTGGGTGAAGGAGACGCAAGATTTGATCCAAGGTGTAAAGAAGAACCGAACGAGTGATGACTTTTTCGTCCTCATTGTCGCTGTAAAGCACTTCCTTAGTCAACTCAACATACCAGTCCGCAAACTCATCCCAGATGAAGTTGTAGAGGATGTGACCAGCCACACCAAATTCGAACTTGTCAAAGTTCTCAGTAACTTTTCCAATGGTTTCATTGAGGTTGTGGAGAATCCAACGGTCTGTGACATTACCTGCTTGACCAGCAGCCACTTTAGCTACATTTTCACGCGCTACATCCAAGGTCAATCCTTCATTGTTCATGAGGATGTAACGAGAGATGTTCCAAATCTTGTTAATGAAGTTCCAAGACGCATCCATTTTCTCGTAAGAGAAACGCACGTCTTGACCTGGTGCAGAACCGTTTGAAAGGAACCAACGGAGGGCATCAGCACCGTATTTCTCAATAACATCCATGGGGTCAATCCCGTTTCCGAGGGACTTAGACATCTTACGTCCTTGCTCGTCACGGATGAGACCATGGATAAGGACATTCTTAAATGGTTGGCGACCTGTGAATTCCAATGATTGGAAGATCATACGAGACACCCAGAAGAAGATGATATCGTAACCAGTGACAAGCGTTGACGTTGGGAAGTAACGTTTGAAGTCTTCTGAGTCGACATCAGGCCAGCCCATAGTTGAGAATGGCCAGAGGGCAGAACTGAACCAAGTATCCAAGACATCTTCGTCTTGTTTCCAGCCGTCACCTTCTGGTGCTTCTTCGCCAACGTACATTTCACCCTCAGCATTGTACCAAGCAGGGATTTGGTGACCCCACCAGAGCTGACGAGAGATAACCCAGTCATGGACATTTTCCATCCATTGAAGGAAGGTATCATTGAAACGTGGTGGGTAGAAATCAACCTTATCGTCTGTGTCTTGGTTTGCGATGGCATTTTTCGCCAATTGGTCCATCTTAACAAACCATTGTGTAGACAATCGTGGTTCAACTGGCACACCTGTACGCTCTGAGTGACCAACTGAGTGAGTCATTTTCTCGATTTCGACAAGGGCACCGATTTCTTCCAATTTCTTAACAACAGCCTTACGAGCTTCAAAGCGGTCCATACCGTTGAATTCACCAGCCAATTCATTCATGGTACCATCATCGTTCATGACGTTGACTTGTGGCAAGTTATGACGTTGACCAACTAAGAAGTCGTTAGGGTCGTGGGCAGGAGTGATTTTAACCACACCAGTACCAAATTCAGGGTCTGCATGTTCGTCCCCAACGATTGGGATTGGCTTGTTCAAGATTGGCAAGATAACATTTTTACCAATCAAGTCTTTATAACGGTCATCATTTGGATTAACCGCTACAGCAGTATCCCCAAACATAGTCTCCGGACGTGTTGTTGCCACTTCAAGGGCACGTGAACCGTCTTCCAACATGTAGTTCATGTGGTAGAAGGCACCTTCCACATCCTTGTGAATAACCTCGATATCAGAAAGGGCTGTACGAGCTTTTGGATCCCAGTTGATGATAAATTCACCACGGTAAATCCAGCCCTTCTTGTAGAGCTCTACAAATACCTTACGAACAGCTTTTGATAGACCTTCGTCAAGGGTGAAACGCTCACGCGAGTAGTCTACAGAGAGCCCCATCTTGCCCCATTGTTGCTTGATAGTTGTCGCATACTCATCTTTCCATTCCCAAACTTTATCAAGGAATTTTTCACGACCAAGGTCATAACGAGAAATGCCGTCTTCAGCCAAACGCGCTTCAACCTTAGCTTGAGTGGCAATACCTGCGTGGTCCATACCTGGAAGCCAAAGCGTATCGAAACCTTGCATACGTTTTTGACGGATGATGATATCTTGCAAAGTTGTATCCCAAGCGTGACCAAGGTGAAGCTTACCAGTTACGTTTGGTGGTGGAATAACGATTGAATAAGGCTTAGCCTTTTTATCGCCTGAAGGCTTGAAAACATCCTCATCAAGCCATTTTTGGTAACGACCAGCCTCAACCTCGGCTGGATTGTATTTAGGTGAAAGTTCTTTAGACATTAATTCTCTCCTTTTATAATTACTTTTACGATTTTAAATATGTGTCTCTTTTTTTTCAGGTATTTCCAATACAAGATCGGATGAAAGATGTAATACGGTGGGCGCGACTGTTTAATAATCTTTCTCCTTAATTTTCTCCTTCTCTTCTTCAAATTTTGAAAACTAGAATTGTTATATAATTTTCTATTTATTTTATCTTCCAAATGATTTATTTGATTAGTCAACTTAATTTCCTCTAAATCATCTTTTGATAATTTAGTCAAACTCCTTTTTATCTCCTCAACATAGTTACTTTCGTTCGATTCTAAAGTAGTTAAAAAATAAATTTCATAACAAAACAATCCAACTAGAGAAACAATCTTCATAAGTGGGTGCTTCATGATTTCTACATACGAAGTTAACATATACATAACATCAACATAGGGTAAAGCATAGAGTAATAAAAATATTTTTAAAATTGAATTTTGATTTCTCAATTGATTTAACTTAAGATTACGTACAAAAGTTTCCTGTACTAAAAGTAAAAGTATCGAGAATGATGAAAAGGAAAGGCCAAAAAATAAAGCTAATGGATAATGAATTAAATTTTTATTTAAATACAGTGAATAAATGGAAAGAAGGACCAATATAATTCTAACAGTCCAATCAAAAAAATGGGTTGGACTAAATTTTATCTCTGATTTCGATCGTTCCCAATCATACTTCAATAACAATCTAACAAAATGTTTAATTTTTTTGTAATCAATATTATCATCACCTTGGTCAATCAAATCCCAAATATGACCTTCTCGCAAAAAGTAGAGAGATGTATTTTTGAAAGCCATATTCCTTCCGTATGGGTTAATTTGCCTTTTTAAATCTACAATTGCATCTTCTCTTTTATCTTCCTTATCCAAACTAATCAAGATATTTCTTAATTCTTTTCTCCATATAGACCTTTCAGTAGTAATATAGTCCAATTTATTTTTCTTTGACGATTGAATAAATGAAATATAAACACTTATTAGAGAGCTAATTCCAACAGCACCAATAATTGAAGCAATTTGTTCAATTTTCAAGATTCCTCTCCTTTTTAATTAAACTCGCAAAATCAAAGATTGCCTCTGCATCCGCCACTGTACGGACTCGCAAGACCCGTCGCTCCGTCTCGATTCGTTCTGGCAACTCAGCTCTTTTCATCCCTCTTCCTTACTTTCTTGATAAAGCTTCCCATGGGGTCGACACGATTATCTAGATAGCGATAGACACGCTTGTGTCCATCACCCATAAAGTAAGTCGGTGCAAAGTGGTCATTTTTAAAATGTCCCTTGTCATCTAACAAATCAGATTCCGCAAGGCGGTCTAGAATCTTAGCAAAGATATGACAGATACCATCTTCCTCAATAATTCGATCTACCTGGCAATCCAATACGACTGGGCAAGCATCCAAGATAGGTGCTTGTGTCAGTTTAGAAGGTTGGAAATCTAGGTCAAGTTTAGCAATCTTTTCACGACGACTTATAAAACCAGCCTGTTCCATCTCAAGCATGAGGTTTTCGTCAGGGATGTTCACGCTGAACTGTCGATAATGTTTAATCTGGTCTGCCGCATTTTCCTCGCTACCAACCCCGATGACGAGCCAATCTCCTAGACTATAGGAAGAACTGCAAGTCGTCACGTTATAGCCATGTGTCTGGTCCTGGTAACCCAAGATAAAAATTGGAAAACCATAATACAATTTACTGGTCTCAAAAGATTGCTTCATGTCAGCCTCCTTATCGGAAAAGAATACTAAAATTATTTTATCAATCTCACTCTACTCAAAGTAGTAAATTTATTGAAAATCAAACTAATATATGAATCAAAAATTTGTGTTAATAAACCTTAACTTTTTTGATTTATATTTTTGTTTTTCCTCTAGAAATTATCCGCCTTCAGACTTTCTTTATTTGCTGAGTAATACGTAGAAAGCTCTGCTTTTATCTTGTTATACATATCAGAAGTTGAACGCATTAATTCTAGAATTTCCTCTGTTTTATTTAGATACTCTTCCCATAAGTCACTGTCAACAATCTCCTCAAAATTAAGTTTTACAAGTTTTCCATATTTTTTTCTAAAATATTCTTGATATTCTTCAACAATTCGTTTTCTGTCAATTAGCTCAGATTCACTAAGCTTACATGTAAACTTTGGATTATCAAAAAATTGTTCAAGAGTATCATTAGACTTGATAGAATTACATGATTCACAAGATGGAATTAAATTACTGATCTCATGAATATATCCAGAAGGTTTCCCATCAATTATCAATGGATTAATATGATCTTTTTGGGAAGAAATGGATTTTCCGCAATATCCACATAAAAAAGCACTTTTACTTTTATCAGTTCCGATTTTTTCTTCAATAAATGCTATATCTTCTTTATCTGGCTTTTCAACAGGAAGAATTCCATTAAAAGCCGAATTTCGGATTATTGTTACTCTACCTTTTATTGTTGTCCTAGCAGGCATTTTAAACTTCATATAGTAGCTCCAATAATAAAAAAATCCCTGTCATAACCATGACAGGGACGAATGTGTATCCGCGGTACCACCCAGTTTTGAGTGGTAACCACTCACAGCTTTCTTGATTCAATTTGACCATCAGCAACCAGCTTTGACATTTGTGCGGATTTCTCAGTACCACCGCTTCCTGTGACAAATGGGCTTCAAAGCACCTCTGAATGGTCTTATTCTATCACATTTTTAATCTCAAGACAAATGAAATTGTGGGGAAGATGTTATCACAATAAGTCAGACTACAGATTCCAACTTGAAACAGAAATACAATGCTTCATTTTTTATTCTCAAAAGAAAAATCCCTGTCTTTCGACAAGGATTTCATCTTATTTTTCTTCCTTAGCTCTTTCTTCTTTTAGCCATTTTTCATAGCTTTCGAGTAGATTGATAGCCATTTGGGTTGCCAAGGCTAGTGAGAAGGCTTCTGTACCTTCAGTTGTTTCGTCTTGGACTTCCAATTTACTTTCTTCGTAAATGGCTTTGAGAGCCTTATTGCTAAGCGTGTCTTTAAATGCTTGGAATTCTTTCATGGTCAAAGCCTCCTTGATTCTACAGCAACATCTACAGCTACTGTTACCGTTTTCACTTTTAGTTTACACCATTTCAGAGAAATTGCAAGGATTTTCCTTAATAATAAGGAGAGCTTTCACTCTATCTGCGACCTACTGAGCAGGAGTCGCAGCCCCTGTGAGATACTCAGTCGTATAGGCTACGATAGCTCCCGAATCAGCATTTACCGCGTATTTATAACGTAGACCGCTAGCAGCATAGTCAAAGCTGATATTGTAGACCTTACCGTCTCCTTCAGTCTTCAATTCCGTTTTCAAGTTTGTCACAGAACCTTCAGCTAGGCCAGCATGGTTAAGAGCTGTTGTTTGCGCAGTCTCTTTTGATACAGCTGTCTCTTCCTTGCTTTCACTAGGTTGAGTCTCGTCTTTAGATTCTTCACCTTTTTGAGCGTCATCCTCATCCTTAGTTGTTGGATGGTCACTCTTATGTTTCAAAATAGATCCTGACTGACCATCAATTGTATACTCAAAATGGTTGTCTGACGTTGTGAAACTAATCTCATAACTTCCGTGAAGCCCAGAACGTGCTTTCGAAACTGTTGATTGAGAAATCTCAGAAGTTTTGACACCTGCATTTTTGTAAGCAATGTCTGCCGCATCTTGTTCTGACAAGCGATAACCTGAACCGTTAAAGATAAACAGGCCTGCAGCGATGGCAACTGGGATAGCGAGCAGAAGCAGATAGCCCGCTAGCTTTTTCATTTTTCGCATAAAATTCTCCGCTATTTTAATCTAATACTACTATTATATCTTAAAGTTCTAAAATTGTCAGATAAACTTGGCTCATTTTTAGGACAACATCATAAAAAGTTCCCGATAGCTATCAGGAACTTCTACGAAATGTTACTATTTGACCAGTTACAAAGACTAGTATGGCCATCCAGATAAAGAGGAAGCCTTTCAACTCTCCAAAGCTGACCGTCTCACCAAAAATGAGGATGGCTACGAGAAGTTGAATCGTAGGATTAAGATACTGGATAAAACCAATAAGGTTAAGCGGCGCCCTTTTGACTGCTTCTGAGAAGCAAAGCAATGGAACGGCCGTCACCACACCGGATATGGCTAGGAGAAACATTTCCATGCTCGAATAGGAAGAAAATGATTCTGGAGAAAAGAAAACGAGATAGATAGCTACAAAAGGTAGTAGCAAGCCGCTTTCTACTAGCATGGCTACGTCACTGGAGAGTCTAACCCCTTTTTTGATTAGACCATAGAAACCAAAGCTCAGAGCTAACCCCAATGAAACCATGGGAAGTTTTCCTGTATTGGCAACAAGAACCAGTACTCCTATAAAGGCCAATACTACTGCTGCCCACATGGTCCTACTCAATGATTCACGAAGAAAAATGAGGGCAAACAGGATAGAAACAATAGGCATAATGTAATAGCCCAGGCTAGCCTGCGTCGCTTGACCATGACCCACAGCATAGATATAAATCAACCAGTTAGCTGCTATGAGAAAACTAGCAAGTAGCATACGAAGCAAGGCTTTCTTATCTTGCCAAAGTTCTACAAGCTCCTTTTTGAAACGTGTATTTTGCTTAGCGACTAGGGCGTAAGTCAGCATAGTCACCACTGTAAAAACAATCCGCCACGAGAAGGTGTTATAAGCCGAAACACCTGCTAAAAGCTTCCAAAAAAGGGATAAAAATCCCCATTGAATATAGGTGGCTAGACCAAAGAGTAGCCCTTGATTTTTTCTAGTCAACCACAACACCTGCTTTATCCACAGACAGGATGAAGGTTTCACCATCTAAACCAAGACCATCGATAGCCGTTTTAAGAGCTTCAGCCTGATCATTTGGCGTCAAGGTCATAACTGTTGGGCCAGCGCCTGAAAGATAGGTCGCATAAGCACTGTATTGACCTGACAATTCCTTAATAGTCGCAAATTCTTTAACCAATTTTTGACGGTAGCGTTCGTGGAACATATCCCCTTGAATAGCATGTCCCGCCTTAACCAAATCGCCTGCAAAGAGGGCAGCAATGGCAACGTTTGCAATAGATGATGCAGCTACAGCTTCTTTGTAAGACAGGTCACTTGGAAGTACCCCACGTGAATCAGACGTCTTAAGTTCATAGCTCGGAATGAAGGCTACAAAGGCACACTCTGGAAAGTCTGTCACGATGCTATTAACATGTTCATCCACATAAGAGGCTACAACGAGATTCCCAAAAATAGCTGGGGCAACATTGTCCGGATGACCTTCAATCTTGGTTGCAATATCAAGTTTATCATCGTCTGAGAGCTGCAAGTCTGCCAATTGATTGGCCAACTCGATTCCTGCGACAATAACAGAACTTGAAGAACCTAGCCCACGCGCTAAGGGAATATCTGATGCCATCACCAATTTATGGGGCTGCAAATCAGACTTAACTTGCAAGGCAGTTGAAATGAGGAGGTTATTTTCATCTGAAGGAATATCTCCCAAATCATGTTCAATATGCCATGCATCGGCTGGTTCAAGCACCTCGATTGTCAAATATTTAGAAACGGCAACACCCACAGAATCAAAACCTGGACCAATATTGGCAGATGTTGCTGGAACAGTAATTTTCATAATAATACACCAAAAGGAGGAAAGCCATCAGCGACTTTTCTCCTTGAATACCTTTCTTATACGCACCAGTATGGGCTTATCAATTAGTTAGACAAAACTTTCAATGTGTTGACAACAGTGAAGTCTTCTGCTGCTTCAAGTTTTTCAGTAACAGCTTTGAGTTGTGTCTTAGACATAGCATGTGTAATCACAACGATACGAGCTGTTGTGCCATTTGCTTTTTGTTGCAAGACTTGTTCAAATGAAATATCTTCTGAGTTGAAGATTTCAGACAAGTGAAGGATTTTACCTTTTTCGTCTGGCGTATCAAGGGCAAAGTAGTAGTTGCTCTTAACATCTGCTGGATTAGCCAATGGCAAGTCACGACGGAACTCATTAAATGGTTTACCCACATTGCCATCTGAAAGACGACGAGCAATACGGATAATGTCTGCCAAAACAGATGTTGCTGTTGGTTTTTGACCAGCACCTGGACCGTAGTACATTGATTCGCCAATACCGATAGATTCAACAAAGACTGCATTCATGACATCGTTGACGCTAGCAAGTGGGTGATTTTTTGGCAAGAATGTTGGGGACACTTCTGCTGAGATACCTGATTCTACTTCACGCACATCACCAACCAATTTGATGACATAACCTAATTCCTGAGCGACAGCTACATCATCAGTAGAGATGTTTGTAATCCCCTTGTGAGTCACATCGTCGAAATCAATTGTGGCACCAAATCCAAATTGGCTAAGGATAACAGCTTTATAAGCAGCGTCAATACCTTCAACGTCGTTAGTTGGATCACTTTCGGCATAACCAAGTTCTTGGGCAGTCTTAAGAGCGTCCTCATATGACCAACCTTCGTCAACCATCTTAGTCATCATAAAGTTAGATGTTCCGTTGAGTACACCAAGGATACGTGTCACCTTGTCAGACGTCAAAGAGTTAGCCAAAGTACGCAAAATTGGAATACCACCAGCAACAGCAGCTTCATAGTAGAAAGCCACTCCCTTATCTTGGGCAAGAGAAATCAACTCTTTTCCATGAGTGGCAATCAAGTCTTTATTGGCAGAAACAACGTTTTTACCTGCTTCAAGTGCTTTTGTGATGAAGGTACGAGCTGGCTCGATACGACCCATCAATTCAACAACGATTTGAATCTCTTCATCGTTAAGGATTTCGTCAACATTTGTGACAAAATTGTAGTCGTTTCCGGCAGCGATAAGACGATTTTTTTCCTCGTCATCTTTAACCAAAACTTTGGCAATTTCGAGTTGGTCACGTGAGGCTGCAAGAACCTTTTCACCATTTTCCTTCAAGAGGAAAGGAATACCGCTAGCTACTGTACCAAAGCCAAGCAATCCAATTTTAATAGACATTTACGATTTCTCCTTAAAAACATACATTTCTTTAATTGTACCACATTTCTATCGGAATTGACAGAATATTGTTGCCATTTAAGGAGGCAAGTATTCTTTTTACTGAAAATTCTGTGCATTTCCATCCCATTTTTGTTAGAATAATAACTAGACCTATTTGAAAGGGGATACAATGACTTCTCAAAAGAAAAAAACAACTCAAGCTAACAGAAAGAAACTGAACCTTCTTCTGCTTTTCCTAAATATTGTCCTTCTTGGCTTACTAGCAGTCTTTATGCTTAACCGACCAAATCAGTCGAAAAGCAAGCAACAACAGGCTCAGACCAGTCAGTCTAAGACGACAGCTAAATGGAAAACCTATGACGATCCTGTCCAAATCCCTATCCTCATGTATCATGCGGTACACGTCATGGATCCATCTGAAGCTTCTAACGCTAACCTTATCGTTGACCCAGACCTCTTCGAAGCACAAATCAAGGCTTTGTCAAAGGCAGGTTACTATTTCCTAACGCCTGAAGAAGCCTATAAGGCCTTCACTGAAAACGCTCTACCTGCTAAGAAGGTTGTCTGGCTGACCTTTGACGATGGTAACGAAGATTTCTACACCATTGCCTATCCTATTCTCAAAAAATACAAGGCTAAAGCAACCAATAATGTGATCACTGGCTTTGTTAAGAAAGGAAATGCTGGAAATCTTACCGTCAAACAGATGAAAGAAATGATGGCTCACGGTATGAGCTTCCAGTCTCATACGGTTAATCACCCCGATTTGTCAACCACTGATAAGGCGACACAAAAGGTTGAATTAACGGATTCTATTGACTTCCTTGAAAATAAACTCAATACCAAGGTCAATACCATTGCCTACCCATCAGGTCGCTACAATCAAACGACACTTGACCTAGCTAAGAAAACTTACAAGTTAGGACTAACAACCAACGAAGGGCTAGCCAGTGCCAAGGATGGTCTTCTCTCACTTAATCGTGTCCGTATTCTGCCAACAACAACAGCTAAAGGACTTCTCAGCGAGATTGATACTGACAATGAGTAAAAGAAATCACTTGATTCAAGAATCAAGTGATTTTTATGTTCTAGTCAAATATTTCTGATAGGAGAGCCACACCCTTTTCAATTTCAGCATCACTTAGGGTGATTGGTGGCAAAAGACGAATCACGTTTGTCCCTGCAGTCAAGACAATCAAACCTTTATCTCTAGCTGCCTGAACCAGTTCTCCCAGATTGCCAGTGGTCTCAATTCCAATCATATAACCCAAGCCACGTACAGTGGTAACTGTCTCTTTATCAGATAAAGCTGACTGCAATTGTTCTTGTAGCTTGTTCCCATTTTCAAGAGCAGTATCCAGAAAAGCTGGAGCCAACATAACTTCAAGCGTAACCTTGGCCGCCGCCATGGCCAGTTTGTTTCCTCCAAAGGTAGAGCCATGACTTCCGTAAGAAAAGGCTTCCCCAAGAGATGACTTGGCAAGCATGGCACCAACTGGTACCCCATTTGCCAAGCCTTTGGCCAATGTAAAGATATCTGGTTCAATATCGTAGTGCTCATAAGCAAAAAGCTTACCAGTACGACCAATTCCTGTCTGAATCTCATCTACAATGAGGTAAATACCTGTCTCCTTACAATAATCAGACAAAGCCTTAACAAAGTCCTGATCCGCAGGTTGCACACCTGATTCCCCTTGAACCAACTCCAGCATAATAGCTGCAGTTTCTTCACTAGCTAGGGCCTTGACACTGTCTATGTCATTGAAAATAGCATAGCTAAAGTGGGGCACACCTTCACCAAAACCTTGTTTGATTTTATCCTGACCAGTGGCAGACATAGATCCAAACGTTCGACCATGGAAGGAATTTTGGAAGGTAATGATTTCTTGTTTACCTGAAGCCTTACGGGCAATTTTGATGGCTGCCTCATTGGCCTCTGCACCACTGTTACAGAAAAAGGCCAGATAGTCCTTATCACCAATTAAAAGGTCAGCAACATCTTCTTGCAACTGATTGTGATAGAGATTAGGCTGGTGCAGAATCTTGCCCACCTGCTCTGTCAAAGCCTGATTGACATGGGGATGGTAGCCCAGATTGGTTACCCCAATACCTGATGAAAAATCCAAGTAGGTCTTGCCATCTGTATCCGTCAAATAATTGCCCTGAGCTGAAGCAAAATCAATCGCTACCCGCTTATAATTTGAAAATAGTTTTGTCATCTCTTACTCCTTGATTATGGTACCATCTGTCAGGTTATCACCAATAATGACCTGCTCGACACCAGCTTGAACTGTCTGAACAGCACTTTGAATTTTAGGAATCATGCCTCCAGTTATCACACCTGAATCTATTTTTTTCTGAACGTCCACAAAATTCAGATGCTCCAAAACCTGACTATTCTCTAAAACACCCTTAACATCTGTCATAAGGATAAGTTTTTTGGCTCCTAGACTAATCGCCACTGCTCTGGCAAGGTAATCGGCATTGATATTGAGCAATTCCCCCTGCTCACTATAGCCTAGGCTAGGAATCAAGGGAAGTTTGCCTTGAGATAGGAGGCTCACTAGGGTTTGATTAGTGATGTTTTTGACTTCACCCACAAAACCATAGGTCTCTTGATCTAAGAAATCAGCATGAACAAGCTCTGGCAATTCATCTACAAGCTGATAGGCTGGCAAACCTGCAGTTGTCAGCTCACCTGCTAAGTTTTTCCCAACTATGTTAACCAAGGCTTCTTTGATCAAGGCCATATCTGACTGACCCGTCACACGAAGACCATTGACCTTGTGAATTGGAATATGATTCTCCTCCATCAGCTGATTAATGGCAAAACCGCCCCCATGAACGATAACAATTTTTTGACCAGCCTGCTGCCATTCTGATAGTTTAGCCAATATCTCAGGAGTTAGCTGCTTACTGGCTACTCCACCAATCTTGATTACAATATATTCAGTAGTCATCAGTTAACTCCTTTGTCATAGATAACTTAAGTATGGTAGAGGGCATTAATCTTAACGTAATCGTAAGAAAGATCACACCCCCATGCAGTTCCTTTTTCATGTCCAGCATGAAGATCTACCGTTATAGTGACTTCATCATCATGCATGATGTCTTTCATTTCCTCATCATCAAAGGTCACAGGACTAGATGCTAGCATGACTGGCAGACCGCCAAGCATAATATCAACATTGTCCACAGGAACGTCCACACCGGCATAGCCAACAGCAGCTAGAATACGTCCCCAGTTAGGATCTTCACCAAAAATGGCTGTTTTGACCAGACTTGAACCGACAACAGATTTTGCCATCATACGAGCATCAAGGGCATTAGGGGCATTGATCACATCAACTTGGATGAGCTTATTGGCACCTTCACCGTCCTTGGCAATTTTCTTAGCCAGTTCTTGCATCACGAAATTAAGCATTTTTGAAAACTTATCAAATTCTGGTGTACCTGGCAGAATCTCTTCATTGAGCGTGCAACCATTTGACATGACAAGAACCATATCATTCGTTGATGTATCCCCATCAACTGTAATCTGATTAAAGGTTTTTTCCACATTTTGACTCAAGGCCAATTGAAGGGTGTCACTAGAAATATTGGCATCACAAGTAATAAACCCAAGCATGGTTGCCATATTCGGGTGAATCATGCCTGAACCCTTAGCGACACCAGCCATAGTGACAACATCACAACCAAAAGTCTCCGTCACAGCAATAGTCTTAGTTGCTGTATCTGTCGTCAAAATCGCCTTGGCAAAATCATCAGCATTCCCATTGACCACCAACTTGGAAAGACCATTTTTCAAGGTATCCATTGGTAGCAACTCACCGATAACCCCTGTAGAAGCCACACCAACCAAATCTGGTTCAACACCTAACTTTACAGCGGTCCACTCCTGCATGGTGTAAGCATCCTCCAATCCTTGAGTCCCTGTACAAGAATTGGCTACACCTGAGTTAACAACGATGGCCTTCATTTTCCCAGCCTTTTTAACTGAGGTCTTGGTCACAATCAGAGGAGCTGCAATCACCTTATTAGTCGTGTAAACCCCTGCCACACTGGCTGGTTTTTCAGAGACAATCCAACCAAAATCCATTTTTCTCTTTTTAAATCCTGCATGTAGCCCATCTGCTGAGAATCCCAACGGGCTGGCAATTGTTCCTTCAATGACTTTCATATTTTTTCTCCTAACTCTATACTTACATCTACAAGTATGACGGTGTCAGAAGCAAACCTTCTGTCTCATCCCACCCCTGCATGAGGTTGAGATTTTGAACTGCTTGACCAGCAGCACCCTTGATCAAATTATCAATGACCGAAATAACTGTCAGAACATTGGTTTTCTCATTATAGGCAAAGCCAATATCTGTAAAATTTGATCCAATAACGTTGTGTAGTTCTGGCAAACTGTCTTGCACACGTACAAAGGGTTTATCACTATAAGCCTTTGTGAATGCTGAAGCTACATCAGCTACAGTCACGTCCTTCTTCAACTTACAATAAACCGTAGCCATGATTCCACGATTAACGGGTAAAAGCGACGTTGAAAACTGAATCTCAGGCATTTCCGGATTAAAGACCTGCAAGGTTTGAACAATCTCAGGAATATGCTGATGATGATTGAGTTTATAAGTCACGTAATTATCGTGAACATTGACAAAATGACTAGACTCACTCAAAGCCTTACCCGCACCAGTTAAACCAGACTTAGCATCCACAATGACACTCTCCGTCTCAATCAAACTAACTGCCACCAAAGGAATCAAGGCTAACTCTGTCGCTGTCGCATAGCATCCAGGATTGGCAATAAATTTCCTATCCTTCACATCTGCATATTCTGATAATGCGTATGTAAATTTATTCAAAACGCTCTGCTTAGCAGGTGATTTTTTATACCATTCTTGATAAACATCTGCTGGCAAGCGATGATCGCCAGACAAATCAATAATAGGAAAATCAGCCAGAACAAATTCCTCTGCTAGCGAGCTAGCGACTCCTGAAGGTGTGGCAAAGAAAACCAAATCCGCCTTTTGCATAATCTTTTCCGCATTGTAAGCTTCAATTTCTAAGTCACAAACACCTGTCAGATAGGGATACACATCAGACAATCGTCGGCCCACTTCCTTGGTCGCGTGAATAGAAACAAGTTCCACTTTTTTATGATTATTCAAAATTTTAACTAACTCTAAACCACTATAACCAGTGATACCAACGATTGAAATTTTCATTTATCCACTCCTTTTGAATAAATATGTAACAAGTTTATTGTATTTTTATTCATTTGTCAAGAAAAAAATGAAATTAACATGAAAAAAACAAGCAGTCTTTTTCAACTACTTGTTTCATGATTGTTATCTAGTTATTAAATAATTGCAAGTCGGCAATACGATTGACTGCTTCGACTAGACGCTCTGGCTCTACCAAAAGCCCAATACGAACATAAGCATCACCCGCGGGACCAAAGCCTTTACCTGGTGCCACAGCAACATGGGCCTTCTCAAGCAAAAGATCCGCAAAACTCTCACTGGTGTCCCCCTCTGGAACAGGCATCCAAGCATAGAAAGAACCTCTGGATGGAAAGGCCTGCCAGCCAATCTTAGCAGCTGCCTGAACAAAGGCATCTCGACGGCTATCATAAGTCGCATTCAGTTGGGCAACAGCCTCCTCAGATTTAGGGTCTATGAGAGCTGTAATCCCAGCCTCCTGCAAGGCAGGAAAGATTCCCACAAAAAGATGGTCTTGAATCAGATTCAAGGCTTCAATCATTTGCTCATTCCCTGTCGCAAAGGCCAGACGCCAACCAGCCATATTGAAGGTTTTCGAGAAAGTATAGAACTCAATGCCCACATCTTTAGCACCAGGCGTTGATAAAAAGCTAGGATTCTCATAGCCCTGATAACCCAAAGCTCCGTAAGCCAAATCACTCACCACTCCTACTTCGTAGGTCTTAGCCCAAGCAACTAACTTTTCATAAAAAGCCTTAGTCGCCACAGCCCCCGTAGGATTATTCGGATAATTGATATAGATAAACTTAGCACGGCGAGCTGTCTCCTCAGGAATGGCATCCAGATCTGGCAAGAAATTATTTTCAGCCGTCAAAGGAAAGGTTTCATAGGTCACACGGCCTAAACTCACTCCTGACAAGTAATCTGGATAACCTGGGTCAGGCAAGAGCAGGAGGTCACCAGGATTCATCAAAGCTAGGGGTAATTCCACTAGTCCAATTTTAGCTCCACCCATGACACAAATCTCACGCTCTGCGTCCAAATTGACCCCATAATGTTTCTTGTAAAAACTAGTAGCTGCTTCCTTAAAGGGACGATTGCCTCGAAACTGTGAATACTTATGGCTAGCAGGATTTTTCGCTGAGACGCACAGCGCCTCAACAATATGGTCATAAGTCGGTTGGTCGGGATTGCCTTGACCGAGATTGATAACATCTGCTCCTTCCGCTACCTTGGCATTAACTTTAGCAACCAAACCTGCAAAAAACTGTTCTGGCAATGCCTTCAATAAGTCAGATTCTTCAAATAACATAAACGCTCCTTAATGATACAAGTCCGTGCGACGATCCTCAAAAACAGGAATCTGACCTCGAACCTTATCTACCTCTTCAAGATTAATATCGGCCGTAAAAATGCCCTCCTCATGCTCCTTGGATTGTAAGACCACATTTCCAAGTGGATCTATAACCATAGAATGTCCTGAAAAGACATCGTCCGGTCCTGCTCCAACACGATTGACAGCAACTACAAAAGCTTGATTTTCAACCGCACGCGCCTTTAACAAAATCTCCCATTGCTGCACTCGAGGTTCCGGCCACTGCGCTACCACAAAAAGCACCTTGGCCCCTTGTGCCATCTGTGTTCGCACCCATTCAGGAAAACGGATATCATAACAAATGACACTGGCAGCTATCACACCATCAAGCTCAAAAACAGACTCATTCGCCCCAGCAGACATGTACTGGTCCTCTGCCATAAGGCCAAAGAGATGGACCTTGCTATAGGTATTGATTAAGTCCCCAGACTTATTGTAGACGTAGGTTGTGTTGTAGAATTTGCCGTCCTTCTCAATAGCAACAGACCCTCCGATAATAGCCACAGCATGTTTCCTAGAAAAATGAGACAAGAGTTCTTGAGAGTCCAAACCTTCCTTGTCTGCAAGCCCATCCAGTTCATCTAAAGCATAGCCTGTATTCCACATTTCAGGAAGCACAATGACGTCAGGCTTTTCGCTAAGTGCCCTTTCCAACATCTCTTTCACGTGCTTTTTATTTTCCGTAGGCTGTCCGTGAGCAACATCCATCTGTACCAATGCGATTTTCATAGTAACCTCGATTCTATATTAACCATTATAGCACTCCAAAAGACGTCACAAAAATTGAAAAATTCAATCTCATGATAAAGAAAGGCTATCAAAAAAGGCTGGACACATTGTCCAACCTGATTCATTACTTCATTAAGCAATATCAACGTAACGACGAGCACCGCTCACTGTCATGTATGAGAGCCATGTGTGACCATCGGCTGTCAAAACTTTGTCATAGTTAACACTCATGCCTTTGTCATAGTAGGCCAACTCTGGGCTTGAAACCTTAGCTTCTGCCTTGATTGACGCACGACTTGTGAAAGTATAAGTGCTTGATTCTGGCAGACTTGGTTTATCCGCTGGTTTCGCAACTGGTTTTGTTTCTGGCTTAGGCTCTTCTTTGGCTGCTGCAATATCAACATAACGACGAGCACCACTTGTTGTCACATATGAAAGCCATTGACGGCCATCGGCTGTGAGAACCTTATCATAGTTAACAGTCATGCCCTTGTCATAGTAAGCCAATTCTGGGCTTGAAACCTTGGCTTCTGCCTTGATTGACGCAC
>NZ_KV794117.1:26637-27028 GCF_001808655.1 Streptococcus sp. HMSC078H03
GCTGCAATATCAACATAACGACGAGCACCACTTGCGGTCACGTATGAAAGCCATTGACGACCATCAGCTGTCAAAACCTTGTCATAATTTACACTCATGCCTTTGTCATAGTAGGCCAACTCTGGGCTTGAAACCTTAGCTTCTGCCTTGATTGACGCACGACTTGTGAAAGTATAAGTGCTTGATTCTGGCAGACTTGGTTTATCCGCTGGTTTCGCAACTGGTTTTGTTTCTGGCTTAGACTCTGCTTTAGCTACTGCAATGTCAACATAACGACGAGCACCACTTGCTGTCACGTATGAAATCCATTGACGGCCATCAGCTGTGAGAACCTTATCGTAGTTTACACTCATCCCCTTGTCATAGTAGGCCAACTCTGGACTTGAAACCT
>NZ_KV794117.1:27128-27916 GCF_001808655.1 Streptococcus sp. HMSC078H03
CGCCTTGATTGACGCACGACCTGTGAAGGTATAAGTTCCTGTCGCTGGAAGGTTGATCGCACCTGTAGTGGCTGGTTTGCTTTCAGCAGGTTTACTACTAGTAACATAATCACCACCTTCGATACCGAAGTATTCTTCCAAACTCAAACCTGAATCGTGGATGTCTTTAGCTTCTTTACCCACATAGCGGATGTGCCATGCTTCTGGCATGTAGCCAGTTGAAGCTTCTTTACCTGCTTGGAAACGCACGATAAAGCCATAGTTATGTGCATTGTCTTTAAGCCATTGACTAGCACGTGAATCTTCAAGCAAATTACCAGATTTATCGGTCAAATCAAAGACTAATCCAGTTTGGTGTTCGCTATATCCAGGACGAGCTGAGTAACGGTCCGCAGCTGCCTGACCATCACGGCTAACATAGTTGTCGTAAAGAGTCTTTTGATAATCGTAAGAACGGAAACCACTGTATGAACGTCCGACATTCAAACCTTGGTTAATCATATCATCACGAAGGCGAACAAAGGCTGCCTTAGCTGTAGGATTTTCACCTGGATTATAGTCCTTAGAAAGACCATGCTTCTTATTGACAATGATAATATCATCGTATTTACCACGAACACTGTAGTAAGAACCGTTATTGGTCAATTTCCCTGTTACATGGGATTCATTAGATTGAGGCACTGTGGCTGTAGTTTCGGTAATATAAGTTCGTTTACCATCCAACATGTAGTAAAGATGCACAGAATAAGTACCCGCATCACCCTTATGGCTAGCTGTGTCTACATGAA
>NZ_KV794118.1:0-292 GCF_001808655.1 Streptococcus sp. HMSC078H03
GGGTCGCGTGTTCAAGTCATGTAGCCGGCATAAAATGCGAACGTAGTTCAGTGGTAGAACACCACCTTGCCAAGGTGGGGGTCGCGGGTTCGAATCCCGTCGTTCGCTTGAGGAGCCGGGGTGGCGGAACTGGCAGACGCACAGGACTTAAAATCCTGCGAAAGGAAACTTTCGTACCGGTTCGATCCCGGTCCTCGGCATAATATAATAATGAGCACCCTTAGCTCAACTGGATAGAGTACCTGACTACGAATCAGGCGGTTAGAGGTTCGACTCCTCTAGGGTGCATTTT
>NZ_KV794119.1:0-38971 GCF_001808655.1 Streptococcus sp. HMSC078H03
TCGTCACCCACTACAGTTGACAAAGAGCCTTTTTATCTTATTTCAAATTGTTCAATGCGGTAAGTAGGTAGTGACCATCACGAATACCTTTACCGACACGCTTAGTATTTTCAAGCAAATCTTGGTAATCAGTATCTGAAAGATTGTCAATGGTAGCCTTCAAATCATGAAGCGACTCTACTGCAATCCCACAGCCATTCTCAAGCACAAAGTGAGACAAGGCTGACTGTTTCCAAACAACAAGCGGGAATCCTGAGGCCAAGTAAAGTGATGCCTTATGAGAGTTGTTATAGCGAAGGTACTCGCCAAAGACACCACTACATGTCTCAGCACTATCACCATCCCAGACAAGCCCAAAACCACCCTCAAGGGCTGCAGGAAGCTCATCAGGTAGGAATGAGCCAAAGTAGGTCTCATTCGCAAGAGCTCTGCTCTCGTCGAAGCCAACACCATAAAGGTTATAAGCAGGTTTCGCAGGAAGTGAGTAAAGATAACCAGCTTTTTCTTGTGCCAGATTACCAGCCACAATAATTGGCTGATTCTTACTTAGACCTGTCTTCTCTTGGAAATTTGGAATCAAATAGTCGAAAATGCCAAGGCTAACAATCTTATCTTCTGCAACCCCTTTATCCACTAAAACAGATTTCATGATTGGATTGTGAGCAATGATACCTGTAACGTTACGGAACGTATCGCTTTCAGTTAATTTCATCCGTAACTTCATCCTAAAGGGTAAAGTTTTATCATTCACAAAACGAAGTGTTTCTAAATCATGAATTAGAAAATAGACTTTAACACCTTTGTTTTTTAGTTTTCTTAACAAATTGCTAAGAAATAAAGTATGATGTAACAAAGGAAATTGAATCACGATTTCATCATTTTTGTTTAAGAATTTAAAGGCTTTAGAATGTGCTCTATATTTATGAATCTGAGCATTTAGCACATTCATTTGATACCAGTCTTTAACCAAAACTTTTAATGGAGAATAACCCAATTTATTTAAAATTACTTCAACATCATTCCGTGCCTTATTTCCAGCATTTTTGACATTGTTATCGTGTAAAAATTCTTCTTTTAAATAGTATTTCATCTCTTATTTCTCATTTTTCAAAAGCTGATTTTTCAGGATAGTATTCATTCAAGATTTCCTTAAAACGAATGATATTCTCCTCTTTAAAGTCAACATCATCATTCACACAAAGTAGTTTTTTACGTCTATCTTTAAAGATAGATTCCAGCTTATCCACCTGATTCAAACCGATTGTCTCTCCGAAACTTTTAGACATAGGGTAAAACTGGTTACTTTCAATTTGCCAATGCTGACAGATGTATTGATTAACATCTACTCCATAGTCTCTAATTGGATTTCGCGATGTTTTATCTAAAGTTTCACCTTCAATTTCCCATAAATGTGCCAAGGTACTCTTCTTCATCGGAACAGGTAAATGCTGGTTCACGTATCCCGTAGGACCCCAAGGCAAGAGTAACAAGTTTTTCAAAACCAAGGAACCATAACGGAAATTAAAGAATTTCCATGGCGAAGACTTCAAAGCCTTCTTATTAGGAAAATGGCGATAAATTAATTCAACATTGTTGTGATAAGTATTCGTAAATGGTGACCAAGGAACTAAGGCATCATAAACAGCTAAAAGCTTAGGCTGACCATTTTTATAAAAATCTGAAGGTTGACTGTCTCTAATCAAGTACATATCATCATTGAAATACAAGTAGTTCTCCGACAATCCTTCAATACGATGAAGATTAAGCTCAATAGCTGCTGAATTATAGGTCGGTAGGTATTCTTTAGGCATAAATTCCCTATGAGTAACCAATTTGAGTTTTGGATGTTCCAAATTCAACCAGTCTGGCTTTTGCCCATTGGTAATCAAATAGACATTATTTACCCAAGGAGCATGCTTTTCAATCATTCGGAACCAGTAATTAAAAATACCATAATCACGATAACGTTGCTCACCATCAATATCTTGGTTCAAATCAGAAACATTCTCAGTAACTGCTTGTTTCTCACGGATAAACTCTGGGGCACTTCCATCTACCCAAAGAACAACGATATCAATTTTTTCTTGTGTCATATAGTAAATTCTTTCTCAACGACTTCTAGAGCACGCTCAATGACCACGTGCATGTCGTAGTATTTATAATCTGCAAGACGTCCACAGAAGATTACCTTGTCATTTTTCTCAGCTTCTTCTTGGTACTTAGCAAACATGGCATTGTTCTTTTCATCATTGATTGGGTAGTATGGTTCATCTCCACGTTTCCAATCAGCTGGGTATTCACGTGTGATAACTGTCTTAGGTTGTGTATTATACTCGAAATGCTTATGCTCAATAATACGAGTATAAGGAATCTCACGCTCTGTGTAGTTGACCACGGCATTTCCTTGATGATTTTCTTCATCCAAGACTTCGTGTTCAAAACGAAGACTGCGATACTCCAACTCACCATGTTTATAATCAAAGTACTGGTCAATCATTCCTGTAAAGACAACTTTTTCAGCTGAAGCTTCAAGCTCTTCACGATTGGCAAAGAAGTCAACTCCAAGCTCTACTTCTACATCTCCAAGCATATTTTCAATGATGACATTGTAACCACCAATCGGAATTCCTTGGTAACGGTCATTAAAGTAGTTGTTATCAAAAGTCAGACGAACAGGGAGACGTTTGATAATAAATGGTGGAAGGTCTGTGGCAGAACGTCCCCATTGTTTTTCAGTGTATCCCTTAATCAACTTTTCGTAGATATCTGGACCAATCAACTTGATGGCTTGTTCTTCCAAGTTTTTAGGATCAACATCTTTCATATCAGCCGTTTGCTCAGCAATCTTGTCCTTAACTTCTTGAGGAGTCTTAGTGCCCCACATAGCATAAAAGGTATTCATGTTAAATGGAAGGTTGTAAAGACTGCCCTTGTAGTTAGCAATCGGTGAGTTGATATAGTTATTAAACTCAGCAAATTGGTTGACATAATCCCAAACTTTTTTATTTGAGGTATGGAAAATGTGGGCACCGTACTTGTGAACGTTGATACCTTCAACATCTTCACAGTAGATATTGCCACCGATGTGATCACGCTTGTCAATCACTTTTACTTTTTTGCCACGTTTTGTAGCTTCATGTGCGAAGATTGCTCCAGACAAACCAGCACCAACGATAAGATAATCGTACATATTTTTCTCCTTAGTTTTTCATTAACTGTTGCTTCAAGTCTTTCATATCAACGACACGTAAGACAATAATCAAGACGATATAAATGATAGCACCGACAAGACCATCTACTGCTACATTTAGCATTGGTTTCAATTGCACAAACATCTTAAAGACAAAGAGTCCAAAATACATGACAACTGATGCTAAGATAATTTTTGACATGGCTGGAAGGATTGACACATCTTTGATGAATTTCCTTGAAAAATTCAATTGAATAACCCATACCAAAGCCTCTGTTAAAACTGATACAATTGAGGCCCCGACAAAGCCAAATGGAGGAATTAACAAGAGATTAAGTCCAACACTGACAACAGCCGGAATAGTCGTAGAGAGCATAAACTCACGATGTTTATTGTGTGGAATCAAAATCTGGATTCCCATAATATTTGTCCAACCGATAAAGAACATCCTAAAGACCATAATAGCAATGGCAAGATAAGCCTCTTGGAAATCTTTCCCTAGGAAGAAACTCACAAAGTCCTTATTAACAATCAAGAGACCCGCTATTATCGGGAAAATCACAAGATTATAAATCAAGAAAGACAACTCATGCATCTTGTTAACGGCCTTATGGTCTCCGCTAGATAAAAGACCAGATACCCTAGGAAGCATTACACTACCTAAAGAGGTCACTAGTGTTAAGAGGATATTGATAATCTTCAATGCCTGGTCATAAATACCGACGTCATTGGTAGATGACAAGGCACCCAACATCGTACGATCCAAAGTCACGTATAGTGAAATGGCAACCTGAGGGAGAAACAGCAAAATAACAGGTTTAAGATGTTTCTTAGCATAAGATAAATCAAATTGCGGTTCTTCAATGTAAGGTCTCGCTGGTAACCACATACTTAATTGCCCAAGCAATTCAAAGAAGGTCAATAGGAAAACATAGAGATACAAATCACCAGGTGTTTTCACAAATAGGAAGATAGAAATAACTCCTAAAACCTTTACCGTTGTATTCCTAGCGGTAATACGACGAAAATCCTCCAAACCTTGGAATAACCAAGAAATATCCATTCCTTTCGATATCAAGCTTAATCCTAAGATATAAGCCACCATATTTTGCATACCAGGAAAGAACAAACATAATGATGTATACAAGACAAGAGACAAAATAGTCGCAATCAATTGGAGGGTATAAATACCCCAGAAATTTTTACGAATATCCTTTCGATGTCCTGAAATCTCTTTAGTACCATAGTTAGCAACACCTAAAGTCGCCAAAAGAATAAAGTAGGTCACAATCGAATTAAAGTAACCATAAGTACCTAAATCCTTAGAACTAAAAATCCTAGTAACATAAGGTGTCGTAATGATTGGTAAAACAATGACCAGTAATTGATAGGAAAGATTGTAGGCGTAATTTTTTAAAACTTTCATTTATTATCTCTACTTAAATTCTTTTATCTTTTATTTCATTAACAGAAACAAGACTTGCAAATAATGTAAACATAAAAATATTATATCCTGGTCTAATCCAAAATGCCTCAATCATACAATTGATTGTTATTAAGGAGAGTAACATAAGAAGTAATACTTTACCTTCTTTATAAATTTTTATGGATGCCAAAACATAAACTAATACAAGCAAGACTACAGGAACAATTCCATAGTAGAATAACATTTGAATATAAGAGGAATCAACATAATTATAACTGAGTACTGACTCTGTAGTACCACCATAACCAATAAATTTCACATTATTAGTTCCAAAAAGGTGTAACTTGTATGTATCAAGGGCATTTTTACCCAAAAAAAGTCTCATACTGAAGAAGTCGTTCAACTTAACAAAAAATGGTGAAGAGAAAGAAAAATGGGAAGACAAATAAAACATCAATGATGAAAAAATTGCCGCAAAGTAGGGTAGTATGTAATAAACTTTAAATTTCTTTTCTTTAGTATAGTACATTACTAAAAAAATAATTACAGCTATTAAAACAGACATAGAATTCAATCTAGCATCACAAAATTTGATAATAAAGGCTGACAAAGCTACTCCAACAGCCACCCTTAGCCAAATATACTTTTCTCTAAGTAAATATCCCCAAGCAATAAATAAATAAAAACAGTGGGAGGCAAAATCTGTAGGATAAATAAAGCCAAATGAATTTCTTATAACTAATCCAGAAGATCTAACTTGAGCAAATTGTAAATTTGGTAGAAGACCGATTAATGAAAGTAAGAATATACCTATGACAATTGAACCAGCAACAAACACATAAGTTTTTAAAATAACATCTACATCAACATCGTATAGTAGTAAAATCAATAATGAGTATAGGAGAAAATTGGTAGCACCAGTTTGTAAAAAAACACATAAACTTGTTACGATTAAAAGAATTCCTGAAACAATGAATAATATACTGAAATTTTTAATAAATAAAAACCTTAGTGACAACACTAATACAACACCAATCAAGAGAATAGTTGGTAACTGAGGGAGAGTTTTATTAAGAACCGAAGTCATAATAACATCGTACCCAACAATTAACGATAAGACCAAAATAACCAAAAGGTTCTCAAACTTAATTTTTAACATAATACCCTTTTACTGTTTATAAGAATAGCTAATTTATTTAAAAGCAATTTTACGTAAAATTGGATTCATTTTCATTTTTTCAATAAAGATGACTGTCCGAAATTTTTTTTTAGTTAGAAGATCAATACTCAATCTTCTAAGAAAAGAAGAAATATCTCGCTGTCTTAATAGAGTCTTATAAGACCCAATCAGTTGATTCCTATTTCCTGAAAAAATTTTGTCAAAAGCTTTATTAGCAATAATAGACTGTAGTAATTCTATTTTTTCTTGTTTTCTCAACTTTAAATTAGAAATTTGAAAAACTGAACTTATGATAATCTTGGTCTTAATATCCTGAATTAATGTAGCATCTTCTAATTGGAACTGTTCAAGCAATTTACGTAATTCTTGAAGTTCATCTAATTGAATTTCAATTCTTTTAGGATGAAAACTTGTCAATGCAGAACCACTCCTACCTGCAATGTAATTATAAAGAGTCGAATCAATAAAAAGAATGTTATCTAAATGTTGATAAACTTGAAAATTGAATAATGTGTCCTCTCCTATTGATCTGCTAGGAAATTTTATATCGTATTTTAAAATAAACGATTTGTTATATACTCTTGACCAAACATTATACATCATGTCCGTTTTAAATAAATCTACAAAACAACTTCTAAATTCACCTTTATCAAGAATTCCAGTTTGACTATATGTATGAGAACGACAAGATAAAATATTATTATTATTTTCTTTAATCTCATTGTAGCCAAAACAAAGAACATCCCATTTTTTATTAAATTGAGGGGATATCCTTTCAAAGAAATCATCAGACAAAAAATCATCTGGATCCATAAAGTATAAATAATTTCCCCTTGATAAAGAGATGCCCAGATTCCTAGCTTCTGCTACACCATTATTTTCAATATGAGTAACAAAAACATTCGAATAATGTTTTTGATACTCATCACAAATCGCACCACTATTATCACTTGAATCATCATCAATTAATAGAATCTCATAATTTATTAATGACGGTTGCGACAGAATTGAATCCAGACCTCTTCTTAAATAATTCTCAACATTATATACCGGAACAATAATGCTTAAATCTATATTACTCATTAGCTCTCATCCTTAATTTATGGCGAATAAATTCTAACGACCATTTTTCCATTTTAAATTTTTTAAAAAACGTTGACTTGACATATTCCCAATAGAACTTATTTTTAGTGACTTCTTCGATTTCTTGTATCGAAAGTTCTTCTCCAAATACTAACTTATTCGGAATAACATAAAATGATTCTACAAGTTCAAATTCAGGACATTCAATTGTCCTTTTTTGAAAATGTGTATATAGCGGATGTTTGATAACTATTTTACCATCAATTAAATTAATCGATTTCAAGCCATGTTTCTGTGACCAAGAATAATAACGTTTAGGCTCATCTTCTCCATATTCTCGAAATGAAAAATGGCTGATATCAATATCATCAAAAAACTTATCTTGTAATTGTTCAAAACCAGATTTTTTAAACAATTTTTGAATACCTTCTGCCTCATCAAAAATAAAATTTTGCTCACTAGTAAAGACATTATGATAATCTAATCGATAGTTTAAACCTTGCCCAGACATAAATACATGATTAACTTCTTGTGAATTTTTAAATATTTGGAGATGACCTAAAAGACCATATCGAGCATAGTCATTCTCAAAAAAGCTATGTTCTTCCAGAAATTGATAAATATCACCAAGTAAGACATCTGTATCACAAAATCCCCAGTAGTCATATCCCTTCAACTCCTCTTCAAAGATAAACCCATAAGCAACTTTATAGTCACATAATTTATAAGGTGTTTTGAGAGAAATTTCAAAATCAAATTTAGACTGTACTTTTTTTCTTAAATCATCAAACGAAAGAGTCTTAAATTCAATATTCTCAGCGTTCAAAATTTCCAATTGGTCAACATTTTGATCCGTATAAATTAAGAAATCAATCTTTTGATTACGTTTGGCGGTCAGCAAAAAATATGGGAAAAACTTTGGAAGTTTTCCAAAGTATGGAATAATAAGTCTTATCTTTTTCATTTCGTTAAATCCTCTCCACCCTTATTCAACCAGGTAACAGCATTAAAATAGCGGTGGTAAGTTTTCAAATCTATCCCAACATGCCCTTGCTTCTCTGCTGATTTGAAATGAACCAAGGAAGGTAGATCACTATAATTCTTAGAAGAGAAGATGACCTTACTCTTATATGGAAGTTCTTCAAACTCTTTCATCAGCTCGTAAGTACAAGCATCATTATCATTGAACTTGAAATACAAATTATCCCAATGAATTCTTTCTAAACGACGGTTCCATTTTTGAGTTGCTTCTTCCTCATCTGCATAATGCAGGAAATGAAGTTCAATATCATCAAGAAGTGCTAGAGGATAGGCATTATCAAAGTCTTTGATATATTTGGATTCCTTAACAAATTTCAAGGGGATGTTTCCACTCAAATAGTATTTTAAATTATTGAGCATCTTAATGTAATCAGGCGAAAAGACAAACATCCCTACAAATGGAGTTTGATAAGGCAAGCCCAATTCCTGATAGACTTTTCCAGCCCAACAATTATCACAAATAATCGTAAAATTTTTATTCTTAAGTCTTCGTCTAGGAATAAAATTAATAATTGGATAAACGATTGGTTTTAATTTATTTTTTAGTGTTTCACGGTTCATATTAGTACTTCTTATATAGTTCTGAGAAATTACGAATATAACTTTGTAATGAAAAGAGTTCTTTTTGGCGTTTGACAGAGGCCTTGCCAAATTGCTCTCTCTTCTCAGTGTTATCAGCTAATTCTTGGATGGTCTTAGACAATTCTGCAGGCTGATTTGGTGTGGCAAGAAGACCGTTTTCACCTTCCTTAACCATTTCACAGACACCACCATGACGGTAGCCGACTACAGGTTTGCCACAAGCCATTGATTCGAGAACTACGGTTGGTAGGGGATCTGGATTGGTACTTGGCAAAACAAAGATATCAAACATATTATAGAGCTCTGTTGTCTTACTATAATAATCGATACGCTTGATTTGTCCAGCTACTGGTGAGTCTGATATTGCCTTTTCCAACTCATCAACACGCCACTCTTCACCTTCAAAAGCACTCCCTGCCAGAAAGGCTACTGCTTTTGGATTAGCCTTTAAGATTGGAGTCACTGCTTCCAAGAAATCGCCTTGACCTTTCCAAGCATTCACTCGACCAACCATTCCGATAATCAAGGCATCCTGTGCGATACCAAACTGGTCACGAACTGCGCTGGCATCCATTTCATGATAGACGGCATTGTCAACACCATTATAGATGACCTGAACTTGGTCATTTTTTACAAAGCGAGACTTCTTCACGTGGTTGGCCACAGCATTTGAAACTGTCACAATCGTATCAGCATAACGCCCCATCAAAAAGTTGATGAAATCAGAGATTGCTTTTGGTTTGACGATAATCTCGTGAACATGCCAAATCAAAGGAAGTTTCAACTTACGTTTGAGATAAATTCCCTCAAGTACCGCAGTCGTATTATTGTGAATAAGAGTAATGCCATTTTCCTTAGCATATTTATTAATTTGCTTTGAATATCGATTATAAGAGCCAAAATACTCAAGAATTCCCTTAGGATTAAAATACTTCCGGCGCAAGATTGGATAATCGATAACTTTTACCTTAGCACCAATCTCTTCCAATGCACCCACTAATACGCCATCGTTGGGCAAAATGACATGAGCCTCAAAGGCTTCTTTATCCAACCCTTTAATAAGCTCCAACAAAACCTTATCAGCACCATACATTTCGGCACCAGCGTGAAGATATAAAATTTTCTGCATTTCTATCCTTTAAATACTTTCTCGTAGTCTGTAACAATTTTTTCCCAAGTAAAGGCTTCTTCGATACGTTTACTTGATTTTTGATTGAGGTCTGCGATAGCTTTTTCATCCAATTGTTCAGCTTGATTAATGACACTTGCCAATTGGTCTTTTTTCCAATAGAGAGCACCATCTTCACCGACTTCACGGTTAAAGCCAACATCCAACAAGAGATTGAGCTTAGTTGACTCCAGTGCCTCAAGAAGTGATGGATTGGTTCCACCTACCTCATGACCATGGAAATAAGCAAAGGCATTCTCACGAATGTACTTGAGCAATTCTTGGTCATAAACAGTTCCGACAAACTTCACACGAGGATCCTTGTCAAAACCAGTTTCCTGGCGCAACTTGTCGTAAAATTTGTTTTCTTCAACATTGGTAATGAGAACAAAATCCTTATCGGAGCTAGATGCCATAAAACCACGAATCATAGCCTCATAGTTATTTTCAGGCACAAAACGTCCTACAACAAGATAATAATTGTTTTCAATAACTCCCTTTTCGAAGTACCATGTGCGTACCTTATCATCAACCTTAGTCAATCGAGATTTAGTTGTATCTGTTCCATAGGCAATATAGGTTGTTTGAGGACGATACTTCGCATAATCATTTTGAATATAAGATTCAATGTTTTTACTATCACAAATCAAGAGATCTGCATGTTTAACCATGAGTTGCTCTGAAATTTTCCAATACTTACGAACAGGAAGACTCCACTTTGCACGAAGCCATTCATGACCATCCGGGTTAACCATAAGGGTACCACCGATAGCCTTGATTTTCTTTTTAATACCTGAGATAAATGGACCAATTCGGCAGGCCAAAACATAGAAGATTGGTGCTTGATCATTATTTTCCTTAGCAATCTCAATGGCCTTATTAAGAGCTGCGATATCATAAGCGATGGCACGTGCAGGCCCGATATTTGGGACGTCAATATTGTAGCATTTAGCACCGTTATGTTCGAAAGTATCTGCTGTAATTCCTGATTTAGCAGAATTTTCACGCATACAAGCTACATAATATTGGATATCTTTGTCTTGTTGGAACTCTGTCAACTTCTCAACAAAGGTCTCAAATCCACCATATTTTGCTGGAATTCCCTTAGAACCAACGATAAAAACTGTTTTTGTCATTTAATCACCATTAAAAGAAATGGAGAAAGCCATCACTTTGCTCCATCCTTCATTACTACTACTTTAATTGTTTTCAATAATATTTTGATATCGCGCCAGATTGTCCATCCGTCCATATAAGCAACGTCTAGTTTTACAACTTCATCAAAATCAGTAATTTCACTTCGACCACTTACTTGCCAAAGACCAGTAATACCTGGTTTAAAGCTGAGGCGACGTTTTTGTTCCGGTGTATAAGATTCGTACTCATCCAATGTTGGTGGACGTGTTCCTACCAAGCTCATATCACCTTTTAGAACATTCCAAAATTGTGGAAGTTCATCAAGACTCGTTTTACGAATGAAATGTCCAATTTTGGTAATACGTGGATCATTGTCCATCTTAAACATACCACCAGACATTTGATTCTGTGCCATCAAATTCTTCTTGATTTCTTCCGCATCAACACGCATAGAACGGAATTTATAAAACTTGAAGATACGTCCATTTTCTCCCACACGATCTTGAGCAAAAATAGCTGGTCCTCCATCTTTACGAATAAGAGGATAAAGGAAGATTCCAACAATACCACAGAGCACCAAACCAACTATAGCTCCACAGATATCGAGGAAGCGTTTCGCCAAGATATCTCCATAGCTATAAAAATGCGTAGAAAACGTAACAACTTTGAAAGGACCCAATTGTTGGATACGTTT
The DNA here is from genome assembly GCF_001808655.1 of Streptococcus sp. HMSC078H03. Classification (NCBI taxonomy): domain Bacteria; kingdom Bacillati; phylum Bacillota; class Bacilli; order Lactobacillales; family Streptococcaceae; genus Streptococcus; species Streptococcus sp. HMSC078H03. The sequence continues at coordinate 11,502 of NZ_KV794119.1, forward strand.
TTCACCCTGACTCATAAATTCAAGGGCATTCAAATTAATGGATACTGGGATTCCCATAAGTTCAAATGGTGACGCATAATCCCAAATCTTGTACTGCTCACTTGGCAGATTAATCAAAACTTGGTCTACTACTGAGTGTGTCGCATATTCAATCAAATTTTCAGGTTTAACACTCTTGATAAAAGGATCAGTGAAATAAGGATTATCCAAGACACAAACGGCTGTAATCCTACCATCCATATTGTCCTTCATACGAGATAAAACATTATCAAGACGTGCCTGATCAGAAATCAAGAGAATATTCTTGTTACTTTTACGACGTGTATAAATAGATGAGCGGAAATACTTAAGAACTGTATTTGTAAAGTATAAGAGAACACCTGAAATTAGTGTGACGTAAAGAAGTCCGCGACGTGAGATAGAAAAACTTCCATCTGCAAAAAACGAGAGGAAAGTTGCAATTAGAGCAAATATGAAACAATATTTGACAGTTGCAATGAGTTCATCCAAGTAGCCTCTATACTTAAGATTTTCATAATAACTACTGATATAGTAAGACACTACATGTACGACACCTAAAAGGACAATGCTTCCCTGGGTAATCTCTGTATAAGGTATTTTACTAGCTACCATGGCTGCGAAAACAACCACAACCAACTGTATAATACCAATTTCAATGCGACGAATTTCTTGTTTTTCTTTCACTCTAAACCCCTTTTTAATCTGTTAAGGTATAAGAAGCCGCATCATCCCCATTAGTGCTATCCTTTTCTACGACGATGTGCTCTTGAATGACCTTCTTTTTGGTCTGACTTTTTCGCGTACTCGCCATATGATCCGTAAGAACCATATGAACCATACTTATCAACTGTCATATCAACTTTATTAAGGACGACACCTAAGAACTGAGAACCACTTTGTTCCAATTGTTCGACCGCCTTAGTTACGAAACGACGTTTGATTTTTCCTGCTGCTGTAACCAAAAGACTAGCGTCAGCCTGATGGGCAATAATAACCGCATCAATGACCAAACCAATTGGTGGCGTATCAATGATGACATAATCATAACGACTACGAGCAACTTCCATCAAATGTCTAAAATTGTCATTTTGCAAAAGACTTGTTGGATTAGGTGGTACAGGACCAGATGCAATGACATCCAAACCAGAAATATCAGTTTGACAAATCGTTTCATTTAAATCAGCATTTCCAGAAAGGAAATTTGAAAGGCCTTTATAAGGCTCATTTGATTTAAATGTACCTGACAAAACAGAGTTACGAGTATCTGCATCAATGAGAAGTGTTCGGAGCCCGACACTAGCAAATGAAATCGCCAAGTTAACAGATGTCGTTGATTTTCCTTCACCAGCTTCAACAGAGCTAACCGCAATCACTTTCATCTGAGCACCAGAAAATTGAATATTTGTGCGAATGGCATTGTAATACTCTTCTGTTTGTTTGGCAAAGTTTTCTTTAGATTTTACTAACTTTAATAGAGGCATTTCTTCTCCTTAAATTTTATCTGTATCAGGGACAATTCCAAGAAGTGTCATTCCAAGGGCATCTTCCACATCTTCTGGACGGCGAATGCGATCATCTAGGATTTCACGTACCAATACACCAACCACTGCAAGGAATCCTCCAAGCACTGCTCCAAGAAGCACGTTACGTTTGATATTTGGTGAAGATGGTGACTCTGGCAATTTAGCTTCTTCAAGTGTTGTGACATCTTCAACTTTTGTCACGTTCTTGATTTTTTCTGAAGCAACTTCACGAACCTTATTGGCAAGTGTTTGCGCATCTTGACCAGTTTTAGCATTAACAGAAATTGAGATAAGACGAGTATCAGTAGGAATATTAACTGAAATCATTTTAGCAAGTTCACCTTCACTCATATTCAATTTTTCATCTTTGATAACTTCTGACAAGACATCGTTTGATGTAATAATTTCTTTGTAGTCTTTTGTCAAAAATGTACCGGCCTGCAAATCTTGAGCAGAAAGGTTTTTGCCATCGTTAGCTTGATTAACCACATAGATACGTGTAGACGACGTATATGTTGGTTGAATGAGGAAATAAGTTCCCAAGAAGGCAAAGACAGCGACATAGAAGGCTGTAAATAGAATAAATACCTTTTTAGTCCAAAGTTTGTGCAATAATGCAAGCACGTCGATTTCAACACGCTTCGTGTTTTCCTGAGTCATAGTTTCTCCTATATGTATTGATTTTCAAGTAGTGTTTGTGGATTTTCAATGAAAAGGTTACGAGCACGTCGCGTTCCGTAAGTCTTTTCGATAATAGCGTAAGCATCTTTCATAAATGGTGGTCTTGGACCAAGATTATGCATGTCACTAGCAACCATATGAACCAAATTTTTTTCCAAGAAATAACGAACACGTTTCTTTCTTACTTTATCTTTATCGCCAAAGAGCTTTGGTTTGAGGACATGTGAGCTATTGACTTGAGTATAGCAGCCCATATTGATGATTTCTCGAACACGGTCAGCATTTTCTTCGAGGGCATCGTAGCGCTCAATATGAGCAACAATTGGTGTTACCCCTGCTCGTAAAACATTACTAAGCCCACTATGAATTTCTTTCCAAGATGTGCGAGCACTAAACTCAATCAAAGCAAATTGAGTGTTGTGCATGCGTGGAATGAGATTCTTTTCAAGCTTCTCCACAATGTCTGAGGTGTAATAAAGTTCACCACCATAACAAATAGTTAAGTCTGGATAAAGTGCTTCTGCTTCTGCTTTTACCTTAGAAAAGTTGGCAAAAATTTTATCCTCTGGAGTCTCAAACATCCCCTTACGACGATGGGATGTTGAAACAATCGTACGCACTCCTTGCGCATAGCTTTCGCCAATGAGGTCAAGACTTTCTTCTAAAGTTTTAGGACCATCATCAACATCAAAAACAATATGTGAGTGAACGTCAATCACTTATTTTTCCTCCATCAAATTTTTGATAGCTTGAGAGGCGCTTTCCACACTAGAATCATCCAGTTTCATCATGTAGAGACTAGAATTTGGCATGGCATAAGAGGTCAATTGTCCGGTTGAACCTGTACCTGTTACTGCTTGAGAAGTCACCGTAAATTTAGAACCTGAATCAAGTTGTGTATTGGCCAAAGCATTAATGGTATCTAAAGACATATTCGTTTGAACAGAGTCTTGAAGATTGTTAACGATTGAAGTAAAGTTTGATACTGAATCTAGTGAAGCCAACTTGTTTACAATCGCAGAAATCACTTTCTCTTGGTTCTTACCACGGTCATTATCTCCTCCATCCAAACTATAACGCTCACGAACAAAGCCAAGGGCTTGTTCAGAATTCATTTGGATATCTCCAACTGGGAAATCAAACTTCCCATGAAGACTTGTGAAAGCTTGATCATTATGAACTGTCACACCACCAAGTTGGTCAATCAACTTAAGGAAAGATGTGAAGTTAATTCGTGCATAGTAATCAATCTTAATGCCATAAAGATTTTCCAGAGTTTTTTCAGATGTTTCAACGCCATAAATACCTGCGTGGGTTAATTTATCATACTGGTCTGCCCCACCATCAGGAATCTTAACGTACGCATCACGTGGAGTAGTCGTCAAGAGAATCTTATGTGTGTTCATGTTAACTGTCATAATGATATTGACATCTGAACGTGACACTGTTGAAATTGAACCGTAGGTATCAATACCACTAATATAAATATTGAAGACTTTTGAATCTACTTGTTTTGCAGAGTTGTTATTCTTCTTTTTAATTTTATAAGTATAGATTGTTTTTAGATTTGAAGCATAGTTACTATCGACAGACTCTAGTAGGCTAGCATAAGAGCCACTCAAGACCATAGCTTTAGATTTGCCAGACTTAAGATTGTCATATGCTTCTTGATATGAAGCAACATCATCAACTTTTACATCAACCTTTTTGTCTTTCTTTAGAGCAGACATCAAGGTGTCGATATTGTTCTTATCAACCTTAGTTGGTGCTTGTACGCTAGTAAGCTGACTCACATCTTTGATGTCACTATCCTTAGGAACCACTATGCTCATTTCTACTTCAGAAAATGCAGCCGTCTGATTCATACGGTTAGTGATATCAATCATTTGTTTAAAACCAAAAATACCAACCAGAGAAACTAGCGAGAAGATAACCAATACAACCGTTGTCACTAGTGGTGATTTCTTAGTCTTCTGAAGGAAGATGCTAATAGCAAGAACTACCAACAAACCAATGGTGATAATGATGTTCAAAAACCTAAATGATAGGAAATTATAATTGAACATTGTGAATAATAAGACCAATGCTAAAATAGCATACAGAATGGTCAACCCAACGTTGACCATCCCCCACGATCTATTACTCGTACGTTTTTGCTTACGATTCGTACGCGAACTCATATAAATTGCTCCTAAAAATTAAAATTAGACATTTCCCATTATCATTATAACATTACTATAACTTCATTTCAATTGTCATTCTTTTTAAAAAAGAAGAAACCGTTTTTCATTATGATATCAGGCATTTAATTTCTATCATTTTTCATAATATTGTAAACTATTTTTCACATTTTTAGTGGTTTAATATTAAATTGTCGGATATTTATCTATTTATTACAAGTCTTTTTCTTCCAAATATTTTTATTATTTTCTAGTAGTTTGAAAATTTTTAACCTATTGATTCTTCGAGTAGATAGTAGTTACAACACAAAAGGACGACCTAATGGCGTCCTTTTACAAATTAGTCTGCAATAAGTGTTTCAAGACCAACTTTCATCATGTCAGTGAAAGTGTTTTGACGTTCCTCAGCTGTAGTGTCTTCATCTGGATTGACCAAACTATCAGAAATAGTCATGATGGCAAGAGCATCTACTTGGTGTTGGGCTGCAAGGTAGTAAAGTGCTGCTGCTTCCATTTCAACAGCCTTCACTCCCCACTTACCAAGCTCAATGTTTTTTTCGAAATAATTTGAATAGAAAACATCAGATGACAAGACATTACCAACATGTGTTGTCATACCAAGGTCTTTGGCAATGTGGTAAGCCTTATCCAAGAGATCGAAACTTGCAATTTGTGGGAAATCGTATTGTGGCCAATCATTGCGGACAATGTTAGAGTTTGTCGCTGCGGCTTGTGCTAGAACTAACTCACGAACGTGAACATCCTCGTTCAATGAACCAGCAGTACCCACACGAATCAATTTTTTAACACCATAGTCAACGATAAGCTCACGCGCATAAATAGAGATCGATGGCATCCCCATTCCTGTTCCCATTACTGAGACACGTTCACCTTTGTATGTTCCTGTGTAACCAAACATGTTACGAACCTCATTGAAACATACAGCATCCTCTAGGAAATTCTCAGCAATGAATTTCGCACGCAATGGATCCCCTGGAAGAAGAATTTTATCAGCAATTTCTCCTTGCTTAGCAGCAATATGAATAGACATAGTTTATGATACAAAGAGCGACCAGAAAGCGACTGAAAATTAGGAATCTGACGAGAAATCCTGATTTCTCAGTCAGATTATCTATTTTCCGAGCTTTCCGCTCATGTTCAAATCAAGAACACACGCTCTACCTTTCTTAATTTTTATTTTTAAATATTTTCTACTATTATATAGTGGATAAATAACTACTTTAAAAGTGGATTAAGCTTGAGTCAATGAATCAAGAAAATCGTATAACTTTTTGTTCATTTCAGAATAATCGTTGGCACGCAATTGTTCAGGTGTTTGAACAAAAGGCAACTCTTTATTTTGCTTACGTAAATGCTCTTCACCGTCAGCAGCTATAAGTAAATCAATAGCTTCAAGATCAAACTCTAAGTGTGCCTGAAAGGCATAATGTTTAGGACTGAAGCGAACAATTTGGCGTGGACAACCTTGACTAGTAGCAAGAACAACTGCATTATCAGTCAATCCAGGCATATCACCATGCCAGTGACCAGTATTTAGGGTTTTGCCAAAACCTTTGACATGCTCATCCGCTAAACCTTCCTCAGTTAATGTTACAGGGAAAACACCAATCTCACGTTCTTGACTATGCTCGTACTTACCACCATAGGCAACAGATAAAAGTTGAGCACCTAGGCAAACCCCAACAATATAGATATCAGCAGCAATTGCTTTTTGCATAAATGCAATCTCAGCCTCTGGGTCATAATAAGGGAAGGCCTGACGATCCTCATCAGGTGACTGAGGGCCACCCATAACAATTAGAAAATCAATACCTTCAACGGTTTCAGGAAGAGGCTCTTCCTCATATACCTTGGTTGATGTGATATTATGCCCACGGTCTTGTGCCCATTTTAAATAGGCTCCTGGGACTTCAAACGTTTCGTGTAAGATAAAATGAATATTCATTGTTTTTTCTTCCATCTATTTTTTAATATCCTCGATAGTAGACTCGCTAAGATTAGTGGTACTGCTACCAGCCCTCCTTGACCAGTAAAACCTAGAACTAAGGCTATCCCAGTTAGAGGAGCATCTAAAGTTGTTCCTAAAAATACGGTTGCACCGAGTAACATTCCTAGAGTAGGATTGAGTGATAAGCCAAAAATCTCAAGACAGCTTGTCAATAGGAAACCCGATCCGGCACCTAAGGTAAAGGAAGGGGTTAGGGTTCCCCCATAAGAGCCCGCCCATAAAAGCAAACATACCACAAGTCCTTTGACGACAAGGATAAGAGGTAGGTATGCTGAACCCCCACCTGAAAATAACCATTGTGCTAGAACCTGACCATTTCCCATGATTAAAGGATAGAAAGCTGCAATCCCACCTAGTACTATATAAGATAGTGGCATGGTCCACAGAATGCGTTTATCAGTAATACGACTTTTGCTAGCCTTTTTGGCTAAGAAGCTAAACATCATCGCCAGCGGAGTTATCACTAATACAAGAACAATAACCTGAATCAGACTAGCAGGGTCTGAGCCAACTTTACCGACTTGATACATTGCCTCCTTACCGACGATTGGTCGAGAACAATAAGCTGACAAATAGGTTGTCACAAGAATGATAACAATATTTTTTGATTTCCAAGCAACCCCTAAGGTTTCCAGAACAAACAGTGTACTGGCAAAGGGGACTTGGTATACCGCAGCTAAGCCAGCACCTGCCCCGCAAGCAATTAACAATTGTCTATCAACAACATCCAAATGCAAGGCTTTGGATAGACTACCACCAAATAGAGCGCCTAATTCTCGAGGCGCTCCTTCTTTGCCAATTGAGGAACCAGCTCCAACGATTGCAACCTGCATCAAAGCATGTAGACTTTGGCCAAGAAAATTTGGACTCTTCTTACCAACGAGTTGCTTAGCCTTACTAATAGAAAGGAGGGACACTCGTCTCTGAAGGAAATACCAAAATAAACTAGCCAAAACACCTACTACAAGCAATACTGCAAATCGTCGAAAGGGACTTACAGAGTTAAACTGTGACAATAAATCCGATTTATCATTACCAAATACAAGAATCTGTATAAACTCCAAAAGGTAATGACAAAGAATGCCTACCAAACCTGAAGCAATACCGGTTCCAAAAACAGCTAAACTTAACCTAGTCGACTTGGGTAATGACGTTATAGGTTTTATTCCCCGAGCTATCATAATTTAGAGTTCAGCAAGAATCGCTTTTAGCAATCCTTTAAAGTCCCCTTTAACACGCTCTGTCACTTCCACCACTTCTTCGTGGTTCAATTCTTCTTGGAAACCAGCCGCAAAGTTGGTAATACATGAGATACCAAGAACTTTTAAGCCAGAGTGAGCTGCAACAATAACCTCAGGAACGGTTGACATCCCAACAGCATCTGCCCCAAGTGTCTTGTAAGCACGGATTTCAGCTGGAGTTTCATAAGTTGGACCAGTCACACCGATATAAACACCATCATCCAATTTGATACCAAGTTTATCAGCCATTTTATGAGCGGTTTCACGGTATTCAGGTGTGTAAGCTTTAGACATATCAGGGAAACGTGGACCAAAATCATCCAAGTTTTCACCAATCAATGGGTTTTGACCAGTCATGTTGATGTGGTCAGTGATGGCCATCAAAGTACCTGGACCAAAGCCGATTCCACCTGCTGCGTTGGTTACAACAACACCTTCACATCCAAGTGCTTTCATAACACGTACAGGGAAAGTAACGACTTCAAGCGGATTTCCTTCATAAAAATGGAAACGACCTTGAAGAGCCAAAACCTTACGTCCAGACAAAGTTCCGTAAACAAGTTTTCCAGCATGACCGACAACCGTTGATTGTCCCCAGTTTGGAATATCCGCATAGTCAATGACAACTGCGTCTTCAACTTCTTCAGCCAACTCACCAAGTCCAGAACCCAAGATTAAACCGAACTCAGGATTTTCAATTCCTTTGCTTTCCAAAAATGCTTGAGTGACTCTAATTTTTTCAAGTAGCGACATGTTATTTCTCCCTTAATTTTATTTCATTCTTAAAAAGTGACCAATTTTTGAAAAAGTTCTTGCATTTCGAATGGTTATATCAGGATAAAAAGGCGTTTTCAATAACTTCTTATGATAAGCGGTTTGACTATAAGTTGATTTATCAAATTTTACCCAGTAGACCCCAAGCTGACCAAAATGAAGTATTTCATCTTTCAACTCTAAAGAGTTAATAATCTTCTTCATTTCGTTCTTATCAAGTCTTTCAGTGAATAAGAGGACGTCTTTTCTATAGAAATCATCTTCCCACCACTCAGGTAAAGATTCCACTTCACATTGGTAATCTTCCAGAGTAAAAAGAGAAAACACCTTAATAAATGGATAAGCCTTATTTAGAAATTCCTCTAAAACTAAGAGGAGTTCCTCTTTCATCAAGGTAGAATCAAAGAAAAGATTTCCACTATTTATATAGGAAGAAACATGTGACATACCGAGTTCTTCTAATTCACGACAAAATTCCTCCATGACTACCTTGTGACGACCACCAACGTTTATCCCACGAACCAAAAATGCATAGCGCTTCATTTTAGATAAGTTTATCCAAGAAGCTTTCACCAATCATGGCTTTATCTACACCAAAGTTTTCAGCGACAGTTGCTGAGATGTCAGAGAAATGACCTACTGGAATAAGTCCATTTCCTTTGAATGATGGGCTATAAGCCAAGAAAGGAATATACTCACGAGTATGGTCTGTACCTGCATAAGTTGGATCATTTCCGTGGTCTGCAGTAATCATCAAGAGATCATCTTCACGCATAGCAGCAATGATTTCAGGCAAACGTTGGTCAAATTCGTGCAAGCAATCACGGTATCCATGTGGATCACGACGGTGTCCATAAAGGGCATCGAAGTCTACCAAGTTTGTGAATGAGAAACCATGTTTGAAGTCTTCAGAAGTCATAGCTTTAATCAAATTATCAATACCATGGCTATTTGATTTGTTGTGTCCCATATCGTGGTTGATACCAGCTCCATTGAAAATATCATTGATTTTACCAACGGCATAAGTATCGATACCAGCTTCATTCAATTTATCCAAAACAGTTGGTGCAAATGGTGAGACAGCCAAATCACGACGGTTAGATGTACGAGTGAAGTTTCCAGGTTCACCAACGTAAGGACGAGCAATGATACGCCCTAGAAGAGCTGGACGCTCAAGAGTAATTGAACGCGCATATTCACAAATACGATACAATTCATCCAAAGGAATAACGTCTTCGTGTGCAGCAATTTGAAGAACTGGGTCAGCTGAAGTGTAAATAATCAATTCACCAGTTTCCATTTGACGAGGTCCAAAGTCTTCAATAACAGCCGTACCTGAGTATGGTTTATTAGCTTCACGAATGACTTTACGGCCTGAGAATTCTTCAATTTTAGTGAGAATTTCTTCTGGGAATCCGTTCCAGAAAGTATCAAAAGGTTCAGTAATATTGAGACCCATGATCTCCCAGTGACCAGTCATCGTATCTTTACCAAGAGACACTTCCTGCAATTTTGTTGCATAACCAGTTGGGTTGCTTTCTGCTGGTACTGTTTTCAAAGGTGTTTCACGAGGAATATTTCCTAGACCAAGCTTAGCCATATTTGGCACATTCAATCCTACTGATTTAGAGATATGACCAAGGGTATCTGAAGCACCATCTGGCACACCTGCATTGACAAAGTCATTGGCATCTGGAGCAGCACCAATTCCTACTGAATCAAGAACGACTAAATGCATTCGGTTAAATTTGGACATAATAACACCACAAAGAGCTAAAATCTTTTCGAAATTACCTCTTGCCTTTCTATATTATTTAATAGTTTGATAAAAATTAATTAGTTTTCCTTATTAAAGGTGAGGGAATAAAAATCGGACTAGGCCTTAACTTCAACGACCTTAACACCGTCTTTTCCTGCAACGATGACTTTGTTAACCATTCCATTGAACAATCCATGATCAACAACCCCTGTCATAGCTTTTAGTTCTTCACCAAGAGCTACTGGATTTTCAATCTTACCTAAATCAAGATCGATGATATAGTTCTTCATATCTGTAACAAAGCGGTCACCTTGTTCCGTAAGTCGGAATGATGGCTTATAACCCTTAGACTCAAAGACACGATACAGACGGTCAGCACCATATTGAACCACTTCAACTGGTAGTTTGAAAGCACCTAATTGATCAACCATTTTAGACTCATCAACCACCCAGATATATTCTTTTGTAGGTGTAGCGACAATTTTTTCCATCAAAAGGGCGCCACCGCCACCTTTAATCCCGTTGAGTTGAGGGTCTACTTCGTCGGCTCCATCAACAGTAACATCAATACTGTCAATGTCATCCACTGCCTTCAAAGGAATGCCTAAGCCTTCAGCTTGTTTAGTGGTTTGACTTGATGTCGTTACACCAACAACACTAAGACCTTCTTCCTTAATACGACGGCCAATTTCCTCTACGAAGAAGTAAGCTGTTGACCCTGTACCGAGTCCAACAACCATTCCATCTTCAACGTATTTGGCAGCGGTTACACCAGCAATTTTCTTAAGTTCTTCCATGCTCGTCTCCTTGCATCTTTCTATAATAGTCGTTCAAAACAATTATAACATGTTTCACCAGTAAATAGAAATGATACGAAGGAGTAAAACCTAGCAAAAATAAAAACTAGATTCTAAATAGAATCTAGTTTTGATGGGGAACTAATTTAATAGCACCACTTAATCTTCTTTACGACGTTTGAAGAATCCTACAAAGGCTGCAAAAATCATTGAAAGAAGTCCAATAAATCCAGCATTGCTAGTGTGCTCACCAGTTTGTGGCAACTCAGCTTGAGGCACTACAGGAACTTCAGTATCTGGAGTTGGTGTAGTTGGCGGTGTCACTGGAGTTGGAGGAGTAACAGGTGTTGGTGGTGTTGGTGGAGTCGGTGGTGTTGGTGGTACCACGTGAGACTCTCTCTCAACGACATAGTTCTTGTGCCATACAACACTTGGTTTTTCAGGAGTTTTAGGTTCTACTGGTTTAGCAGGAACTTCAACTACTTTTGGTGTTGGTGGCGTTGGTGCCGTTGGACCTGTTGGTGGTGTTGGTTCTTGTGGTTTACCAGGTACTTCAACTACCTCTGGAGTTGGTGGCGTTGGTGCCACTGGCTCTTTTGGTGGTGTTGGTGGTGTTGGTTCTTGTGGATTGATACCAACTGTTTTAATAACTGGTTTAACCGGTGCTGTTGGTGGTGTTGGTGCCTTAGGTTCTTCAGGTTTTTCACCTGGATTCTTAGGCAAACCAAGATTAGAGTTGATTGCGAACCAATATACTGTTGGTGCACCATCAGCATTTGCACCTTCAGCAGTAAATACCAAGTGACCATTAGTCATCTTGATACCTGCACCTCCATAGTAGAGGTAAGGTGAATCAGCGTTATCCCAACCTGTCAATTCTGATGTTGTCTCACCATTAAAGACTGCACCATGGTCAATGTATTGGTTATCATTGACTGATGTTACTTCTTTAGTGGCAGCATCATAAGTAACTGATGATTTTGGAATAGCGATAAATTGGTTATCACCAATATTTACATATTCTTGGTGGCGTGTTGATTGGTATTTTTTCTTAGGTGTGAATGTAATCAAACCAGTTTCAGCAGAAACGCTGTATGAACCAATAACATCATCTTTATCACCAAACGTATAATCTTGGTTACCAAGAGCGTGTCCATTACCGCTACCTGAAGCATTAAGAGTTGTTACATCAGTTGGAATTTCACGTGAGACAACCCATTCTGAACCATTCCAGTCAGTGATAGGAACCACTACCTTAAGTGGGTTCTCATCTGAAATGTTAACTGTAGCTCCACCAAAATCTGCATAACCAGATTTTGTAACAACTTCACCGTTTTGGATTGCCAAAGTAGAACCATCTGCGTAAGGATTGTAAGTACCGCGAACAGTATTACCATTAACGTCTTTCGCTTCTACTGTAAGTGGACGTGGGCGCTCAGATGTTTCAACATATGCTGCACCGTTCCAGTGGTTAAGTGAGTTAAGTGCTACGATAGCTTTACGCTCACTAAGGTTGAACATTTTACCATCTTTATCGTAAAACTCAACATCTACAGCTACTTTAACCGGTTTATCTTGATCAGTTGACGCTCCAACTGTCATAGTTACTGTTGGATCCTTACTGATTTTCGCGATACCTTTTCCGTCGTTTGATGGAAGGCTAACGATTTCGTAACGGTATACAACACGTTTGATTGCTGATGCTTCATTTTCAACAAGCATGCTTGATTGGTTCAAGCCATCATAAGTAACAACAAATTTGTCACCTTCTTTAACTTGAATCCACTCATCTTCAGTGTTTGTCCAAGGACTATTTGAAACAATGTCAGATGCTTGTAACTTGTTAGAGTCATATTGGAAAACATTACTTGTGTTAAGACGCTCTTGTGCTTCTTTTGTCAAGTAGTTGCTTACACCTTCAACTTTGTGTGTCGCATCGTTTTCACGTTGGAAAGTCAATTCTTGAACAACTTCAGCATCTTTAAGGTTACGATATACAGGATCATTCATGTATTTATCGTAAGCTGTTTTAGCATCTTGGTATTGTTTAAGTGCTGTTTGGTAGACAGCTAATTTGTTTTGATACTCAAGGTACTCTTGGTCATATTTAGCTTTTTGCTCATTGTAGACAACCAAGGCAGCTTCGTATTTAGCTTTAGCATCTGCATTGTATTTTTCAATAGCTTGTTTTGTTTCAAGATCTGCTTCATAAGCTGTTTTCTTAGCGTTATAAAGTTCAAGATTCTTGTCATATGCTGCTTTTTCTACATCATATTTAGCTTTTGCTTCATTGTATGCTGCCAGCTCAGTTTGATATTTAGCTTCAGCTTCAGCGTTACGTTTTTCAGTAACAACTTTTTCAGCTACTTTATTATCATAGTTAGCTTTTTCAGCGTTGTATTTGGCTTTATCGCTATTGTACTGAGCAAGGGCTGCTTCATAATCAGCTTTTGCTTGGTTATATGTTGCTAATTCTGCTTGGTATTTAGCTGCAGAAAGCGCATTTTCTTTATCAGCGGCTTCTTTTTCTGCTACCTTAGCATCATAAGTAACTTTCTTAGTTTTGTACTCTGAAAGAGCTGAGTCATAAGCTTGCTTAGCAATTTGGTATTGCTCTGAAGCTTTATCATAAGCTGTTTTTTCAGTATCATATTTAGCCTGAGCTTCAGCATTTGTTTTATCAGAAAGTGCTTTCTCAGCTAATTTGGCATCATAGTTTGCTTTTGCTTTATCATAGTCAGCTTTATCTGACTTGTATTGTTCTTTAGCCGCTTTATAATCAGAAACGACTGTATTGATTTTCTCTGCTTGTGCTTTATTATCTGCAGCAGCTGCTTCAACAGTTTCTTTGGTTTGAGCAGGTTCTTCCTTAACCTCAACCCCTTCGTTAGTTGCAGCTGTTTTTGCAGCTTCTAAGCTTGTATTTGTTACTTCACTCGTTGTAACAGTTTTGTTGCCTTCTTCAGTAACGTTAACAACTTTCTTTTCAGTTGAATCTGCTACGGCAGAAGTGTTTTCTTCAACAGCATCTGTTGCTTCAACTGCTGGTGTTGCTGAATCTGTAGTTGTTGCTACTTCATCAGCGCTTGCATTTGAAGCGCCTACTGCAAGAACTGCAGTCCCCAAAAGAACAGAAGCCGCACCAAGGCTAGACTTTCTGAGTGAATAACGTTGTAATTCCTTTTTCCCCATTTAAATTACGTCCTTCTATATTTAGTTATGTTCATATTCTAACAAAAGAAAGAACCATGTCAATTTGAGATATCTCATAAAAACAACCATTCCTTTAAATTCGATTAGATTCTTAAATTCAAATACTTTTTAATATCAAAATATTTGATAGACAAAACCCTATTATTAATAGTGTTTACGATACAAATAGGTGGTTTAATTTTATAATATCTAGTCCAATTCGCTTTAATGTTTTTTTATTGAAAAGATTATGAAAAACAATCAACTATAAGCTTTCATTTTACTTTTCATTGCGATATTTAGCTTTAGGATAGCTATTTCACCTAAATCATGTCCTCTCCTTTCCCCTATTAGTTTTAACATTCAAACTTATTTATACCGATAATATGCAAAGAATAGGTAACAAAAAAAGACTAGATTGTCTTGCATGGCAAAACAACCTAATCTTTCATTTTATCTTATTAATGTTTACGTTTGCGAGCTGACCATAGACCTGAAAGGGCCATTGAAAGCAAACCTAGACCTGTTACAGATGCTAATTTTTGGTTAGAGTCACCTGTTTCTGGCAATATGGCGCTATTAGTTCTTTCTGTTTCTTGCTTAACAACTACAGAAGAAGTTGGTGTAACACTTGGTCCTGTAGGTGTTCCAGGAGTTTTCGGTTTTTGAGGAGTTGGTGGCGTCGTTGGTACTGGACGTGTTACGCGCTCAACAAGATAATTTTTATGCCATTTGACCTTAGGAGCTACAAGTTCTTTAGGTGAAACAGGTTTATTAGGAACATTAACTGTGACCATAGTTGGTGGTGTTGGAGCTGTTGGCTCTGTTGGTGGCGTTGGTTTTGTTGGCTCACCAGGTACCTCTACAACTACTGGTGTAGGTGGAGTCGGAGCCTTAGGTTCTACTGGAGCCGTAATCTTACGTGGCTCTACTGGCACTTCAACTAAAGCTGGAGTTGGTGGCGTTGGAGCTTTTGGTTCTGTTGGAGCCTTAGGTTCCTCTGCATCAACTGTAACCACAGTGTAGTTAGGTTCTGTCGGTGGTGTTGGCGCTTTAGGTTCTTCTGGTTTGCTTGGCTCCGCTGGAACTTCAACAACTGTCGGAGTTGGTGGCGTTGGAGCCTTAGGCTCTGTTGGAGCTTTTGGCTCCTCAGCATCAACTGTAACAACTGTATAGTTAGGTTCTGTTGGTGCCGTAGGGGCTGTTGGCGGAGTTGGTTCTGTTGGTACTGCTGGAAGAACTTCCAGTGTAATCGTTGGTGGTGTTGGAGCCTTTGGTTCTTCAGGAGCTGTTGGCTCTTTTGGTGCCTCACCTGGATTTTTTGGAATACCAACATTTGAGTTAATCGCAAACCAATATACTGTTGGTTGACCAGATGCATTAGCTCCATTGGCCGTAAATACCAAGTGACCATCAGCCATCTTCAAGCCTGCTCCACCATAATAGAGGTATGGAGAAGATGGATTGTCCCAACCTTCAAGAGTCGTTGAAGATTCACCATTAAAGATAGATCCATGTTCAATGTATTGGTTATCTTTAAATGATGTCACCTCTTTTGTAGCAGAATCATAAGAAACACTTGAATTTGGAATTGGAATGTATTTATTGTTTCCAACATTTACAGATTCTTGGTGTTCTACATTTTCAAATTTCTTCTTAGGAGTAAAGATGATACGTCCTGAAGTTGGATCAATAGTGTAAGAACCAATCACATCATCTTTACCGTCTAATGTGAACTCAGCTGTTCCAATAGAGTGACCATTCCCAGCACCTGAAACATTGACTGAAGTTGCGTCAATAACAGTTTCTTCACTAACTGTAAATTCACTACCATTCCACGTTGCTTTTTGTGCCACAATCTTGATTGGGTTTTCAGCAGAGATAGTGACGTCAGCAGTACCAAAGTCAGCTGTTCCATTTTTAACAACAACTGCATTGTTTTCAATGCTCATTGATGAACCATCTGCATATGGATTCCAAGTTCCTCGAACAGTGTTACCATTTTTATCCTTGGCTTCTACTGTAAGGGCACGAGGTTTATCCCCACTATCTACATAAGAAGCACCTGTCCAGTGGTTAAGAGAGTTCAACGCTACAATCGCATTGTGCTGTGTCAAATCAAACTTATTGCCATTACCATCATAGAATTCAACATCTACAGCCACCTTAACTGGTTTATTTTGGTCTGTTGAAGCACCGACTGTTAGTGTTACAGTTGGGTCTGAGCTAACGGCTGCAATTCCTTTACCGTCATTTGATGGAAGACTCAAAATTTCATAGCGATAAATCACGCGCTTGATCGGATGCATATCCGTATTTTCACGCATGCTTGACTGATTCAAGTTATCATAAGTAACAACAAATTTATCGCCTTCCTTAACTTGAATATACTCAGTTTCATTATTGGCCCAAGGACTAGTTGCTACAATATCTGAAGCTTCCAATTTATTGGAATCATACTGATGTACATTGCTTGTATTCAAACGAGCTTGAGCATCACGAGTGAGATAAGCACTGATGCCATCGATGGTATGAATGGCTCCACCTTCACGTTGGAAGGTCAAATCTTGAACAGTTTCTACATCTTTTAGATCTTGGAAACCATTATCATTCATGTACTTATCATAGGCTGCTTTAGCATCTTTGTACTGTGTCAAAGCTGTTTGATATTCAGCAAGTTTTGTTTGGTAGGTAGCAAAATCTTTGCCGTATTGCTCTAAATCTACATTGTATTTTGCAAGCTCAACCTCATACTTAGCTTTTGCAGCATCTTCTTCTGCTTTAATAGCAACAAGTTGATCATAGGCTGCTTTATCTTTATCGTATTGCGCTTTCTTAGCTTGATATTCTTGTAAATCTTTATCGTATTGCGCTTTAGCTGTATTGTAAACAGCCATTTCTGCGTCATACTTGGCTTTAGCTTCCGCATTTGCCTTATCAGCAGTTGCTTTTTCGGCTACTTTGGCATCGTAGGCTGCTTTAGCAGTCTTGTAGGCAGATAAATCAGTTTGATATTTTTCGTAAGCCGTATTGTAAGCAGCAAGATCTTTCTCATATTGCTCTTGAGCTGCCTTATCAGTAATTTCTGCTTGTGTTTTCTCAGCTACTTTAGCATCATAAGCTGCTTTTTTCGTATTGTATTCAGCTAGAGCGGCATCATACAAAGCTTTATTTGTCTTATATTCAGACAAGGCTGCTTCGTAAGTGACCATTTCCGCATCATACTTAGCTTTAGCTTCTGCATTAGCTGCATCAGCTGCTGCTTTTTCGGCTACTTTAGCATCGTAGGCTACTTTGGCAGTCTTGTAGGCAGCTAAATCGGTTTGATATTTTTCATAAGCGGCATTATACGTAGCTAAATCTTTCTCATACTGCTCTTGAGCAGCCTTGTTTTCGATTTCTGTACGAACTTTTTCAGCTACTTTAGCATCATAAGCTTCCTTCTCAGCATCATATTTTGCCTTGTCTTTGCTATACTGAGCCATAGCAGCTTCATAGTTCTTCTTAGCAGTTTCATAAACAGCCAACTGTACCTTATAATCAGCTTCTGACTTAGCATTAGCTGCATCGGCAGCTGCTTTTTCTGCTACTTTAGAATCATAAGTTAATTTTTGAGCATTATACTCTTTCAATGCTACATCATAGGCTTTATTATCAGCTTGGTATTTAGCTAACCCTTTTTCATAAGCAGCTTGATCAGTATCATACTGTGCTTTAGAAGCAGCGTTTGCTTTATCAGCTGCTGCTTTTTCGGCCACTTTAGCATCGTACTCAGCCTTAGCTTTATCATACTCAGCTACATCTTTTTTGTGGTTTTCTTTTGCTTTCTGATAATCCGAAACAACCGTGTTAATCTCTTTTGATTGAACTTGATTGTCAGCAATAGCACCCTCTAGGGATGTATGTGTTTGAGGTGCAGTTTCTTCGACTTCTACCCCTTCTTTTACCGCAGAAGTTTTAGCATCCTCAAGACTATCAGTTGTAACAACACTTGTTGTTACAGTGGTATTTCCTTCTTCTTTGACAGAAACAACTTGCTTCTCTGAATGATCAACAGTCGTTGCCGGATCAGCAGCAGTGTCTGTTAGTACAGAAGCACTAAGTGGTGTATCAGTAGCAGCTGAAGTTGAAACCTCATCTGCATGTACACCAGTTGCCCCCATCGCAAGAATGGTTGTACCCAAAAGAACAGAAGCAGCCCCAAAGCTATACTTCCTGATTGAAAAACGTTGTGAATCTTTTCTTCCCATATCACAAATTTCCTTCTAAATTTTCTTAACACCTAAAGTCTATCACTTTTAAACTTTCTGTCAATGGAATTGTCTTAATATTTTTAAAAATTTACACTCATTTTCAATTTATAAGTATTATTTAATTGATTCTTTAGTTTAAAAGGATAGCTACCTTAATTTTATATGTTACTTCTTCTGAAAATTAGAATTAAATTGCACTGTATAAGCTAAGTATTAAAATTTTGTTAATTATTTTTGCAACTATTTTTGTTATAGCATCAAAAAAAGCCCCAAGGGGCTCAAATTTTTATACCATTTGGACATGTTCTGAATGTTGCTTCATTAATTTGATAACAATACCTAATGACAATCCAAGTTTATATATCAGAAATCATTGACTTAAGATTTTTTTGACCAAGGCCTTCAAATCTGGAACTACTTCTTCCATAAACCATGGATTTTTGGCTTGCCAAATATTATTTCGTGGAGAGGGATGAACGAGAGGGAAAAACTCAGGAAGGTAATCTTTGTAATGCTTAACTGTATCCGTTAATTTTGCCGACGATTTTTGATGTAAATAGTAACGCTGTGCATAGTTACCTACTAAAATCGTCAATTGAATATCAGGAGCTAAAGCAAGAACTTTCTCATGCCACTTATCTGCAAATCCTTTGCGAGGAGGTAAATCACCTGATTTCCCATGACCTGGGAAATAAAAATCCATTGGCACAATAGCAAACATGCCAGATTCATAAAATTCTTCGCGTGAAACACCCATCCAATCCCTGAGATTATCACCGCTAGGATCATTCCAGTAAAGGCCGGACTCTTGGGCACGAATACCAGGAGCTTGTCCTACGATATTAATTCGTGCCGTTTTTGGAATGGTAAACAAGGGTTTTATACCTTTTTCCGTAAAAGCTTTATTTTGTTCATCGGACATGATTGCTTGTGTTAATTCTTCAAGTGTTTCCATATTTTCCTCCTCAAAAAAGAGACAAAACTGTCTCTCTTTTTTATTTGATTAACTCATAGATAGCTTCTGCATAAATGGCAGCAGCACGGTACAAGTCTTCAACCTCAGTAAACTCATTTGCTTGGTGCATCGTGTTGACATAACCAGGGAACATAGCTCCATAGGCAACACCACGTTTGAGGAGACGTCCAAATGTTCCGCCACCAATAATTTGTTCATGACCTTTAAGACCTGTTTGTTTCTCATAGACTGAAAGAAGAGTCTCTACCATAGGATCATCAACTGGTACATAGTGTGGCACATGACCGTGTTCTGAGAGACTAACCGCCTTAGGACCTTCGAGTTTTTCAAGATCAGCCTTAATAGAGTCCGTATCAACCCCTTGAGGATAGCGGAAATTCAGAGCAATCGTATTTTCTTCTGATTCCTTAGAGAAGTTAAATACACCTGCATTCATGGTCAATTCACCCATCTTAGGATCTGTATAAGCAAGACCTGTCTTTTCAGCGAAGAAATCCTTATGAAGTGTTTCAGCAATTATATCCAAATACGTTTTAGCATTGCCTTGGAAATCAAATTGACTAAGGAAGAGTGCCAAGTAGGTTGCTCCATTAATACCATTTTGAGGCATCATACCATGAGCTGATTTCCCATGAATAGTCACATGGAAAACACCTGCTTCTTCGGTCACTTGACCAGTTACTTCTTGTTCCGAAACAAAGTCGGCTAATTTGGCTTCAAGTTCTTTCAAAGTGATAGGTCCAGTAAAATCTGCACTTGCTGATTCAGGAACCATATTTTCACGCAAACCACCATTAAAGGACACAAGACTAAAGTCCCCATCATTTTGACCTTCAAAATGGAGATAAGCTGTAATATTTCCCTTTTCACCATTGATGATTGGAAATTCTGCATCAGGTGAAAAACCAAAATCAGGATCTTTCAATCCATTATGAGCGAAGTAATATTCCATATCGCCCCAACCAGATTCTTCATCAGTACCAACAATGAAGCGCACACGCTTAGATACTGGAAGCTCGAGTTCTTTAATAATTTTCAAGGCATAGTAACAAGCCATTGTTGGGCCTTTATCATCTGATGACCCACGGGCATAAAGTTTACCGTCTTTGATTACAGGTTCATAAGGAGCTGTATCCCAACCACTACCAGCTGGAACCACATCCAAGTGGGCAAAGATACCCAAAACTTCATCACCTTGACCAAATTCAAAGTCACCAGCATAATTATCGATATTACGAGTTTTATAGCCGTCACGTTCTGCTAAAGCAAGAAAATGTTCCAAAGCTTTTACTGGTCCAGGACCAAATGGGTGCTTATCATCAACCTTACTATCATCACGTTCTGAGTTAATACGCAAAAGACCAAAAAGGTCCTCCATCAAAGCATCTTTGCGCTTATCAACTTCGGCACGAAAATCAATTGTCATAATTTACTCCTTACTGTCTCTAGTTAGCATTATTTTACCATTTTTAGTAAGAGTTTTCATCCTTTATAAATAAAGCCAATAAAAAATGCTATCTCTTACCTATCATCACAAGACGCCTTACTATTTCGAATAGCATGTGAAACATTTCTTAAATCAGTAATGATCGAATCAAAAGTAATACTATTGCTTTCAACTAGGAACACTTTCTCTTAGCTACCGGCCTCTTTTTACTTTAGGCTTTACTATTGAAATCATTCGCATTTTAGCATTACGATAATATCATTACAAGAATTTCCAAAAACTTTAGAATATTCTCTTAATTAATGCTATAATAGGACTATCAAAACTAAGGAGATGTATTATGCCATTTGTAAAAATTGATCTCTTTGAAGGTCGTACTGAAGAACAAAAAATCGAACTTGCTCGTGAAGTTACTGAGGTTGTATCACGTGTTGCAAAAGCCCCTAAAGAAGCTATTCATGTTTTCATTAACGATATGCCAGAGGGAACTTACTACCCACATGGTGAAATGAAAAAGAAAAACTAATCATCATTAAGCAGTCACATCCGTGGCTGCTTTTAATATAAAAAAACTGGAGTTTCTCTCCAGTTCTATACTTAAATTATAGTTGGTAATTCGTCATCGTCTTCAAAATTCTCTACAACTTCTTCACCAGGCAATGGTTTTTGCAGTTTTCCCAAGATAAAGCGTGAGATGGGACCAACTACTAGAAAATTAAGTGGTAAGGCCATGATAACATTTGTCAACCAAGCACGACCATAGGATGAAAATGTCACCGACTGACCGTTGTACACTAATCCATAGAGCGACATAAAGGTTACCATGAATAGCGCCATGGTTCCAGAAATCACTAAAATCTTCGCCCATCGTTTATCATGGGCTTTTACTTTATGTAAAATTGCAAATGCAATTGTCTTGGCTAGTGGTCCTACCAAAAGCATATCCAGTAAGAAAGCAACTACAAATCCAGGAAGATAACCTTGGAAAAAGTGACCCCAAGCAAAGGGAACAACTCCAGTCCAATCAAGGATAAGAAGATTCCAGAGACTCATCCCACAGACCATCATTCCACACATTAAAATCGTAAAAAGCAAAGCTTCTTTAAAATTACGAGGCATTAAAATTCTCCATTTCTAAAACCTCTCTCTCAGCATATCAAAAATTTTTATTCCTCGTAAGTTAAATTTCTCTCATGAAAACGTATTATTTTAGGATAGTTTCCATTTCAGTATATCTCGGTTTCATACCTAAACGTTCGTAAAAACGTACAGCTCCCTCATTATCATTCCATACGTGAAGTGTCAGATTATAACAACCTAGCTCCTTAGCATAGTCCAAGGCAAATTGATAAAGCTTCTCTCCTAATTTTTGACCTCGAGCCTCCTTATCAACGCATAAATCATCAACAAAAAGAGTCTTAACAGCCTTTAGTGGACCATTATTATCAGATACTTCTTTAATCATTAAGAATAGATGACCTAAGATACGGCCTTCTTCATCCTCATATACAAAAATGGGTTTAGTCGGATCATTAATCACTGCTTCTAACTCTCCATCTGTATATTTACTGCCCTCTGACTTAAATACATCAGGACGTGCATAATGATGCACTAGAAGAATCTGCCCCAATAACTCCTGTAATCTTGGAATATCTTCTGCTCTTGCTAAACGAATCATAGATACCTCCATAAAAAAAGATGGGTAAAACCCATCTTAATTCTTATTTACCAAGTTTTGCTTTAGCTGCATCTGCAAGAGCTGTGAAAGCTGCTGCATCGTTAACTGCCAAATCAGCAAGCATTTTACGGTTAACTTCGATTTCAGCCAATTTCAAACCGTGCATCAATTGTGAGTATGACAAACCGTTCAAACGAGCTGCCGCATTGATACGTGTGATCCAAAGTTTACGGAAATCACGTTTCTTTTGACGACGGTCACGGTATGCATAGTAGTAAGAGTTCATTACTTGTTCTTTTGCAGTACGGAACAAGATGTGTTTTGCACCATAGTAACCTTTAGCAAGTTTCAATACACGTTTACGACGTTTGCGTGATACAACGCCACCTTTAACACGAGCCATTTATATATTCCTCCGAATTAATTCTAGTTTAGTTAATTTGTAATGCTTGTAGCGGATTAACGCATTTGTGAAAGCATTGATTTGATACGTTTAAAGTCACCTGAATGTACCATTGACGCTTTACGAAGGTGACGACGTTGTTTTTTAGTTTTACCGTGGAAACGGTGAGATGTGAAGGCACGGAAGCGTTTCAATCCACCTGAACCTGTACGTTTGAAACGTTTAGCTGATGCGCGGTGTGTTTTTTGTTTTGGCATTTTAAAATTCTCCTCTTAAAATAGTGTTAGTTTGACAATTATTTTTTGTCAGGAATTGGTGCAAGTTGCATGAACATTTGACGTCCATCCATCTTCGCTCTTTGCTCAATAATCGCAATATCTTGCGTTTTTTCAGCAAATTCCGCCAAGACCTTAGCTCCGATTTCTTTGTGAGTAATCATACGACCTTTGAATCGGATAGAAACTTTAACCTTGTTTCCTTTTTCAAGAAACTTACGGCCGTTACGAAGTTTAGTTTCAAAGTCACCTTTATCAATAACTGGACTCAAACGAACTTCCTTAACGGTAACAACGCTTTGTTTCTTACGTTGTTCTTTTTGTTTCTTTTGATACTCAAATTTGAACTTACCATAGTCCATAATCTTCGCAACAGGTGGCGTAGCTTGTGGTTGGATGAGAACCAAGTCAACATTTGCATCATCTGCAATAGCTTGCGCTTCTGACAATGGTTTAATTCCCAATTGTTCACCATCAAGACCAACAAGACGAACTTCGCGAACGCGAATTTCATCGTTAATGAATAGATCTTTCTTAGCTATGATCTTCACCTCTTTATTTTTTTAGAGAAAAACAAAGCGGACTTGATATACAAGCCCGCACACATAATATCCCCATAGGGATTTGACATGTTGGGCCAGACAACCTAAGTCGCAAGGCGAGAAGTTCTCACTTCTGCTTTTCTCATTGTTAATAGTATAACAAGTGAGTCATCCTTTGTCAATAATTTTTTTTGCTTTTTCTTGAATAAATTCCACAACACCATCAATAGATACACCTGTAGTGTCAAAAGTGATGGCATCTTCCGCTGGTTTAAGAGGTGAAACCTTACGATGACTATCTTTATAGTCACGTTCAGCAATTTCTTTCTTCAAAGTCTCAAGGTCAGCGGGAATACCTTTTTCGATATTTTCCTTATAACGACGTTCCGCACGTTCATCAACTGAAGCAATCAAGAAAATTTTGAGTTCTGCATCAGGCAAAACCACGGTCCCAATATCACGACCATCCATGATAATAGCACCATCTTGAGCAATACGTTGTTGTTGGGCAACGAGTTCTTGACGCACTTCAGGAATAGCTGCTACCCAAGAAACATTATTTGTGACTTGGTTATCACGAATGGGGTGTGTAATATCAACATCACCAACATAAACTTGCTGACTACCATCTGCTGCTTTTCCGAATGAAATCGGATGTTGAGATAGTTGCTCCAAAATTTCTGGTACATTTTCCTCAGTCAAACCATTCTGCAAGGCCAAATAAGTTGCAGATCGGTACATAGCACCTGTGTCAAGATAAGTATAGCCAAGATTTTTTGCAATAATCTTGGCTACTGTACTTTTTCCACTTGACGCAGGACCATCAATAGCAATTCTAATATCTTTCATGATGTTCCTTTGCTTTTAAAATTATTGAACGTTAACCACATCACCTGGGTTAGCATACCAGTAACCACTTGTCATGTGATCAGGGTTAAGACGTTCCAATTCATCTACAGAGATACCTGCACGTGCAGCGATAGAACCAGCACCTTCACCAGATTGAACAACAATTGATGAACCATCTGCTGCTGCCGTAGCACTTGATGGTGCTGTCTCAGCTGACTCAGTTGCATCTTCTTTTTCTACATGTTTAGAAGAGCTTGATGCTTTAGTTGAAGATGATTTCTCTTTTGAAGATTTTTCTGCAGTAGATTTCTCACTTTCCTCATCTTTGTTTGAGTCTTTCTTGCTAGATGAAGATTTAACAACTTTGCTAGTTGAAGATGAGTAGAATCCAGATGATTCCTTAGATTCCGCAGTTTTGTTTCCACCAACATTTGAAGTATAGAAAACAAAGAACAAAATACATACAACAATAACAAAGAATAATCCAAGCAAGACTGTCAAGAATGATGAATTAATGAAGCCGCCACCTTTTTCGCGTTTTTCATCTGAAGGAGTGACATCCTCTTCTTCAAGATCTTCATAATCCTCAAACTCATCTTCATCATCTAGAAAATCAGCGTCAACTACTTCTTCCAACTCTTCATCAGAAACCTTATCTTCCCATGGTTTTTTACTCATGATATTCTCCTTGTAAAAACAATAAATCTATTTTAAAATAATACTATGAAAGTATCATTAATTCCAGAAAAATGTATCGCTTGTGGTTTGTGCCAAACCTACTCTCCCGTCTTTGATTATGATGACGAAGGTATTGTTAGGTTCAGAGACAGCGACCAACTCAATCAAATTATTGAAAATAGCCCTGAGACTTTGACTGCCGTCAAGTCTTGTCCCACTAAAGCCCTTATTTGCGAAGTTTAAGCTTCAGGGCTTTTTTTGATTCCTCATAAAAGGCAAAGTAATCAAAGTTAGTCATATGATCCAATAGCTCTACCTCACCTTTGAAATCAGGGTGAAGGGCTAATGCATCTAAGAAATATTTCTTAGGCCACTTTCTCATATAAAACCGACGTTTTTTACCATTTTTAAAAATAAGGCACAAGCCAGTTTTAATCACTTCGACTTTTTCAATATCACTAATTTTCACTTTGCGTGGTTTAAAAATGTTAAAAGAAACAATACGCAGAATCCCATGATCTTCAATAATAAAGTATCGATGGAAACCTAAACCAAACAAGGCAACGAAAATAGTGAAGAGCATCAAAATATGTGAGGGCACCGAGTACAACTCGAATAGAAGGGCCGCCGCAATAAAGATTGGCGTGATGGCTAAAGACCAGTAGATAATCAGCCAAGATAATTCGGGTTGCCAATGGTAACGATACTTGCCGAAAATTTTTATCATCTCAGCACCTCCATTACTTCTAATTTTACCATAAAATCAGTATTTAGCAAGCTCAATTAAGGTTTACTGACAATTCCAAGAATAACATCTACGGCTTTTTCCATTGTCTGCAAGGAAACAAACTCATAACGACCATGCATATTTTCGCCACCAGCAAAAAGGTTTGGAGTTGGAATACCCATAAATGAGATCTTCGAGCCATCTGTTCCACCACGAATAGGTTCAATAACTGGCGTAATTTCCAATTCCTCCATAACGCCCTTAGCCAACTCAACAGGCGTCATATCTTTTTCAATAACCTGACGCATATTATAGTATTGATCTTTAAGTACCAAATCAACTCGTGTCTGACCATGAGCTTTATTCATTTCGTCAGCAATTTTTTGGAAGACTGCTTTACGATTTTCAAAAGACTCTGTTTCAAAATCACGGATGATATAAGAAAGATTTGCTTCCTCAACAGTACCTGTCATGGTTTGAAGATGGTTGAAACCTTGATAGCCATCTGTCAACTCAGGGCGTTCTTCTGCTGGCAACTGATTATGAAAATCAATTGCCAACTGCAAGGCATTAACCATTTGGTCTTTTGCTGTTCCAGGGTGGACATTGCGTCCGTGGAAGGTAAGTTCTGCTCCTGCTGCAGAGAAAGTTTCATACTGTAATTCACCCAAAGGTCCACCGTCAACTGTGTAGGCAAAATCGACATCAAAATCTTCGACATCAAATTTATCTGCACCGATTCCAATTTCTTCATCAGGACCAAAGCCTACACGAATCTCACAATGTTTGATTTCAGGATGAGCCTTCAAATAAGCCAAGGCTGTCATAATCTCAGCAATACCTGACTTATCATCAGCCCCAAGAAGAGTGGTACCATCTGTCGTAATAAGTTTCTGACCGACATAATTCTTGAGATTTGGAAAATCAGCTGGGTCTAGGTTATAACCTGAATTTCCAAGAGGAATGATACCTCCATCATAAGAGTCAATGACTTGCGGTGACACTCCCTCTGCATTAAAATCAGCGGTATCCATATGAGAGATAAAACCAATCTTACGTGTTAACTGGTCATCGTTAGCCGGAAGGGTTGCCACTAGGTATCCATTACTTTCCAAATAATGGATATTACTTAAACCTAGTTCTTCTAATTCTGGTTTTAAAACCTTCAAGGCAAAATCCACCTGACTTTGTGTTGTTGGCGTTCTTGTTGCATTTTCATCACTACGTGTATTGATTTTTACGTAACGTAAAAAACGCTCTAAGAGTAAATCGTAGGCCATAAGCACTCCTTTTGTTGTATTTAGTATTTACCTCAATTATAGCATAAAAACCCATCATAATGATGGGTTAACGTATAACTTAAACTTTAGATTCTTTTTCGTAGTAAGACTTAATACCTGCCACGATTGCGTTAGCTAAAGTCTCCTGATAAGCAGAGGTATTCA
>NZ_KV794119.1:39071-63385 GCF_001808655.1 Streptococcus sp. HMSC078H03
GCAAGACCGCAAAGGTTTGACGTTTCACACCTTGGTTCTGAGCACCAGTCGCATTAATCAGGCTAGACTGGATGGCATTGGCCAAGGTATCACTCATGCTCAATCGAGTTGAATTGGCATGGTAGGTCGCATTAATACGTGATGGGTATTCTGCATAAGGTTGGTAATAATAAGTCTCGATTCCTTGTGCTGCTGAACTTCCTGAAGCATTGATGTGGATACTTACGAAGATATCTGATTCAGAAGCATTGGCTGCACGAGAGCGATCCGTCAAGTCAACATAGGTATCACTTGTGCGAGTGGTTACAACTTGATAGCCTTCTGCTTCTAGTTTAGCTTTCACGCGGCTTTGGATAGCCAAGGTCAAGCTCTTTTCAGAGATACCAAAGTAAGAAGCTCCTGGATCATAGCCACCATGACCAGCATCGAGATAGACAATCTTATTTAAAACATCGTAGTTCCCACTTGATGCTGAACCGATTTTCTTAGGTGCCACCACATCAGCTGAAGTTGCCCCAAAGCCGATATTCTTACCTGAAGCATCAACAATATAGCCATGAACGATGTACTTGCCTGAATTCCACTTGTGTTGGCTTGCTGAAATAGTCACCTTGTAAGAACCATCATCCTGTTTAGTGGCATTATGCCAAACAAGATCATCCTGACCATTTTGCTCAGACCAGACTGGGATAAGGACACCTGAAATACCACTTAGATTCGTCAGATTGGTGATAAGAACATCAAAGGTCCCACGATTTTTATCATTGTTAGCAATAGTTAAGGTTCCTTGAGTCTTAGTAATATCAAGTGTCACTTGTTTCCCACCTAGGCCAATGTATTTACCATCATTGTCAACCAAATAGACATGAGAATTATAAAGACCGCTATCACCCTTATGGTTGCTTGAACGAACGGTTACCTTATGGTCTCCATTAGCTTGCTTAGCTGCCTTGTACCAGATGATATCATCTTGGCCGTTCTTTTCTGACCAGGTTGGAACCAAGACTTCTTTAAAACCTCGTGGGGCAACTAAATTTGAAATGACAAGATCATAGCTACCCGTAGCATTGTTGAGACCAGTGATGGCAAGGTCCGCTTTGGGATCTTGGCTCTCTACTCCTTCATTTTCAAGGACAGAATTGGTCGTATTACTTACTGCATCCCATTCATAAAGTTTATAGGCTTCAATCAAAGAGATAAGTTTTCCGGGATAACTTGGATCTGTCGCATATCCTGCATTCTTAAGTTCCTGAGCCGCAACGCGATAATCTGTTTCATTCACAACTTTTCGGTAATTGTTTTTTCGCCACTCGGTACTCGTAAAAAATTTTGCATGGTCTACTACGCTATCATTCCATGAGGTATATTTTCGAAAAGCTGCATTGACGGTGATATAGTCACCATTAACATATTCCTGGGTAGGCACAGTCACAATTTCTCCATTCCAGTCCTCTGAATCCTTAATGCCAAAAAGATTATTGTTGGGAGCCTTAGCAAGTTCAGAGCTTCCCCAACCACTTTCTAGGATAGCTTGTGCTGCCGTAATAGAGGGAAGAACTCCTTCCTTGGCTCCATCCATAGCTCCTTGCTTAATAGCACTAAGAAAATGACTTTGATTTTGATCAATTTCGCTAAGTTCATCTGCCTCTTGATAAGAGCTTGTGGTCACAGAACTATTGGTTAAGACAGCTATTTTTGAAGAATCTGCCAGACTTGTTTGCTCCTCCTCTAATACCTTTTCACTTTGTAGATTCATTTGACTCGTTGAATTATCGTGTACTCCTACTTCAGAATAACTCGCCTCGTGATTCTCTGTACTTTCTTTCAAAGTTGAAGATGTGTCAGTTGGTGATAACATTTCATCTGCTTTCGCCGAGTGACCAGACATGCCTAAAAATAAGATTGCTAGCATAACACCGCACAGTCCATAAGCTTTGCTTTTCTTAAATCCAAAATGAAATCCTAATTGCATCTTAATTTCCTTTTCTACTTACAATTTCTGCTAATTCATTTTAAGACGATGAAACTATCAGCATCATAAAGTCTTAAAATAAACCTTCACCAATTTATTCGCAAAAAAAAGCTAGAAACTTGTCAAAAGTTCCTAGCTTTTTTAGTAGTATTGAAATATTAATCGACATCAACGAAACCAAAACGTGATAGAGGATACAATCTGAAAGAGATAACACCTTTAATTTGGTCCTTTTCAATAAGACCAAACTTACGACTATCATCTGTATTACGACGGTTATCGTTCAGTACAAGATATTGACCCTTTTCAATCTTAGTTTGTTTATTATCTGTCAATGTTGCAATGGAAAAATCATCAGTGAAGAAGTTTCCAGGTGAAACTGTCGCCAAATAAGCTGATTTATCCTTGCTAATATAGGCTTCGTCAACTGACTTATCATTGACATAAAGGAAATCATCCATAGCTGTCACGCTCTTGCCCTCATCAGCAATAACACGACCAATATATTCCTTGCCATTAACTGTATAAAGAATAAAATCTTTTTTCTGAGGTTCAACATTTTTATTGAAAGTAACATAATCACCAGCATGAATATAGTCATTCGCCTGACCTTCAGTCACACGGTGTGTTGAAAAGACAAATGCTCTTAACAACAAAATCACTACAATGGCAAGAACTGCTATGATAATATTTCGAATTAAATCTCTCTTAACCATACTTACTCCTTATGGGTTCTAATAAAATCATAACATAAATAGAGAAATAAAAAAAGAGGGAGTGAACAAGCTCAATGTATCTCTCCCTCTCTTTAAACCAAGAATTAAAGCCTTTCGCATCTTAATAATCCTCAAGAAATGTTTGCATATTGACATCATCTGGAACTAAGGCAAGGTATTTTTCTGCCGTTGCACGCGCCTGATCTCTGTAACCAAATTCACGCAGGATATATGCATAATCATGGAGGAAATCAGGATTTTCAGATAAATCTGTAGCCAAATCTTGATAGATTTGAAAAGCTTCTTCTTCATCATCAAGTGCTTGGTAGGCCTTGGCAATATTCCAGCGAGCCAAAACAGAATCAACTTCGTAATCGGCTAAAGCTACTAGATCCTCGTAACGTTCTTCTTCCAAATAGAGAGTACTTAAACGTAGAACAATCTCATCTTGGTCCTCAGCTAGTGGTAAGGCTTGCTTCAGATAAGATTCAGCAGATTGAGTGTCATGCAACTCATAGGATAACTGTGATGCTAACAAAAGTAATTGAACATCAAAAGCATTTTTTGAAATCCCTTGTTGTGCCATACGTAATGCTTCTTCAGTTTTATGTTCTGCATGTAAGGACAAGGCGTAAAAATACTCATAACCCTCGAAGTCAGCAGACATGGTTTCTATCTGCTTAAAGTAAAAATTAGCTTTTTGATACTCTTCTTGATCATAGAGCAAAGTGGCTAACTCAAAAGCAATGGTATCATCGTATTCAATTTCAATAGCTTTTTCCAAAAATTCACGAGCAGCTTCAAACTTACCAAGACTGGCATAAGCCTTACCAATGCGTTCATAAGTAGAAACGCCAGTCATTGCCAGGAGGTCACGATTATCTAATTTAGCATAGTATTGAATAGCTTGTTCAAAATTTCCAAGTTCAAATTCCATCTCAGCCAAACCAAAAATAATCAATGAGTCATCTGATAATTGACTTGCCTCCAACAACTTATCACGTGCCACATCAGTTAAGCCCTCCATTTGATAGAGGTCTGCCTTTACAATTAAAGCAGACAAATAGTCGTCAGAGTCTTCAGGTATGGCATCCAAATAAAGAAAGGCCTCTTCAATATCACCATCTTCGGCTGCAATTTGTGCTAGATTGACATTAACCTCTGGAAAATCAAAACGAACTTTTTCGTAAATTTCCTGTGCTTGTGGTAAGAAACCAATAGACTCTAGGTATTGACCTAACTCAACAAGAACCTCTGCAGGATCTTCTCGTAAAGCTTTTTTAAAATATTTGTCTGCGTGGTCTAAATCTTGGTTTCCAATAGAGGCAACCATTTTTTCACTATTTAACATCGTCTTTTTGTCCTTCATTTTCTAGATCATCTTGATAAAGATTACTTACAGAACGGTACCAATCAAAAATCTCTCTAACAACAACCTTGACAGAGGCATAAATTGGAATCCCCAATAAGACGCCCCAAACACCGTACAGAGAGCCTGCTGTCAAGAGAATAAACATAATGGTAATCGGGTGAATGCTTAGTTTATTTCCCAAAACAAGTGGAGAAACAAAACGTCCTTCAATAGTTTGCTCAATGACAAAAATGATGAGGACCTTGATCAGCATAGCAGGTCCTTGCACCAGTCCCATGATTACAACTGGTACCATCGCAAGAAAACTTCCTAGATAAGGAACCATGTTTAGAAAACCTGCCATAATACCAAAAGTCATACCATATCGAAGACCTACAATCTTAAACATAATACAGAACATAATGGCAACGACAATAGCGACTGTAACCTGGCCTTGAACATACCCTTCGAGCTGACTATTAATATCTGAAAGCATACGAACAGTTGTTTCACGAAAGCGAGTTGGTAAGGCTGAGACAAAGCTATGTTTCATCTTTTGGCTATCTCTTAAAAGGTAGAAGAGAATGAAAGGTGCCAAAATGATAGCTACTGTCACCCTTGCTACTGTGCTCGCAAAAGTCCCAACCCATGTCAGAGCAGATGAAGAAAAGTTCTCAGCATAGTTGACCATTCTCGCTGAGAAATCACTAAGCATGGACTCTAGATCACCATGGAAGTTAGAAAGAATAGGGAGATTAATCCAACGTTCCGTCTCACTATTGGCACGTGCAATATATGAGGGTGCATTTCTTATTAGGATCAAAATTTGATTTTGTAAGCTAGGAATAGCCGTCGAAATTCCCCAAACCAAGAGCAAACCAAGGATAGCGTAGATGACTAAGATAGAGATGGTTCGGTTTAGTCCAGTTCTTTCTACAAGTAGTACCAAAGGTTTTATTAAATAATAAAGGAGCATGGAAATAACCAATGGCAACATAATAATGGTCATAAACTGGATGACGGGTGAAAAAATAGGACTAATCTTGGTGAAAATCAAAACCGTCAAACCAATCAAAAGTAAGATGAAAAAGGCTACAACAGCCTGATTATTCAATATCCACTTAAAAAACCATGTTTCTGAAAAATGTTCTGTTTTTTTACGCTTCATAGTTCCTCCCTATTTATCATAAAAGGTTACAGTCTTGTCTACTAAGTTTTGGTTATGATCATAGACAAATTTTGCAGAGAAGAAAGGCTTATCTTCAAGAATCCACTTGAAAATCTCGTAGTCACCTTCCCAAGTTGGTTTAGATAAGACCTCATCATATGGTACCCATTCAAGCGTTCCTTCACGAGACTCCTCATCTGAGATGAGTTCTCCTTCAAAACCAGTTACCTTAAAGACATAGGTATACCAATCATGACCGGGGGTAAATTCTGGAAAGGTAATCATCCCTTTAAAATCCATCTCAGTCACTGTAAAATGGGTTTCCTCGAGAATTTCACGACGAGCACATTCGTCAGGCGTTTCTCCCGCTTCTAGTTTTCCCCCAACAGAAATCCACTTTCCTTCATGAACATCATTAGGCTTTTTATTACGATGTAGGAGCAAAAGCTCCTTTCCATTGTCAATATAACAAATGGTAGCTAACTTTGTCATAATGCATCTCTTTTCCAATGTTTTTTAATATTATACCAAATATGGGTTTGGATTTGGGCTTTGAGCAAACGATTTTGAGATATAGTTGAAAATCTGCTTTTCTGAATCTCCGGACAAAACAAAAAGAGAACCAAATTGGTTCTCCTTTAATCTCTTTAGTATTTCAAATAACGGCGCATTGCCATACGTGACCCAATCGAACCGATAATGATACCGACTGCAAAGAGGGTTCCGATAACCGCATAAACAAACCACTCTGGATCATACATCGAAATACCACCTTTGACAAAATCAGGGTTCAAAGATGAGTAAACCATGTGATACAAAAGATAAATGAGGCCTGAAGGAATGATAGCACCAAGTGCACCAATCCAAGCGCCTTCCATCAAGTAGGGACGACGAATATATGAATTCTTGGCACCTACCAAACGCATGATTTGAATTTCAGTCGCACGTGACATAATGGTAATACGGATGGTATTTGAAATCAATAGGACAGCCACAATCGTTAAAAGAGCTGTGGCAATAATTCCCCAAAATTGAACACGTTTCATAGTAGACATCAGAATTTCAGTATCTGACCCACCAAAGTTAGCATTATCAACGCCCTGAATGGCTTTAGCTTCCTTAGCAACTCGACTGACATCATCTGGTGATTTCGTTTGAACGATGTAAACATCAGATAGTGGGTTAGCATCCCCTGTCGCTGTTTCGAAACTTGACCCCATTGTTTCAATGAGCTGTTTCTTTTGTTCTTCTTTGCTAGAGAAAGTAACCTTATCTACACCTTTGATTTTGGTCAAAGCATCATAAATCTTATGGTAGTCTTTATTAGCAACAATCTGTCCAGAAAGTTCCTTGACTGTTTTCGAGGCATCTGATGAATCTGGATCCAAGTAGACATTGACCTGAATATTCTTTTCAATATCTGAAGCCAATTTCTGTGTATTTAAGATAACAGAGCCAAAGACACCTAAAAGTGAAAGAACGATCATTACCGAAAATACTGCCGTAAGTGTCGACAACAAATTACGTTTGAGATTCTTGATTGATTCTCCTAAATGGCGGAAAAAGCGTCTAATCATGGTAACCGTACTCTCCTTCCTCTTCATCACGAACAATACGTCCTTCTTCAATCGCTACGACACGATGACGAAGGTTATTAACGATAGTTGAGTTATGGGTTGCCATTATAATGGTAGTCCCTTGCAAGTTAATACGTTCAAGGACCTGCATAATTTCCCAAGAAATCTCTGGGTCCAAGTTTCCTGTTGGTTCATCCGCAATCAACACTTTTGGATTATTTACAATAGCACGCGCAATAGCGACACGCTGTTGCTCACCACCAGACAATTGATTTGGAAACGAACGCATCTTGTGTTTAAGACCAACCAACTCGAGTACTTCTGCCACTCGTTTCTTGATATGACGAGGTTTCTCACCAATAACTTCCATGGCATAAGCAACATTTTCAAAAGCTGTTTTCTTTGGAAGGAGTTTATAATCCTGGAAAACAACTCCAATGGAACGTCTCAAGAGTGGAACGTCTTTCTTACGAAGTCGAGTTAAATCAAACTCTCCAACCTTCATAGAACCACTCGTTAATTTTTCTTCTTGGTAGAACAAGCGAATTAAACTTGATTTACCAGCACCAGAAGGGCCGACTAAGTAAACAAACTCCCCAGAGTTAACAGACAAATCAATGTGTCTAAGGGCTGTTGTTGACTTATCATACTTCTTAGTAACATCTTTTAATTCAATAAGAGCCATAATGTCAGTTTTCAACTACTACAGTAGCTGAACGCCTTCCTTTCATTGAGATAGAGTATCTTAATACTTAAAATAAGTATGTTATTACTATTCTTCCATGCGCCACTTGAGGTAGGCATCGATGAAGCCTTCAATATCTCCATCCATTACCTTATCAACCTGGGCAACTTCGTAGCCTGTACGGTGATCTTTAACCATGGTATATGGCGTGAAAACGTATGAGCGAATTTGACTTCCCCAAGTGATTTCTTTCTTATCACCTTTCAAAGCATTCACTTCTTCTGCTTTCTTTTCTTGCTCCATTTGATAGAGCTTAGCTTGAAGCATCTTCATCGCACGGTCGCGGTTTCCGTATTGTGTACGGTCAACCGTTGAAGCTACAACAATACCCGTTGGAATGTGGGTCAAACGCACACCTGTAGAAACCTTGTTGACGTTCTGACCACCAGCACCACCTGAACGGAATGTATCCATCTTGATATCATCATCACGAATCTCAACTTCAATGGTATCATCCAATTCTGGCATGACTTCCACAGATGTAAATGAGGTATGACGACGTTTAGCAGAGTCAAATGGCGAAATACGAACCAAACGGTGAACACCCATTTCTGACTTGAGGAATCCATAAGCATTAGGTCCTTCAAAAGCAAGAGTTACAGATTTGATTCCAGCCTCATCACCAGCCTGGTAATCCAAAGTCTCAACCTTGAAACCTTTAGCATTTCCATAACGTTGATACATACGAAGTAACATATCAGCCCAGTCCTGAGCTTCTGTACCACCAGATCCTGGGTGAATTTCCAGAATGGCATTGTTATGGTCATATGGTTCAGACAAGAGCAGTGTCATCTCGTAACTTGTCATAATCTTATCAAGTTTTTCGAGCGTTTCTTCCAGCTCTTCTTGAACACTATCATCTTCTTCCAACATTTCTAAATAAAGCTCTGTCTCGTCAGAGAGTTCTTGCATATTGTTGAAAGTTTCGTATTTCATTTTGAGCTCATTTAACTCTTGTGAAGTCTTTTGAGCTGCAATATTATCATTCCAAAAATCTGGCTCAGTCATTCGGTTTTCAAGGAGCGCAATGTCCTCTTCCAAACGATCTAAGTCAAAGAGACCTCCCGAAGCTCACGAGCTTCTCTTGATTTTCAGAGATTTTTTGGCGAATTTCTGCCACTTCCATGGATAGGTTTCCTCCATTTTATAGTATTATGCTTAATTCTAGCATAAATCACTTAAATTTGCCATTTTGCACACACAAGCTCCCATTCGGCTTGGGATTCTTCATCCTTAGGTGACAGTTCCCTCATATAGTCTAACATGGCCTCATCGGGCTTCTTAACAATCTCACCGAGAGCCCAAATGGCAGTCGCCGTGTGAATGGGATTATTATTCTTATCGATAATCTCCATCAGTTTGA
Source organism: Streptococcus sp. HMSC078H03 (assembly GCF_001808655.1). NCBI lineage: Bacteria > Bacillati > Bacillota > Bacilli > Lactobacillales > Streptococcaceae > Streptococcus > Streptococcus sp. HMSC078H03. Next base: position 47,964 of record NZ_KV794119.1, read on the forward strand.
CAATAGCATTGCGATCATGTAAGTTGGCCAAGGCAATAATGGCATTACGTTGAAGAATATTCTTCCCTCGCCAAGATCCGGCAATCATCCCAAATTTCTCCTTAAAGGATTTGTTGGTTAGCTCTAGAAATGGGAGTAATTCAGGCATAGCAAGCTCAGGATCAATGTCTGAAGCCAGTGGATTGTCGATACCTTTGTTATATGGACAGGAAATCTGACAAATGTCGCAACCATAGATAACAGTCTTTATCTTCTTTCGAAACTCCATATCCATCATGCCCTTATCTTGGGTTTGGAAGGATAGGCAACGACGGGCATTCATAGTCCCATCACCGATAAGACAAGATGTCGGACAGGCATCCAGACAACGACGACAATCCCCACATCCATAGTCTACTTCATGATCAGGTTCTATCTCTAGATTAGTAATAAGCTCGCCGAGATACATGTAGGAGCCGTATTCTTTTGAAATCACTAGTCCATTCTTTCCGATAAAGCCAATACCAGCTCGCTTGGCAACTGCTGTATCGACCAAGGCCCCAGTGTCCACCATACCTTTATATTCGAAGTTTTCCGTCAGTTTTTCAATACCTTCTGCCAGGCGTTTTAGTTTGTCCTGCAAAACATAGTGATAATCTAGCCCCCACGAATTTGGAGTGATTTTGCCCCGCTTAAATTCTGTTTTTTGGGGCTGTTGCGGCAACTTATGCGGATAAGCTACTGCAATGGAAATGATGGTTTTAGCTGATTCTAAGGTCAACTTAGGATAAATACGCTCTTCAATATTTTTATGTTCAAACCCTGTTGTCCGCCCTTCTTCGACTCCAAGTCGAAGGGATTTCTCCAGATAGGCAAAATCATCAGCGGTTGTAAAACCAATTTTTGAGATGCCAATTTCCTTGGCCATCTTTTGTATTTCTAACTTGATATCCATATTCTTATCATAATGAAAATGTAGTCCAAGGGCAAGTATTTTCCATCATCTTCATTTAGAGACAAGCCTTAACCTTTTTGTTACAATGTTTTTATGACAAGACTTGCAGTAATGAGTGATTTACATATTGATTTGAATCACTTTGAAACATATGAAATCGATACTCTAATAAAGTGCCTAAAAGATCAAGAAGTTAGCCATCTCCATATCGCTGGTGATATTTCTAACCATTATTATGCTGACACAAAACCTTTCCTACGAAAACTGTCCAAGGCGGTCAAGGTTACCTATAATTTAGGCAATCATGATATGCTTGATTTAGATGATGAGCTTATTGATAATCTTGATTTTCAGGTGATTGATTTAGGAAGTAAGACCTTATTGGCTTTTCACGGGTGGTATGATTATTCCTATTCTGATGAAAAATTGGATAAGATTTTTAAACGTAAGAAACAACTTTGGTTCGATCGACGACTTAAGCGTTTAGGTACTGATCCGGAAATCTGTCAAACTAGTCTCAAGAAGCTAGATAATATCTTAAGTAAATTAAACACTCGTAACCTTATAGTTGCCATGCATTTTGTTCCTCATAGCCGTTTCACCATGACGCACGAACGTTTTAAACCTTTTAACGCTTATTTGGGATCTGAACAATTCCATCAGATTTTCGTCAAACATGGTGTTAAAGATGTTGTTTTTGGTCATGCCCACCGCAGTTATGGGACAGTAACTATTGACGGTGTAACCTATCACTCGCGTCCTCTTGGATACCGACGAGAATGGGACTTAACCATTGACTTTGTTTCCAATCACCCTGAACTCAATCCTACTGGAACATGGAACCTCTCCAAGCGTTACAACCTAGTCAAGAAACGGCCGGAGTTTTTAGAATATGAAAAAAAGGAACTAGCAAATGAGTTCCTTTCCTCTATGACACTATTTGATTTGTAGAACGACTCTTATGGGAGTCGTTTTTTTAGTCGGTGAAAAATCCCTGCTTTTGAAGGTCCTTCAAGGTATTAGCACGGTTAGCAACTGATTTATCCATGGTCTTAGCAATCTGAGTCGTAAATTCATCAACCCTATTATTTAAATCGCGGAGGTCGTAATACTCATGGACTTCAGCATCGTAATCTTTTAGCTCCTCTAAAGGATTTTCTAAATCCTGATAATAATTTTCCATATGGATAACGTGACGTGGCAAACGAGGTTTAAGCTGTGGTTCCTGGTCTGGCCAACCAACTGCTAGGCCTACTGCAGGATAGACATACTTAGGCAGTTTGAGAAGCTCCGAAATCTTGGCATTATCATTCAAGATACTCCCCAAGAAGACTGTTCCCATGCCTAAACTCTCAGCAGCCACTACCACATTTTGAGCAGCAATCATTGCATCTGAAAAGGCCGAGATAAAGCGTTCGGGACTACCTTGCACCAAGGCTTCAGCACCCTTTGCCTCTGCAATCAAAGTATTACGTCTTTGGTCTACAACAAATACAAAAAGATGACCAGCATTTGGAATATAAGGCTGATTCGCAATTTCAGCAATTTCTTCCTTCAATTTTTGATCAGTAATACTGATAATCGAATAGGATTGTCTAAAATTACTAGTTGCCGTATGTCTGGCAACATCAACCAGAAGGTCAACTTCTTCCTGTGTCAAAGCTAGAGGTTTAAATTGGCGAATACTACGATGATTAAGTTGCGTCTTAATAGTTTCGTTCATGGCTTTCTCCTTACCTAGTGACTACTTTACTTTAATTATAAACAAGACAGTTGGCGAATTCAAGATTTGATAAGAAAAAGCCAGAGACTTAATCTCTGACTCTTATTTGTTAAATAGCATTCTTATCTTTGCCAAGGGCACGTTGACCAGCCTTAACCAATTCAACAAGTACCACAATCAAGAAAGAACCCACAATAACTGCAAGCCATTGTGTCAGACTCAGGTGTGACACATGGAAAAGGTTATTAAATCCAGGAACTACAATAGTTGCCATCAAAAGAACGAAGGCCACTGGAATTGCCCAGTTGAAAGTCTTGTTTCTAAAGAGACCAACTTTAAAGACTGATTGATAAACTGATTTAACGTTAAAGGCATGGAGCAACTGGATTAATCCAAGTGTGGCAAAGGCCATTGTAAGGGCATCCGCATGAATTTCTGCTTGCGTATGGTGCTCTGGGAAGGCAAGGCCCCAACCATATACTGCAAGAACAAGGATAGTTTGGAAGACACCTTGATACATAATCGCTCCGAAGACACCACCATCAAAGAAGTTTGATTGGCGACCACGAGGTTTGTGAGTCATAATACCTGGTTCAGCTGGCTCAACCCCAAGTGCGATAGCTGGAAGTGTATCAGTGACTAGGTTAATCCATAGAAGGTGTACTGGTTGAAGCACATCCCAACCAAACAGTGTGGCAAAGAAGATAATGAAAACTTCGGCCATGTTGGCTGACAAGAGGTATTGGATTGATTTTTGAATATTTGAGAAGACCTTACGTCCTTCTTCTACGGCAACGATAATTGTCGCAAAGTTATCATCGGCAAGAACCATATCTGAAGCTCCCTTAGAAACCTCTGTACCTGTAATTCCCATACCGATACCGATATCAGCTGTCTTAAGTGAAGGCGCATCATTAACCCCATCACCTGTCATGGCAACAACCTTGCCATCATTTTGCCAAGCCTTAACGATACGAACCTTGTGTTCAGGAGACACACGCGCATAGACAGAGTACTGTTTGAAGACTTTTTGGAATTCTTCATCAGAAAGCTCATTAAGCTCAGCTCCAGTAAAGACATGATCTTCCGTATCATTTGGATCGATAATACCAAGACGCTTAGCAATTGCTTCTGCTGTATCTTGGTGGTCACCTGTGATCATGATTGGACGAATCCCCGCTTCTTTAGCGACACGGACAGCTTCTGCTGCTTCTGGACGTTCTGGGTCAATCATACCTACCAAACCTGAGAAAATCAAATCAGACTCAACAACTGCAGATTCCAAGGTGGGAATATCATTCGTTGTCTTATAAGCCATCATCAAGACACGAAGAGCTTGTTTTGCCAAGTCCTTATTAGTTGCAAGGATAGCTTGTTTATCTTCATCTGTGATAGGACGGACCTCACCATTGATTTCAATACGAGTCACACGTTTGAGCAATTGGTCAGGCGCACCTTTAACGGCTACAAAGTATGTACCATCCGCTTCTTTGTGGATAGTAGACATGAGCTTACGGTCAGAGTCAAATGGCAATTCTGCCACACGAGGCTCTGATTTCAAGACGTCACGCACATCAAAATTGTGGTCCAAACCAAATTGAACAAGAGCTGTTTCTGTTGGATCCCCGATCAATTTACCATCAGGATCCACCTTTGTATCATTGGCAAAGTTCATAATACGAAGGGTTGTATTGTCAGCACCAAGTTCCGTAGAAGCGTTTTGCAATTGACCGTTTGTATAGATTTTTTCAACAGTCATTTGGTTCATGGTTAAGGTACCAGTCTTATCAGATGCGATAATTTCTGTTGAACCAAGGGTTTCAACAGCTGGCAATTTACGAACAATCGAATTGCGTTTAGCAAGGGTCGTTGTCCCAAGTGACAAAAGAATGGTTACAATGGCAGGCAAACCTTCAGGAATGGCTGCAACCGCAAGAGCAACGGCAACCATCAAGCCTTCAAGGGGCTGTTCGCCACGAATAAAGACACTAACCAAGAATGTCACCAAAGCAATCGCAACAATAAGATAGGTCAAGGTCTTAGACAATTGCTCCAAGCTTTGTTTCAATGGCGTTTGTGATTCGTCCGCATTAGCCAGCATATCGGCAATCTTACCGACCTCAGTATACATACCAGTATTGGTTACAACTCCAGTACCACGACCATAAGTAACGTTAGAGTTTTGGTAACCCATATTCACACGGTCACCGATACCCGCCTCTGCTTCAACTGTCTCGGTAACGTCCTTTTCAACTGGAACGGATTCACCGGTAAGGGCTGCTTCTTCAATCTTAAGTGAGGCAGCTTCGAGCAAGCGCATATCCGCAGGAACAACATCACCTGCTTCAAGCAAGACGATATCTCCAGGAACCAATTCGCGTGAATCAATTTCAACGACATGGCCATCACGGCGCACACGAGCCATAGGGCTAGACATGTTTTTGAGGGCTTCAATAGCCGCTTCTGCTTGTCCTTCTTGATAAACACCAAAGGCTGCATTCAAAACAACAACGGCTAAAATAATGCAGGCATCCGTCAAACCATGCATACCTTCTGTAATAACAGAAAGGGCGGCAGCGACAAGCAAGATGATAATCATCAAATCTTTAAACTGATCGATGAATTTTGACAAGAGGCTGCGTTTTTCACCTTCATCCAACTCGTTATAGCCATAGGCATCTAAACGTTCCTTGGCTTGTGCAGTAGACAAACCATCAACAGAAGTGTCCAAGTTTTTTAGGACTTCTTCCTCTCCTTGTGTGTAAAACAAGGTTTTACTTTGTTCTTTAGACAAAATAATCTCCTCCTTCTATATAGGGAAAAATGGCTAACAAGACTCTTTTTATATAAAAAATTATACAAAAAGAGACTTGTTTAATTAAAAACAAGTCTCGCTGTTTAAGAATATGCCGGAAATGTAAAATTTCGTAATGACGACATAATCGCAACTATTAATCAAATCTCATGATTAAAGTTGCCTGCTACTCCCTTATTTGTACTTTACATTTTATCATAAATTATTCTTTATTCAAGCAAAATGATTCTATTTTTTCAAAAATTAAAACCAAGAAACCTCTAATTCATAATCAGCAAAAACGTCTTTTGTTTCTGGATGTTTCAATTGATAATGAATATCAACTGTTTGGCCATTCGGGTCATGTGCAAATAGTCTAGTATCTGTTAGAAAATGCTGGGTACCAAGGGGCGTCGGAATGTGGACCAAGGCAGGGACCTTAGCCGAAAAACGCATAATGGATTTAGGATTAGAAAAGCGTGTCATCACTAGCTCATCCTGATTCAACTTAATAACCACTTTTTCTTTCTCGGAATTATGGTGAACAAGATAAGTAAAATCTCCTTTTTCCATAACCTCACAAGTGTGGATTTCTTCGATAATCTCCGTTTGATCGCCTACTTTTATTTTGTTTTTAATTTTAATTTCCATTAATTACTCCTTTTGTTACTATACCTATTTTTCCAACTCTAACGCAATATCGACAGCAATCTCAAAGAAAGTCATAGCATCTGCTTTTCTTTCTTCGCGTCTGGCATCCCACTCATGATTATGATGATCAACATAATCAGCCGTGTAGAAAAACTGATAAACCTTGGCTTGTCGATATTGGGCCCAAGCCATGATAGCCGAAGCTTCCATATCTACAACTTTCGCTCCTGCTGCTAGTCTTCGTTTAACCTTAGCAGCTGTTTCACGATAGAAGGCATCTGTCGTCCAAGCTTTGGTCCGAATGTGCTCAATACCAGATTTGTTCAAAGCATTCTCCATGGTTAAGAGCAAAGTTTCGTCATAAGCTATCTCATTACTTGCAGGAGCGTAATGGTAACTTGTACCTTCATCACGTAGAGCTGAACTTGGTATAATAATTTTATCAGCTTGAATAGACTGATCTAGAACTCCGCAAGAGCCCAAAACGATAAAGTTGTTAAAGCCTCTCGCTTTGAGTTCTTCTAAGAAACCCACAACCATTGGAGCTCCAATAGTAGCCATAGCAACTGCAAGCTTAAGTCCATCTACTTCATAGATATACCATGGAAATTTGCCATTTAGGTTGGTGAGATAACCACCTTCATAGACTCCGTCTATCTGCTTTACTCGTTCAAGAATTTCTCCATTAAAAGACAGAATAATAGTATCACAGATTTCTCCACCACTAAGAAGGCTTCGATCAGTTGGCTCTATCACAGCAGGTACATTTTCAAATTCTTCTAATAACATGTAATCATTCTTTCTGTTTCAAGTAAACCACCTGGGTTTGTTTGACAAAGCCGATATTTTCATACAAACGTTTGGCTCCAATATTGCTATCTTCTACTGCAATTTGAAAAGCCTTGTCATTTTGCGCAATGAGTTGATTGACGACTGATTTTGCCAGATAGCTGCCATAGCCCTGTCCACGATAAGCTTCAGCAATCGCAAGTCCATAGAGGTAGTTGCTATTTCCAGATAAATCGACCGTACAAACTCCAATGACCTGAGCTTCTTTGAGGAGGATGTAAAGTAGGCCATCGGGATCCTTCAAGGCCTCTGTAATGTATCTGCGACTCACATCGAGCGTTTCCTCTGGATCAGAAAAGGCTTGGTGGTGGAGTTGGGCTATTTCTTCTACATAAGCAGGGGCTGCTAAGAGCACCTTGACATCTGAACGAGAATCCAGAGCATATGGTGTTTTATCTCGTCCTAGCCAGGTTTCGGTCTCTTCAGCCTCAACCACCCCCCAATGACTTGCCAGATCAAGATGACGATCTAGAAAAACACGTTCTGTCTGAAAGGTCACTGAGCAAATAGGGTAAGGTGCCGTTTCCTTCTGAAATTTGTCAAACAAACTCCTCGCAATGCCTTTGCGGCGATAATCTGGGGCAACTAAAATCGCCACTTCCACATCATGGTCATCCGCATAAACCGTTAATAAACCAAGTAACTCTCCCTCTTGATAATAGAGGAAAAAGCCCGGCATATTGGGATCAAAATTAAGCATATTGGAGAGATAGGGTTCTCGAAAGGTTTGGTCATAGGCTTGACAGCTAGCAATCAATGCTTTTGCTTCCTTTCGTTCTTTTTCCGTCAATTGGTTGGTTGCTCGAATCACTCTTGTCTCTCCTTTATTTGTCTGACCTTATTTTACCAATTAAAAAGCATTTGGGCAATTTTTACCTAAACTACTTCTTTAAAGAGGCAATAATACTTTTCTCAGGAAGAACTATGACAAAGCGCCTAAATTTTAGTAAAATAGAAGGGAAACTAACTAAACGAAACAGGTAATTATTATGTCTATTAAACTTATTGCTGTTGATATTGATGGAACGCTTTTAAATAGCCAACGTCAAGTTACACCGGAAGTCTTTCAAGCGATTCAAGATGCTAAAGCTGCTGGTGTAAAGGTTGTTATTGCGACTGGTCGCCCTATTCCAGGAGTGCTTCCACTTCTTGAAGAGCTTAACCTCAACCAAGACGAAGATTATGTTATCACATTCAATGGTGGGCTTGTCCAAGAAACTTCTACTGGTAATGAATTAATTCGTGAGACACTCTCATACGAAGACTACCTTGATATTGAGGTTTTGGCTAACAAGCTTGGTGTTCATTCTCACGCCATTACTAAAGATGGTATCTACACAAGTAATCGCAATATTGGCCGCTACACGGTTCATGAGTCTACACTTGTTCATATGCCGATTTACTATCGTACACCTGAAGAAGTCGCTGACAAGGAATTCGTTAAGGCCATGTATATCGATGAACCTGAAATTCTTGATGCAGCTATTGCCAAACTTCCACAGGAATTTTATGACCGCTTTACCATTGTAAAGTCAACACCATTTTATCTAGAAATTCTCAAGAAAACAGCCAACAAAGGGATTGCTGTAACCCATCTTGCTGAGAAACTCGGTCTTTCTAAAGAAGAAACTATGGCTATCGGTGATGAAGAAAATGACCGTGCTATGCTTGAAGTCGTTGGCTCTCCTGTTGTTATGGAAAATGGTAATCCAGAATTGAAGAAAATTGCGAAACACATCACAAAATCAAATGATGAATCTGGTGTCGCTTACGCTATTAGAAAGTGGGTTCTAGAATAATATGTATACCTATAAAACTGGACTCAGTACTTCTGAGCATGACCGCTTTGTTATAGATAGTCCTCAAACGAATTTATTACAGAGTAGTTCATGGGCTAAAATCAAGGATAGCTGGGGAAATGATCGCCTAGGTTTCTATCAAGATGGTAATCTCGTTGCTGTCGCTAGTGTCCTTATTCAGCCACTTCCTCTTGGCTTTTCGATGATTTATATCCCTCGTGGACCTATTATGGACTATCAAGATAAAGAGTTGCTCGCCTTTGTTATGGCTTCGCTTAAAAAATATGCCAAAACAAAGCGTGCCCTCTTTGTGAAATTTGATCCTAGCCTCTTTGTGACTAAAAACTTGATTTCACAAGAAGCTGAAATCCGTAAAGAGACTATGGCAATTGCCAAAGACATCCAAGCTCTTGGCGTTGAATGGACAGGTCTCACTGAAGATATGGCTGAGAATATCCAACCTCGCTTCCAGGCTAATATCCATAAGGAAGATTTCACTGAGGAACAACTCTCTAAGAGTACCAAGCAGGCTGTTCGTACCGCTCGAAACAAGGGGATTTCAGTCCAATTTGGTGGTACTGAACTTCTTGAACAATTCGCATCTTTGATGAAGAAGACAGAGGCTCGTAAGAACATCCACCTTCGTGGTATTGATTATTATGAAAAGCTGTTGACTACCTACCCAGAATCTTCTTACATTACACTTTCAACTCTTGATTTACCAGCTCGTCTCAAAGACCTCAATAAGCAACTCGAAAAGAACATTGCTGATGCAGCTAAGTTCACTGAAAAAACTAAACCAGGAAAAATCGAGAACAATAAACAAGAGCACAAAAGACTTAAAGAGGAAATTGACTTTCTTCAAGAAAAAGTTGATGCTGGAAATAAGACGGTCCCACTCTCTGGTACACTCGTTCTTGAATTTGGCAAGACGTCTGAGAATATCTATGCAGGAATGGATGAAGACTACCGTCGTTATCAGCCAGCTATCCTGACATGGTATGAAACAGCTAATCACGCTTTCGAGCGTGGAGCTGAGTGGCAAAACATGGGAGGAATTGAAAATTCACTAGATGGTGGTTTGTATAATTTCAAGTCCAAATTTAACCCACGTATTGAACAATTCATTGGGGAATTCAACCTTCCAGTTAGTCCTCTATACGGACCAGCCAATTTTGCCTATAAACTCCGTAAGAAATTACGTAGCAAACATTAATAATATATAAAATGAGACTCCATCTTGGAAGTCTCATTTTTTGATGATAACTTAGTCTTTATCAGGAATAACCTTAAAGAGATAATAAGTGATGAAGACCGTCAGGCAAAAGAGTCCGATTTTCACCCAAAAGATAGGTGCAAAAAAGATTGAAATTCCCATTAAAACATATATTTGGATGATAATCTTTTTCTTTCGTTCTTTGGCAATTGATTTGGTTTCTCGAAAATCGGCTACATAACTTTGATACAGCTTAGTTTGATATAACCATTTCTCAAAACGTTTGGAACTTCTAGCAAAGCAAGCAATGGCTAAAAGTAGAAAAGGTGTTGTGGGTAAGATAGGAAGAGGAATCCCAAGAATTCCCAAACCGAGCGAGACAAACCCTAACGAGAGATAAATTACTTTCATAAATACATTCCTTTTAAAAAGCTGCACTAAACGCATTAGTGCAGCTCTTCTGCTATTTTTAAATGTCTGTCAGTGGAGTCGCTGTGTCCGGTGAGGTATCATAAACTTTAAAGTCAGTTCCAACACCAAAGTCAGCACGTGCCAACTGATTTTCCATCGTCATGTGGGCCAACTCCTTGATATTATTTTCTTTAGAAAGGTGACCCAAGTAGATCTTTTTAGTTTTATTACCGATGGTACGAATCATAGCATCCGCTCCATCTTCATTACACAAGTGACCTTGATCAGAGAGAATACGTTGCTTGGTTGACCAAGGATATGAACCTGCTCTAAGGATTTCAACATCATGATTGGACTCAATCAGATAGCCGTCGGCATTCTCAATAATACCTGCCATACGATCAGAAACATAACCCGTATCCGTCAACATGACGAAACTTTTTCCATCTTTCATAAAGCGATAGAACTGTGGATCAATAGCATCGTGACTAACTCCAAAAGACTCAATATCAATGTCTCCAAAGGTCAGAAGCTTATCACGAGAAAAAACATGTTTCTGGCTATTATCAATCTTGCCAAGCATATTTTTACTATCCATAATCTGCCAGGTTTGCTCGTTGGCGTAGATATCCATGCCATATTTACGAGCTAAAACGCCTACACCATGGATGTGATCCTTGTGTTCATGCGTTACTAAGATTGCATCCAAATCACTCGGATTACGATCAATCTCAGCTAGCAAACTTGTGATTTTCTTACCAGACAAACCAGCATCTACAAGAATCTTCTTCTCTGGAGTTTCCAAGTAAAAGGAATTACCAGTTGACCCTGAAGCCAAAATACTATATTTAAACCCTAAATCTGAGGTCATTTTTACTACATCTCCCATTCATCAACCATCATGGCATCCTTGTCATATGGAAGCACAATTGTAAAAGTTGAACCCTTACCATACTCACTCTTAGCCCAAATAAAGCCCTTATGTTGTTTAATAATTTCTTTTGCAATGGACAAGCCTAGACCAGTTCCACCTTGGGCACGACTTCTAGCCTTATCAACACGGTAAAAACGGTCGAAAATCAGAGGCAAATCTTTCTTAGGAATACCCAAACCTTGGTCAGAAATAGAAACGATCAACTGTGAATCAGTTGTCTTCATAGACACTGTAATCTTACCACCATCAGGCGAATACTTGATAGCATTATTAAGAATATTATCCACGACCTGGGTCATCTTATCTGTATCAATCTCCACCCAAATTGAGTTTACCGGATAATCGCGAATGATTTCGTAAGTTTTACCTGTATTGGTTTCTTGACTCTTAATCTGATCAAAACGATTCAAGATATAGGTCATGAAGGCCGTGAAATTGGTCATCTCAACGTCAAGTTGGGTACTCTTATTGTCAATACGTGATAGTGCCAAGAGGTCAGAAATCATTCGCATCATACGATTGGTCTCATCCAAAGAAACTTTGATAAAGTTAGGAGCAATCTCTTCGTCGAGAGCACCATCATCAAGTGCCTCCAGATAGGATTTTACAGAAGTCAAAGGTGTACGCAACTCATGACTAACGTTTGAGACGAAGAGTCGACGTTCACGCTCTTCTTTTTCTTGCTCAGTGGCATCGTGAAGAACGGCAACCAGACCTGAGATAAAACCTGATTCTTTACGAATAAGGGCAAAATTAACACGTAAGGTCACAAACTCATCGTTGGCATCTCGACGTGACAAATGAATTTCAGGAGTCTTAGAGAGCAATTCACTATAAGTATAGGGATTTTCGCCATCTAATAAATCTAAAATGGACATCTGTGTCGCTGTTTCATAATCTAGATTCAACAAACGCTGAGCTGTGCTATTAATCATGGTAATTTGACCACGACGATTTGTCGCAATAACCCCATCACTCATGTAAGAAAGGACTGATGATAAGCGGTTTTTTTCCTGGGCTAGATTTTCATGCGTCAAACGAAAGACATCCGATAAATCATTCAAGCTGTCAGCCAGCTCTAAAAGCTCTGGATCACCCTTTAAGCGTAACTCCTCGTTATAGTTACCTGCCATTAAGGACTTGACCCTCTTGGTCAACTTTCGAATATTTTTGACTCGTCGATAATCACGATAAGCCAGAAAAATAAAGTAGAAAGCCACAAAGAGGAGCGTAAAGAGTAAGGCTAGTTCAAAGCTTGTGATGTTTAAGCCAATACTAGTCATAATTCTTCATATAATAACCAACACCACGACGCGTCAAAATATATTCAGGACGACTAGGTGTATCTTCAATTTTTTCACGGAGACGACGAATGGTTACGTCAACCGTACGAACATCACCAAAATAGTCATAACCCCAAACAGTTTCAAGTAAATGCTCACGCGTCATCACTTGTCCCATGTGAGTTGCCAGATGGAAAAGCAACTCAAATTCACGGTGTGTGAGCTCGACTTCATTTCCACGTTTTTTAGCAACAAACGCATCTGGAACAATAATCAACTCACCAATTGAAATCTCCTGCTTACCAGAGTTAGAGCTTTCTTCTGCTGCTGTTTCAATAGTCTCTGTACGACGCAAGTGAGCTTTGATACGTGCCAACAATTCACGATTAGAAAATGGTTTCGTCACATAGTCGTCCGCCCCAATTTCTAGCCCGATAACCTTATCAAACTCGCTATCCTTAGCGGAAAGCATGATAATCGGTGTGTGACTTGTCTTTCGAATTTCCTTAGCAACTTCTAAACCATCTAGTTCAGGCAACATCAAGTCCAGGATGACCAAGTCTGGCTTTTCAGCTTCAAACTGCTCCAAAGCTTCACGACCATCAAAGGCTGTAACCACTTCATAACCTTCTTTAGTTAGATTAAACTTGATGATATCCGAAATCGGTCTTTCATCATCAACAACTAGAATTTTTTTCATATAAACACCTCATCGGTTTTCTTAAGTCATTCAATTTGTAAAGTAGAAAACTTTACGTATCAAAAATATTATACCAAAAAATAGGTTAAGGACCAAGTTTCTACTATAGATATTGAGCTGATATACAAGCTTTCCTTCTTTTTTGAGATAGCTTTGCTATGTGTAATCGGTTAAAAGACAAACATTATGATTGAATTTTCAAACATTTTTGACATTTTACTATATCTATAGTAAAATACACTCTTGTTGTTACATATATTAATGTAAAATTATTAATGTAAAATTTTAGGAGGCTCTTATGGCACTTATCGAATTTAAAAATGTTAATAAATATTACGGAGATTATCATGCACTTCGTGATATCAATCTAGAAATTGAAAAAGGACAAGTTGTGGTTCTCTTGGGACCTTCTGGGTCTGGGAAATCTACCCTTATCCGTACAATCAACGCCTTGGAATCCATCGATAACGGTACACTTATCGTTAATGGACATAATGTGACGGAAGCTTCTGCCAAAGACTTGGTTGAGCTTCGTAAAGAAGCAGGGATGGTTTTCCAACACTTTAACCTCTACCCGCACAAAACTGTTCTTGAAAATGTAACTTTGGCACCAATCAAGGTTCTTGGAATCAGTAAGGCAGACGCCGAAAAGACTGCTGAAAAATTCCTTCGCTACGTTAACATGTGGGACAAGAAGGATTCATATCCTGGTATGCTTTCTGGTGGGCAAAAACAACGTATCGCTATTGCCCGTGGTCTTTCTATGAATCCTGAGCTCTTGCTCTTTGATGAACCAACGTCAGCCCTTGACCCAGAAACTATCGGTGACGTGCTTGCGGTTATGCAAAACCTTGCCAAAGGTGGCATGAACATGGTGGTCGTTACCCACGAAATGGGCTTTGCCCGTAGTGTGGCTGACCGTATCATTTTCATGGCTGAAGGTCAGGTTCTTGTAGACACTACGGATGTGGATGGTTTCTTCGACAATCCAACTGAACCTCGTGCAGTTCAATTCCTTTCTAAGATTATCGACCACAACTCTGATCGTGTCCAAGTGGACGCCTAAGGAGGGCTTATGTTAATCAAGAAACTTAGTCGCATTTTAGCAATCTCTGTTATAGCTTTTCTAGCAGTTCTCCTCTGGAACACTAAAAGTAGTCAGGCAGATGAAAGCAGTAAACTACTCAATAGTGCTGCAATTCAAAAAATTGTCAAAAAAGGGACTCTAAACGTTGGTGTCAAACAGGATGTCCCAAACTTTGGTTACTATTCAGCCAAAACTAATACCTATCAAGGGATGGAAATTGACCTCGCTAAGAAAATTGCCAAAGAACTTAAGGTTAAGGTGAATTTTATAGCTGTTACCCCACAAACTCGTGAAGCCCTTATGGACAACGGGACTATTGACATGCTTATCGCTACTTATACCATTACAGATGAGCGTAAGGCTTCATATGCCATGTCAACTCCTTACTACTACGACCAGATCGGTTTCCTCGTTCAAACCAAATCTGGCTATAAGAAACTTTCTGACCTAAACGGTAAAACTATTGGAGTGTCTCAAGGGTCATCTGCCAAAGCTGCTGTTGAAGAGTATGCCTCAGCTAATAACCTTAAGTTTGACTACGTTCAACTTGGATCTTATCCTGAGTTAGCCGTATCACTCTATGCTTACCGTATTGACGCCTTTGCTGGTGATAAATCAATCTTGTCAGGTTACGAAAGTGATAAAACCAAGATCCTCGATGAAGGTTTCAAAACACAAGAGTACGGTATTGCTTCAAGCAAGTCTAACCAAGAGTTGATTGATTATACCAACTATTTGATTGCTAAATGGCAAAAAGATGGTAGCCTTCAAAAACTCTACGATAAGTATCACTTGAAACCAGCTAAGGCTGAATATAAATAGAAAGGAGTCCTGAATTTATGTATCTTTTAACTGAAACGGCTAGTCCTTTCGCTCTTGAACGTTGGGCTGCTTTCTTCGCTAACTTTGGGCAATTTGCCAAAGGTTTCTTTTACACTCTTGGTATTTCGATTGGTGCCTTGATTGTAGCTCTTCTTCTTGGGCTCATCTTTGGGGCTATGAGCTCTACTCACAACAAGGTCCTTCGTGGCATTTCACGTG
>NZ_KV794120.1:0-5506 GCF_001808655.1 Streptococcus sp. HMSC078H03
AGCACATCCGCTTCAGTCTCTGCGTCAGAATCAGTAAGTGCCTCTGAATCAGCATCTGCGTCAGAATCAGTAAGTGCGTCCGCTTCAGTCTCTGCGTCAGAGTCAGCAAGCACATCCGCTTCAGTCTCTGCCTCAGAGTCAGCAAGCACATCCGCTTCAGCATCTGAGTCAGCATCAGCAAGTGCCTCAGCCTCAGCCTCTGCGTCAGTCTCAGCAAGCACATCTGCATCAGTCTCTGCCTCTGAGTCAGCGTCAGCAAGCGCATCCGCTTCGGCATCAGAGTCAGCATCAGCAAGTGCATCTGATTCAGCATCTGCATCAGAATCAGCAAGTGCGTCAGAGTCAGCCTCTGCGTCAGCATCAGCAAGCGCATCCGCTTCAGTCTCTGCATCAGAATCAGCAAGTGCGTCAGAGTCAGCCTCTGCGTCAGCATCAGCAAGCGCATCCGCTTCAGTCTCTGCATCAGAATCATCAAGCGCATCTGAGTCCGCTTCAGCATCTGCATCAGCATCAGCAAGCACATCCGCTTCAGTCTCTGCATCAGAATCAGCAAGCGCATCAGAGTCAGCCTCTGCGTCAGAATCAGCAAGTGCCTCAGCCTCAGCCTCTGTGTCAGTCTCAGCAAGCACATCTGCATCAGTCTCTGCCTCTGAGTCAGCGTCAGTAAGCACATCAGTCTCTGCCTCTGAGTCAGCGTCAGTAAGCACATCAGTTTCTGTATCTGAGTCAGCATCAGCAAGCGCATCCGCTTCGGCATCTGCGTCAGCCTCAGCAAGCACATCCGCTTCAGTGTCAGCGTCAGAATCTATCTCTGTTTCAACTTCAATCTCTGAATCACTTTCAAACATTGTAAATCATTCAGAATCTGCTTCATCAAGCGTTTCAGTATCAGAGTCGGCTTCTACATCAGCATTCTTGAGTGCCTCTGAAAGCACAAGTGCTTCAACAAGTGTATCTGAGTCATTGTCAGCGTCAGAGTCAGCAAGCACATCCGCTTCAGTCTCTGCGTCAGAATCAGCAAGTGCCTCTGAGTCAGCCTCTGCGTCAGCCTCAGCAAGCACATCCGCTTCAGTCTCTGCATCAGAGTCAGCCTCTACATCGGCATTCTTAAGTGCCTCTGAAAGCACAAGCACTTCAACAAGTATCTCAACTTCATTGAGTACATCAGCAAGTCTTTCAGCCTCAGCATCAACAAGTGCTTCAGTCTCTGCCTCAGAATCAACTTCTGAAGTGAAGGATCCTAAGCACAAACGTGGTAGCCAAGCGCTTCCTAAGACTGGTGAGGAAAACTCATCATTAGGTATGGCCTTGGGTGCTTTGGCAACTGCAACTGGTCTTGGATTTCTTGCTAAACGTAAGAAAGATGAAGAAGAAAGTGAAGACTTCTAAGCCTTAGTAAGTTTAATCATTAGCTTCTAGCTAGACAATCAAATATCCCCTATCGATTAGAGTGATTTCCTAATTGGTAGGGGATTTTTTTAGTTTGATATTCTAAAAATGCAAATAGTTTTAATAAGTCTTAGGGTTAGCATTATTATCGTATTTTTAGGGAAATGAAAGAAAGGATTAATCGCTAGAAAGCAATCTTGAAATGAGATTTTTTGCTTAATTTTATGATAAAATTGAAAGGAGTGTTTTAATCAAAATATAAATGGAGTATATATGTTTTTTAGAAGGAATGAAGGTCAATATCGTGAAACCGATCGTGTGACACGTTTTAAATTGGTTAAGTCAGGGAAGCACTGGCTTCGTGCGGCGACGTCGAATTTTGGTCTTTTCAAGGTGCTTAGAGGGGGTGTGGATACACCGTCTGTTGCTGCCCAGCAGGTAGAGGTGGAAGCACCTGCTTTTTCAGGTCAGACAGTGCTTAAGGGAGTGCTTGCAACTGGGGCCTTGCTTGGTGGTTCAGTTGTGACTCATGTGGCTCATGCGGATGAAATGACTGATCAGCCGTTTTTGGAAAGTGAAGCAGGAGTTAAGACTGATCTCTTAGCTGCATCTGATTCCGTTGTTCTTGGAAACACGGAGTCTGTGTCCAGTGTTCAAGAGAGTCAAGTAAATAGTCAAGCGTCATCTGAAACTGTATCAAGTCAGACTTCGGAGGCTTCTTTGAGTGAGTCTTTATCCCTCAGCCAATCGGTGTCTGCTTCTGAATTTGCTTCTAAATCGACATCCTTGTCATTGAGTGCCTCGCTTTCAGTTTCATTGTCAGCTTCATTAGCTTCTAAATCGGAATCAGTAAGTCAGACGGATTCTTCTGCTCACAGTCAGTCTGAGAGTACACTTGGAAAAACTTCAGAGCAAAGCGCAAGTGCCTCTGTTCAGTCAGTTAGCAAGAGTGATAGTAGTAGCGACTCTAAAGTGGGGATGACTCTTGTCAGCTCGGAATCAACCTTGTTGAACGCTTCCTTGACATCCGAAGTACAAACTAATCGCCAATTGTCAGATACGGCGACTGGTTTGCTAGCTGCGTCAGTTGTGGCTGATGCTGAGCGTTTAGAACAAGAAAAGCGACTCAAAGATTTAGCCTTAGACATTTATACCTATAAATCTCAAGCTGTCGATTTGCCAAATACGGATGCTGCTATTCTCAAGGGAGATAAAGCCCTGGATGCCATTCGTGTCAGCCTGGCTGATCGTGACAGTGATGTGACGCCTACGATTGCTCAGGCTCGTCAAGCGAGAAATAGTCTTGCCAATGCGGTTCTTCGTGCGACATCTGGCCAGCGTGATCCTCGTAATGGTTCCAACATTGATGCTAATAATAATCTGAGAGTTCCTTATTATAACTTAGGCCCTAACAATGCCCTGATTTCTGCTTATAACTCTGACTACATCAATCAGGTTTATAATGTTGTTGAAACAAATCCTACACAATTTGGTCTTCGAAGCATTGGTTACACCTCTACTAGTGATCGAGTCAATGGTATCTTTGTTCCCCAGACCTCTGCCTTGAGAAATAGCTCAGTGGCCTTTAATATCATGGGAACTGTGGGCCAGACAGAAGTCGTGACGCCTGGGAAAATTTATACTCTTTCTTTTGTGGTTGCCAATAATGCAAATCAAACAGTGACACGCTCTTTGCGTATCCAGGTCTTGCCGCAAAATGATGGCATTCGTAATCCGATTACGGCGGTGACAACGAGTACTTTTGTTAATGACACAAGTAGTCTCGCTCAGGCTGAAAAAGATAAGGTTTGGGAAGCGTTTAAGACTGCTAACCCAAATATTGCCACTTCAAAGGACTTTAAATCTTATTCCGTTTCATCATCTGGTGTGGTAACCATTACTTATAAAGATAACACCACTAATGATGTGACGGCTCCAGTGAAGCGACTAGCAGCACCAACCGTTGAAACGAGATTATTGGACAAGGCTTACACACAGACGCCTGTAACGGTGACGGGAGCTGAGCCAGGTTCCACAGTCGTTCTATATAATAATGACGACGAAGTGGGAACAGCTGTGGCAGATGCTTTGGGTCAAGCGATTGTGACGCCGACTGTTAAGTTACAAACAGGTGGTGTAACAGCCAAAGCTCGCATCATGTATGGTGATTATGCGGTGTATTCAGATGCTAGCAATTCCGTGGCTGTAACGGACGGAACGCGTCCTGAAGTGACGGCCAAGTTGACGGTTGATGGTGTGGAACCTAAGTCAACGCCTCTCGAAGGTGGTGGGAAAAACTATACCCTCTATGCTGGTGATGATGCTGTTGTGACTTTCACGGCAACAGATGACAGTGGCAAGCTTAAAGAAATGAAAGTCGTTGCAAGAGCCGATTTGAATGACAATGCCTTGAACGGCAATTTCTTTGGTAGTAGCCAGTACGGAACTGGTAATATTGCACCAATTACGGGAGATATCACAGCAACGACTGATAATCCTGCAACCATCACAACGACCATTCATTTGAAGGATGACCTTTATCATTCTTTCCGAAACACATGGCAACGTAATGTTGCTGCTATTGACAATGCGTCAAATATGAACCGTCCAAATGGTTTGGGTGAGATTCGTATTACTCAGGGTCGCTTGTCAGATCGTACACCGGGTGTGGCGCCGACAAGCACTATTCAGGTGACCAGCCTGACTGCCTTAACAGATGCAGATAAGAGTAAGATTATTGAGGCTGTATCTGCCTTGAATCCAGAGGTCGCTAACCGTATTAAGTCTTATACGGTTAATAGTGATGGTACGGTAACGATTACTTATAAAGATAGTACGACCAATGTTGTGACGGTGAAATTGTCGGATAGTGATTACAGCGAGTCAGTGTCGCAAAGTGCCAGTCAGTCTAAGCAGGAATCTATTTCTCAAAGTCGAAGTGAGTCTGTTAAGCAATCTGCATCGACTAGCCTTTCATTGAGCACGGTAGCCTCAAAAAGTGTCTCAAGTTCTTTGAGTGAATCTTTGAAGACCAGCCAATCTCGAAGTCAATCCGCTTCAACGAGTGCATCTTTGAGTGCTGAGAAATCAACGAGTGTCTCAAGTTCCTTGAGTGAATCCTTGAAGACCAGCGTTTCACAAAGTCAGTCAGCCTCAACGAGTGCGTCTTTGAGTACTGTGAAGTCAGCGAGCGTTTCAAGTTCCTTGAGTGAGTCCTTGAAAACCAGCGTTTCGCAAAGCCAGTCTGCTTCAACAAGTGCGTCTTTGAGTACCGTGAAATCAGCGAGTGTTTCAAGTTCCTTGAGTGAGTCTTTGAAGACGAGCGTCTCACAAAGTCAATCTGTTTCAACAAGTGTGTCTTTGAGTGCCGTGAAATCAGCGAGTGTCTCAAGTTCCTTGAGTGAGTCCTTGAAGACAAGCCTCTCACAAAGTGAATCCGCATCAACAAGTGCATCTTTGAGTGCTGAGAAATCGGCGAGCGTTTCAAGTTCATTAAGTGAGTCCTTGAAGACCAGCGTATCACAAAGTGAATCCGCTTCAACAAGTGCTTCTTTGAGTACTGTGAAGTCAGCGAGTATCTCAAGTTCCTTGAGTGAGTCCTTGAAGACCAGCGTTTCACAAAGTGAATCCGCATCAACAAGTGCGTCTTTGAGTACTGTGAAGTCAGCGAGTGTCTCAAGTTCCTTGAGTGAGTCTTTGAAGACTAGCGTTTCTCAAAGTCAGTCAGCCTCAACGAGTGCTTCTTTGAGTACCGAGAAATCAGCGAGTGTTTCAAGTTCCTTGAGTGAGTCCTTGAAGACAAGCCTCTCACAAAGTCAATCCGCATCAACAAGTGCGTCTTTGAGTACCGTGAAATCTGAGAGCGTTTCAAGTTCCTTGAGTGAGTCCTTGAAGACAAGTGTCTCACAAAGTGAGTCCGCTTCAACGAGTGTGTCTTTGAGTACCGTTAAGTCAGCGAGTGTTTCAAGTTCCTTGAGTGAGTCCGCTTCAACAAGCTCGTCTGTGTCAGAATCACAATCTGTTTCAAACTCAGAATCAGCGTCAGTCAGTGCCTCAATTTCAGAATCACAATCAGTGTCTAATTCAGAATCAGCTTCAGAGAGTGCGTCAGTTTCAG
>NZ_KV794120.1:5606-6106 GCF_001808655.1 Streptococcus sp. HMSC078H03
CAGAATCACAGTCTGTTTCAAACTCAGAGTCAGCCTCAGAAAGTGCGTCAATTTCAGCTTCACAATCAGTTTCAAACTCAGAATCATCCTCAGCAAGTTCGTCAGTTTCTGAATCACAGTCTGTCTCAAACTCCGAGTCAGCTTCAGAGAGTGCATCAGTAAGCGAATCACAATTGGTTTCTAATTCCGAGTCAGCTTCAGAGAGTGCATCAGTGTCTGAATCACAGTCTGTCTCAAACTCCGAGTCAGCGTCAGTCAGTGCGTCAATTTCAGAATCACAGTCTGTCTCAAACTCAGAATCCGCTTCAGAGAGTGCGTCAGTATCAGAATCACAGTCTGTCTCAAACTCCGAGTCAGCGTCAGTAAGTGGATCAATCTCAGAATCACAGTCTGTTTCAAACTCAGAATCAGCGTCAGAAAGTTCGTCAGTTTCTGAATCACAGTCTGTATCTAATTCAGAATCAGTGTCAGAGAGTGCGTCAGTATCAGAATCACAGTCT
>NZ_KV794121.1:0-2069 GCF_001808655.1 Streptococcus sp. HMSC078H03
CACGTGAAATGCCACGAAGGACCTTGTTGTGAGTCGAACTCATAGCTCCAAAGATAAGCCCAAGAAGAAGGGCAACAATCAAGGCACCAATCGAAATACCGAGGGTATAGAAGAAACCTTTGGCAAACTGCCCAAAGTTAGCGAAGAAAGCAGCCCAACGTTCAAGAGCGAAAGGACTAGCCGTTTCAGTTAAAAGATACATAAATTCAGGACTCCTTTCTATTTATATTCAGCCTTAGCTGGTTTCAAGTGATACTTATCGTAGAGTTTTTGAAGGCTACCATCTTTTTGCCATTTAGCAATCAAATAGTTGGTATAATCAATCAACTCTTGGTTAGACTTGCTTGAAGCGATACCGTACTCTTGTGTTTTGAAACCTTCTTTTAAGGTTTTAGTTTTCTTACTTTCATATCCAGAGAGGATAGATTTATCAACTGAGAAAGCATCTACACGGTGAGCGTAAAGAGAAACAGCCAATTCTGGGAAAGATCCGAGTTGAACATAGTTGAACTTAAGGTTATTAGCTGAAGCGTACTCTTGCAACGCAGCCTTAGTTGACGCCCCTTGAGAAACACCGATAGTCTTACCATTCAAATCTGAGATTTTGTTAATACCTGAATCCTTAAGAACCAAGAAACCGATTTGGTCATAGTAGTAAGGAGTTGAGATAGCGTAAGAAGCCTTACGTTCATCATTAATGGTATAGGTAGCGATAAGCAAGTCGATAGTACCGTTATCCATAAGTGGTTCACGAGTTTGCGTCGTTACTGGGATATAATTCACTTTAACTTTTAACTCATCAGCAATCTTCTTAGCAAGATCAACTTCCATACCTTCGTAGGTATTAGTCTTAGCAGAATAGTAACCAAAGTTAGGAACGTCTTGCTTCACTCCAACATTAAGTGTCCCTCGCTTAACAATCTTTTGGACTGCCTTACTATTTAGGAGTTTGCTAGAATCTTCTGCCTCAGTTTTGTGACTAGAGAATAGAAAAACAGCTGTGATAGCCAAGGTGACGACTGTTAGATAGCGTAAGATTTTTTTGAAAGTCATAGGCAACCTCCTTAAGCATCGACGTGAACACGATCAGAGTTATGGTCGATAATCTTAGAAAGGAATTGTACTGCACGCGGTTCAGTAGGATTGTCAAAGAAACCATCCACATCAGTTGTGTCGACAAGAATCTGACCTTCAGCCATGAAAATGATACGGTCAGCCACACTACGGGCAAAGCCCATTTCGTGGGTAACGACCACCATGTTCATGCCACCTTTGGCAAGGTTTTGCATAACGGCAAGCACGTCACCGATAGTCTCTGGGTCAAGGGCTGACGTTGGTTCGTCAAAGAGCAAGAGTTCAGGGTTCATGGCAAGACCACGGGCAATAGCGATACGTTGTTTTTGCCCACCAGAAAGCATGCCAGGGTAAGAGTCTTTCTTGTCCCACATGTTAACGTAGCGAAGGAATTTCTCAGCAGTCTTTTCAGCCTCTGCTTTACTAATGCCAAGAACCTTGATAGGTGCCAATGTTACATTTTCAAGAACGGTTTTGTGAGGGTAGAGGTTAAAGTGCTGGAATACCATCCCTGCTTCCTTACGAAGTTCAACCAAATCTTTGGCAGAAGCTTCCGTCACATTATGTCCGTTAACGATTAGGGTACCGTTATCGATTGATTCCAAGGCATTGATTGTACGGATAAGGGTAGATTTCCCAGACCCAGAAGGTCCCAAGAGAACCACAACTTGTCCTTTTTCAATTTCTAGATTGATATCACGAAGTGCATGATAATCTCCGTAGTATTTATTGACATTTTTAAATTCGATAAGTGCCATAAGAACCTCCTAATAATGGATTTAGTTGTTAGCTTTTCTAACATGTACTAAATTTTAGCATAAGTAAAGCCGAAAGTCAAAAAATTCCGAATATTCTTTCAAAACGTTCGGATTTTGCTATATAATTAATCATTTTTTGATATAAATATGAGAAAAACAAAAACCCACCTGTAGGTGAGCTTTTTGTTTTATTCACTAGCTTTCTCCCATTGTTTAGAGAGGTAGCGAGAGTAGCTA
>NZ_KV794122.1:0-375 GCF_001808655.1 Streptococcus sp. HMSC078H03
AGAGGGTCAGCGGTTCGATCCCGTTAACTCCCATAGGTCCCGTGGTGTAGCGGTTATCACGTCGCCCTGTCACGGCGAAGATCGCGGGTTCGATTCCCGTCGGGACCGTCAAGTAGAAATATTTGAGACTCGTTAGCTCAGTTGGTAGAGCAATTGACTTTTAATCAATGGGTCACTGGTTCGAGCCCAGTACGGGTCATATATGCGGGTGTGGCGGAATTGGCAGACGCACCAGATTTAGGATCTGGCGCTTAACGGCGTGGGGGTTCAAGTCCCTTCACCCGCATTAGAAAAGTTAGCCGGCTTAGCTCAGTTGGTAGAGCATCTGATTTGTAATCAGAGGGTCGCGTGTTCAAGTCATGTAGCCGGCATAAA
>NZ_KV794123.1:0-52326 GCF_001808655.1 Streptococcus sp. HMSC078H03
ATATCTTAACATCCAAATCAATACTTGTCAATAGGATTTTAGTAAAGCTATTAATCTTTTTTAGATTGAACCTTTTTGAATCCTTGATACAATACCCATCCAACGACTAGGCCGAGAGCGTTTTGGCAGAAATTAGGAATCACTTCTGCGATTGAAGCTCCTGTTCCATACATAAATACTGAAGCAAGTGCATAGCCACCCACCATCACAATTGTAGCAATCAGAAGGCCTAGGATACGATAGTTACCTTTAAATCCAGCAAAATAACCTTGTGCACCATGGATTAACAAACTAATGAACATCCATTGCGGAGCAGATGATAGCAAATCTATCAAAAATGCAGATAATCCTCCTACAATTGCTCCTTCTTTCTTGCCAAGATAGAAGGATGTGAAGTAGATTCCTGCATCTACCAAAGTTAAAAGCCCTGTTGGAGTCGGAATTTTAGCTACGAATCCAAAGGTCACTGATAAAGCAGTTAAGATAGCTAATAATGTTAGCTCTTTTGTTTTCTTATTTTGCATATTGAACTACTCCAAATTCATTTGATTGTTTAATTGATTCATAAACAAAGGCTTTAGCATTTGCCACAGCTTCAGTTTCTGAACATCCTTTAACTAATTCACTAGCTATACTTGAAGCAAATGTACATCCTGCACCGGTATTATTTTTATCCAGCACAGCTTCTTCAAACAATTTGTAGTCTGTTCCATCATAAAAGACATCTATCGCTTTATTACCATCCAAGCGATTTCCACCTTTGACAACGACAGTCTTAGCACCTAATTCATTGAGATAGCTAGCCGCATGCTTCATGTCATCAATAGTCTTAACCTTTCTATCTATAAGCAGTTCGACTTCAGGTAAGTTCGGAGTGATAACCGTGGTATAAGGGAAAAATTTAACCAATTCATCACGTAGTTGAGAAACTTCAACGTCATGAGTCTCCTTACATACTAAAACGGGATCCAAGACAATTGGAATATCAGAATGTTTTTTAACAAAATCCAACGTTAATTCTGCGATTTCAACGTTAGGCAACAAACCAATTTTTATTGCTGAGAATGGGACATCTTTTAGTGAGTCAAGTTGTTGTTTAAAAACATTAGTATCAACCGGAATGACCTCAAAACCATTCTCAGTCATAGCTGTCAAACAGGTAAGAGCCACAAATCCATGCTGTTTATTAGTGGTAAACGTCGCTAAATCTGCATGAAGTCCGCCACCACTAAAAATATCATTCCCTGAAATCGCTAAAATCAATTCATCACTCATATCTTATCTCCTTCAAATATAATCCATTTCCTGCTGCCGTTGGTCCTGCGAGATTACGATCACGACTTTCCAACACTGTCTTAACTTGTGAAACAGGCATGCGACCATTGCCAATCTTCAACAAGGTACCGACCATATTTCTAACTTGCTTATAGAGAAAACCATTGCCAGAAAAAGTAAAGATATAAAATCCAGTTTTCTCATCGATAGATACACTAGCCTGAGTAATTGTGCGTACTTTATTTTCTACAGAAGTTCCTGAAGCTGTGAAGCCTGTAAAATCATGTGTACCGACCAAATCCTTAGCAGCCTTCTGCATAGGTGCTAAACTTAGAGGGTAGGGATAGTGGGTCGCATAATTACGCATCATGGGGTTCTTAGGTCGCCCTGCATCTACTAGAAACTCATAGGTTTTACTGTGTTTATTGTATCGTGCATGAAATTCTTCTGATACAAGTTCAATACTAACAACATCAATGTCATCTGGACATTGTGTATCTAAACCAAAACGTAACTTCTCTGGATCCCGCTCCTGGGGCAAATCGAAGTGTATAACTTGTCCATAGGCATGAACACCTGCATCTGTACGACCCGCTCCATGAACGGTGACAGGTGTTCCGCTATTTAACCGTAAGAGAGTCTTTTCAAGTTCTTCTTGAATAGAACGTGCATTTGGTTGTCTTTGAAAACCTGAGAAAAGTGTACCATCATAGGAAATTGTCGCTTTGTATCTAACCATAAGATTATCATATCAGATTTTTTCAAGGATAAGAAGTAGGTCGATTAGCAACTGACCCCATACAATTTTCGAAATAAAGAAAAAGACGCCTTCAACGTCCTTCCTTTATAAATCTTCTAAGGCATCCTTTACTTTATTGAAGAAACCTTTTTTCTGTGGTGCGATTTTTTCATCACCACTTGCTTTGGCAAATGCAAGGAGAGCTTCTTTTTGAGCATCGTTTAGCTTCGTAGGAGTTACAATCTTAACTGTAACGTGTTGGTCTCCTTGTGAACCTCCACGAAGACGTGGAGCCCCCTTTCCTTTTAGACGGAAAGTTTTGCCTGTTTGAGTCCCTGCTGGAATGGTCATCTCAACATTTCCGTGAACTGTTGGTACTTCGACAGTATCACCAAGAGCAGCTTGGACAAAGGAAATGTTAAGTGTATAGTAAATTGTTGATCCATCACGAGTAAACTTATCGCTTGGATTAACATTGATGATTACAAAGAGGTCTCCATAAGGACCACCATTGAAACCAGCTTCACCTTGACCTGCAAGACGGATTTGTTGACCTGTTTCAACACCTGCTGGAATCTTGACAGATACTTTGTGGCTTTGTTTTTCATGTCCTGTTCCGTGACAAGTTTGACATGGCTCTTTAATTTCTTGACCTGTTCCATGACAGACATCACAGGTTACTTGACGACGCATCATACCAAGTGGTGTTTGCGTATCGACATTGATAACCCCTTGACCATGACAGCGACCACAAGTTACAGGGCTTGTGCCAGGTTTTGCACCAGATCCCGAACATGTCTTACATGTTGCTTCACGATTGTAGTGAACTTCTTTTTCGGCACCAAAAATCGCCTCTTCGAAGCTTAGGTTGACACGGTACTGAAGATCATCACCTTGACGTGGAGCATTCGGGTTACGAGTAGCACCACCACCAAAGAAGCTAGAGAAGATATCCTCAAAGCCACCAAAGCCTGCACCACCATCGAAGCCACCAAAGCCTCCTTGACCACCAAAACCATTCGCACCATCTGGTCCGTATTGGTCATAGGCTGCACGTTTTTGGTCATCACTTAAAGTTTCGTAGGCCTCTTGAACCTCTTTATATTTTTCTTCCGCACCCGGTTCTTTATTAATGTCTGGGTGGTATTTCTTAGACATCTTACGATAGGCACGTTTAATTTCATCTTGAGAGGCATCCTTAGATACCCCAAGACGATCGTAATATTCGGTATTGTTCATAATTTTAGATACAAAGGGCATCTAATGGAGAAAGCCAAAGTAATAGTTTTGAAGATGAACACCTAGTCCCTTGAAACCAACTATCTTTTTGGCTTAATCCCTAGCCCGTGTTCAACGACGAACACTCTTTGTTCCTTTCTATTTTATATTTGTTACGATACGAAGTAAAACTATATCTTATATTCACTTCACTTATTTTAGCGAAAAACAGAGGCTGGTTTGCAACCTCTGGATTTCTTTTTATCATTTACTAGCTAAGCTCAACACCTTACCGAACTGAGCACACCCTAACCTCTTGGTGAAAAAGAAAAATCTTCCTATTTTTACTGTGAGGTTTTAATGGACTTTACATCTTACTTTTCAGTAAACTCTCCGTCTACAACATCGTCGCCTGAGTTATCTGCTGTTTGTGCACCTTCTGCTCCTGCTTGAGCTTGTTGTGCTGCTGCAGCTTGTTCGTAAAGTTTAACTGCAAGAGCTTGAGCTTTTTCGTTAAGAGCTTCCAATTTAGCCTTCATGTCATCAAGATTGCCTGATTCTTGAGCTTTCTTAAGTTCATCAAGAGCTGATTGAGCAGCATCACGTTCTGTGTCGAAGCCTTTACCTTCTGTTTCTTTGATTGTTTTTTCAGTCGCAAAGATAGCTTGGTCAACTTCGTTACGAAGATCTACTTCTTCTTTACGTTTTGCATCTGCTTCAGCATTTGCTTCAGCATCTTTCATCATCTTTTCAATTTCTTCGTCTGTCAAACCAGAGTTAGATTGGATGACAATTGTTTGTTCTTTTTGAGTTCCAAGGTCTTTAGCTTTAACAGATACGATACCGTTCTTATCAATATCGAAAGTAACTTCGATTTGTGGAATACCACGAGGTGCAGCTGGGATATCAGTCAATTGGAAGCGTCCAAGAGTCTTGTTATCTGCTGCCATTGGGCGTTCCCCTTGAAGAACGTGGATATCAACGGCTGGTTGGTTGTCTGCTGCAGTTGAGAAGACTTGTGATTTAGATGTTGGAATAGTAGTGTTGCGGTCAATAAGTTTTGTGAACACTCCACCCATTGTTTCGATACCAAGTGACAATGGAGTTACGTCAAGAAGGACAACGTCTTTGACATCACCAGTAATAACACCACCTTGGATAGCAGCACCCATGGCAACTACTTCATCAGGGTTAACTGATTTGTTTGGTTCTTTACCAGTTTCAGCTTTAACAGCTTCTACAACGGCAGGGATACGAGTTGAACCACCGACAAGGATAACTTCGTCAATATCTGACAAGCTCAAACCTGCATCTGAAAGGGCTTGACGAACTGGAGTTTTCGTACGTTCTACAAGGTCACGAGTCAAATCATCGAATTTCGCACGAGTCAATGTCATTTCCAAGTGAAGAGGTCCAGCCTCACCAGCAGTGATGAATGGCAAGCTGATTTGTGTTGAAGTAACACCAGAAAGGTCTTTCTTAGCTTTTTCAGCTGCATCTTTCAAGCGTTGAAGAGCCATCTTGTCTGTTGACAAGTCGATTCCATTTTCTTTCTTGAATTCTTCAACCATGTGGTCGATGATTTTTTGGTCAAAGTCATCACCACCGAGTTTGTTATCCCCTGCAGTTGCCAACACGTCAAAGACACCGTCACCAAGTTCAAGGATAGATACGTCGAATGTACCACCACCAAGGTCGAATACCAAGATTTTTTCTTCTTTATCAGTCTTATCCAAACCGTAAGCAAGAGCTGCTGCTGTTGGTTCGTTGACGATACGTTCTACTTCAAGACCAGCGATTTTACCAGCGTCTTTTGTTGCTTGACGTTGTGCATCGTTGAAGTAAGCAGGAACTGTGATAACTGCTTTAGTTACTTTTTCACCAAGATAATCTTCAGCATAACCTTTCAAGTATTGAAGAATCATAGCTGAAATCTCTTGTGGTGTGTATTCTTTACCGTTTGCAGAAACTTTTTCAGAAGTACCCATCTTAGATTTGATAGAGATGATTGTATCTGGGTTTGTTACTGCTTGACGTTTTGCAGCGTCACCAACGATGATTTCACCGTTTTTGAATGACACAACAGATGGAGTTGTGCGGTTACCTTCTGGGTTTGCGATAATTTTTGATTCAGTTCCTTCAAGAACTGCTACTGCTGAGTTTGTTGTACCTAAGTCAATACCAATGATTTTAGACATATGTTTTTCCCCTTTTTACTTTAATTTCTATTTTGCTTTTTTTATCTTTCATTCATAGTTTTCTGTCATTTCGGACAAGTTTTCAATTATGTTACGACACAAGAAGTCGAAATCGATTTTATTTTGACGACGAGTTAGTAAGGAGGCTAGGCAATCGCTATGGCGCTTGCCGTTTTCTGACGAGTTGCTTCAGCAACCGTCAGAATTGCCTAGTTGAACACGCCCTAAGCTCTGGGTAAAAAAGATAGATTTCCTTGTGTTCATCGAACACTTCGTCAATCTCCTATTTTTACTGTGAGCTTTTACGGACTTTGTATCCTAGTTGTATACAACTACCATGGCTGGGCGTAAGACGCGTTCGTGGAGTTTATATCCTTTTTGGAAAACTTGTGCAATCGTGTCTGCTGGATGTTCATCATCTGCAGGCATTGTTTGAATTGCCATGTGGAAGTTATGATCGAAATCACCATCAGCTGGAATTTCTTCAATTCCTTCCTCTTTAAGAGCATGCACTAAACTTTCTTGCACCATTTCCAAACCTTTTTTGACATCATCAGTCAAGCCCTCAACGGCAAGAGCACGTTCAAGGTTATCAAGTGATGGCAAAATCGCTTTTGCCAAATCTTGGCTACGATACTTTTGCAATTGTTGACGTTCTTCATTTGCACGTCGCTGAATGTTTTGCATTTCTGCATGGGCACGAAGGTATTTGTTTTCAAATTCTTCGGCACGCGCTTGGGCTTCTTCAAGTTCAGAAGGTTCGCTTACTTCCTCTACAACTTCTTCAGTTGTCTCCGTAGCTTCCTCTTCTTTCACGTCTTCTTTTTTAATATCTTCAGTCAAGGCATACACCTCTTTCTATACTTTTTAAATGTTATATTTTAGCTAACTTCATAATGGTTACTATTGAGGTAACGGTAATAATCCGTCAACTTCATAACCAAAACTCTACTAATAACATTGACCAAACTAACCATGCGACGATAATCCATTTCAACTGGACCAATCACATGCATGAGTGCCATCCCACGATAAGGAATTAGGAATTTATGACTCATAACTGTGACATTTTCAAGCGCTTCTTCAGTTGATTCTGCAACCGAAATCTTGGTCACTTCATCATCGGAGATAGCTGATCGAAGCTCAAGTGCCACATGTTGTGGATTGTCCAAAAATTGATAGGTTTTTAAGTCGGCATAAGTCAGTGATGCAACCTTACCTTCGATGAAAATCAATTCCTTAAAAAGTTGTGAAAAGATATAATCAAACAAATCTAGAACATTATCTGTTATCTTGAAATACTTTTGCACAATCTGAGGAATCTCAGTTCTCAATCGGTAATGGATCTCTAAGACAGTGTTTCCTAAAAAACGTTCTTGAACAAGCTTATGAAGAATTTCCAAATCACTAGACAAGAAATTTTTTGGAATAGCAAATTGAACTGTCACAGGCTTAGATTCATCTAGAGTAAGAACCGCTAAAGCGTCGTGATTGGATAGATGAACAATGTCAAATCCAGTCAGACGTTGTCGTGTCGGTTCCACATCTTGAATCACTGCTGTACATCCTGTCATTTCTGCCAGCAGCTTCGCCGCTGCATCCAAGATATCTTCAAGTTTAAAGGCTTCAAAATCAAAGGCCTTGACCACTTGATAAACATCTTGTTCATCAATCGTATCAAGATTCAAAGAATTAGCGACGAAATACTGGAAACCTGCTCGGCTTGGCATACGCCCACTAGAAGTATGAGCTTTTTCAAGATAGCCCATTTTTTCAAGCTTGGCCATGTCATTACGAATGGTCGCTGAACTCGAATCAATTGATTCTTGTAATGCTTTAGAACCAACCGGTTCATGTGTACGAGTGAACATCTCAACTATCAAATTCAAAATAGTGTTTTGCCTTTGCGTAATCACGATGTCACCTCATTTCTATTTATTAGCACTCTAACACATCGACTGCTAACTTATGATTCTATTATACACCTAAACTTGAACATGTCAACCCAAAAAACCAAAAAATTAGCACTCTTATAATAAGAGTGCTAAAAATACATCTTAAGACCTAGAAAAGCAAAAAAAGAGCACCTCAGAGGCACTCTAATCTTATCAATCATATTTTGACAAATGATAGGTCTCAATAATAGATATGAGGTGTTTGGCATAATCTGGATCACTGCTAAAACCCGCAGCTTGTAGTTTTTCTGCCGCAACTTTATAACTAGTCGTTCCTGCTACCTCTTTATAGGTCGACTCGCCCCATGTTCCTTGGCGAAGTTCTTCTAAATAAGTCATCATAGAACTTGACCAATCCTTAAAAACTGCAAAATCCACCTTTTGGTATTGCCATTTCCCTTTACTGTAGATACTATCCTTTAAACGAATACGTTCTTGACCTGGCTGAGCAGGGAGACTGTAGATGTTATGATATTTAACAGATAAAAGACTGCTACCATAATTTGACTCATATGCAGCTTGACTAAGGAGAATAGACGCAGGTACACCATAGTTTTTAGACATCTTTTGAGCTGTTGGAGCTAAGGTCTCAATAAATTCTTGCTGTGTGTAAGCAACCTTTACCGCACGAGCATTATCATCTGTAGAGGCATGAAGAATCAAAGGTAAGAGAATACCTAAAGCAAAAACAACAACTAAGGTAATGAAGGCTTTTAGTTTAAAACGTCGTCTCACTTAGCTTTCTCCTTTAATAATGCCAAATATTCCTCCAAAGTAAGATTATGTTCAGTCATATACTCTGCCGACTCTTTACCAACATAGCGGAAATGCCAATCCTCGTAGCCTACACCAGTTGATGATGTTTTACCATCTGGAAAACGAAGAACAAAGCCATATTTCGGCGCCAACTCTTTGACTTTAGCTACTGTATCTGGATCTGCTTCATTTAAGCTATCTACAGTACTCATATCAATCGCAAGACCCGTCTGGTGTTCACTCGCTCCTGGTGGTTGTGAATAGGTTTGAACCTTTTTCTCCGCCTGAGACTCCGTCAAACTTGGGTCAGCAGCCATTTCCTGCTGAACATAACTGTTATAAAGTTCTGTCTGATAAGCAACACTACGATAACCTGATATCAAGTGGTAACTTGGATCAATTTCTTGAGCAGCTGCTAAAAACTCCTTAACATTCTTAGCAATTCTCGCATCTACAGAAACACCATCGACATCAACAATCTCAGGATTAAGTTCTTTAGACTTATTATCTCGATTTACCAAAAGCAATTCCCAGTCTTTAGGCGATACATCAGGTAGTCCCTTTGTATCCTTGCTTTGAGTCACATCGGTAGCTTGCTTACTACCTTTTATTACCGACGATCTATTGGTTTGTTGAACCGTACGATTGACACCAAATACAGAATAAAGTCCTGCTGCAACTAAAAGGACTGCAATCAAGACACTACTGATAACCAAAAACCAGTTGGTTTGCTTTTTCGCCTGACGGCGACTTGGATAGTTATTTTTTACCATTTTCTTTTTCTATTATCTCTCGCCCAACCTGACGATAAGTCATATCGCCAAGTGCTTCTAATGTAAATTTACCATTTTCATAAACAACAACAGTAACCGAACCGTTGTCCAATGAAGGATGCTCGACAGAAGGATCAATTAACCATGCAAAAGTTGCGATAGTCATACCGTGACTAACGACGATAGCATCACCACCACCAGACCTCTCAAGATCCTCAGCAATAGCTGTAAACCCTTCTATAATACGTTTTCTGAGCACTTCCCAAGACTCTGCCCAACCAGCCGTATCCACATCAAGGATACCTTGTGCAAGTTCAGGATAAGTTACCTCATGTAACTCCTTACCTTGAAAAGCATCTGTTCTCGGTAGCACACCGTAGAAAAGTTCACCATCATAGCCACCATCTAAACTACCAAAACACCACTCACGAATACGTTTGTCACGTTTATAGGGAATAGTTTCTAAACCCGTCTCACGCAAAATGATATCCATAGTTTGAATCGTTCGACCTGAATCACTAGAATATGCAGCTTTAAAAGGAATACCTGCTGCTTTCAGACCTACCCCTAATTCACGAATACCTTCTTCACCGAATGGGGTCAATGGGCTATCAGACCAACCTTGTGCACGACCAATGGTGTTAAACATGGTTTTGCCGTGTCTTGCAATATACAACTTAACCTTACTCATAGTGCCCCTTCTTTCCGTCATTTTTGAATTCATTATAGCACAAATCCCCTCGACTATCTAGCCAGCGAGACCATCAGAAAATGCCTTACCAATTGGCAAAGCATTTATCATCCGTTTAGTTTTTAAAGCTGTGAACAGGAGCTGGGATTTGACCACCACGCGCAATGAAGTCAGCCGATGAAGCTTTGTTTACCTTCATTACCGGTGCATACCCAAGAAGACCTCCAAGTTCCAGCATGTCACCTTCCTTACCATAAGGAATAATACGAACAGCTGTTGTTTTCTGGTTAATAACACCGATAGCCGCTTCATCAGCAATCATGGCCGCGATTGTAGTATCTGGCGTATCAGCAGGAATAGCAATCATGTCTAGACCAACAGAACAGATAGCTGTCATAGCTTCCAATTTTTCAAGGTTGATATGACCAGATTTAACAGCCGCAATCATACCCTCATCTTCAGAAACTGGAATAAAG
Source organism: Streptococcus sp. HMSC078H03 (assembly GCF_001808655.1). Lineage (NCBI taxonomy): Bacteria > Bacillati > Bacillota > Bacilli > Lactobacillales > Streptococcaceae > Streptococcus > Streptococcus sp. HMSC078H03. The sequence goes on from NZ_KV794123.1 coordinate 10,082, forward strand.
GCACCTGACAAACCACCAACTTGGTTACATGCCATGATACCACCTTTTTTAACTTGGTCATTAAGAAGGGCTAGAGCTGCAGTAGTACCATGCGTACCAACAACTTCAAGACCCATCGCTTCAAGGACACGGGCTACTGAATCACCAACTGCTGGTGTTGGCGCAAGAGACAAATCCACAATACCGAACTCGACACCAAGACGTTCACTGGCCATTTGACCAACCAACTGACCAACACGTGTGATTTTGAAGGCAGTCTTCTTAACTGTTTCAGCTAAAACATCGAAACTTTCGCCTGGAACTTTCTCAACTGCACGTTGCACAACACCAGGACCTGAAACCCCAACATTGATTACAACATCAGCCTCACCAACACCGTGGAAGGCACCTGCCATAAATGGATTATCTTCAACCGCATTGGCAAAGACAACCAACTTACCTGGACCCATTGGATCTTCCTGAGAAGCCTCTTTGATGATACGCCCCATGTCACGTACTGCTGTCATGTTAATACCAGTCTTTGTTGAACCAATGTTAACAGACGAACAGACAAAATCAGTCTCAGCAAGCGCACGTGGAATAGAATTGATAAGAATCTCATCACCTTTTTGGTAACCCTTTTGAACGAGCGCAGAGAAACCACCAATAAAGTTAACGCCGATTTCCTTAGCTGCTCGGTCAAGCGCCTTCGCAAAAGGTACATAGTCTGTAGCATCTGTTGCCGCACCGATGATTGAAATCGGAGTAACAGATACACGTTTATTAACAATCGGAATACCAAGTTCAGCCGCAATCTCGTCGCCAACAGTTACCAAATCCTTAGCCTTAGATACAATCTTGTTATATACTTTTTCAGCTGCCTTATCGATATCTGAATCGATACAGTCTAGGAGTGAGATTCCCATGGTAATGGTACGAACATCAAAATTCTGTTCCTCAATCATGGCAATGGTTTCTGTGACCTGTTTAATATCCATTTTAAGCTACTCCTATCTTACAAGTTGTGCATCGCATCAAAAATCGCTGAACTTTGGATGTTGATTTTAACGTTCAATGACTCACCAAAGGCTTCCAATTCAGCACGTAGGTGTGTAAAATCTTGTTTGTCTTCTGATGATACAACCGCCATCATGGTAAAGAATTCATCAAGAACTGTTTGAGAAATATCATCAATATTCAAGCCAAGTTCTGCCACCTTAGTCGCAACACCCGCAACAATACCTGATTTGTCCTTACCTACAACTGTAATAATCGCTTTCATGAGAAGCCTCCATCATTTTATTTTGTATAATTTTAGCATATTTTGATTAAAAATGCTATTTTTTATGAAATTTGCATATTTTTTCTTGAAAAAGACGAATGTTTCCGAGGAATTTAACTAATATCGTTTATGAAAATATCCTCTCTTTGCCCCAACTACTTGTGGATAAACTTGTTCACAACCTAAATAATATCTTTCTTATAAAACCTTGAAAAATCAAGATTCAACACTATCAACAGACTTTTCCACACCTGTGGATAAGTCTGTGGGTAACTTGTCGATAAACAAAAAAATATCGCCAAATTCAGGCGATATCTTAGCTTTATTTCCATTTTAAATTAACATGGGCATTCATTTCTTTATAAGCAGTATCTATACGCTCTTTGGTTTCTTCATCCAGTTTATTTCTATATTTACCACCTTTAATGAAATCCTCTAAAATATAAGTTTGGTAAGTATACAAAGGGTATCCCTCTGGCGAACTTGTTCCTTTAGGCGTACGGTTAACCCAAGTCGGATGTGCTTGAGCCGTCTTAATCGTGGTTTGACCATTCTTTTTCTCAAGGGTGACATCCATTAAGACACCTCTCTCTGTCCACTCTGCACTATCCACACCATCCATAGTCTCTATGCGCTGGTTAGAAATGAAATTCCCCATTGAGTAAATAATAAGTTTTTGCTGTCCATCCTTTTTAACCACCTCAGAAGGTTCTACCACATGAGGATGACCTCCAAAGATAATATCGGCACCCCAATCAATCATCTTATGATAAAGTTTAACCTGTTCATCTGTCGGTTCCAAACGATATTCAACACCCATCTGAGGCATGATAACCGTGATATCCGCTTCTTTTTCGGCACGCTGAATCTCGGCTTTCATACGTTTTTCATCCAAATTCGATAAGTGGTCTGCAACCTCTTTATCCGTCAAGTTCGACTCTAGGCCATTGTAACCATAAGCATAGGAAAGTATTGCAACTTTGATACCATTAACATTCTTGATAAGAAGTGGTGCCTTGTCTCGCACCGGCTTTTCGTAAACGCCAATAGGATCAATTCCCACTTTTTTAAAAGCATCAGCCGTTGTAAAAGCTCCCTCTAAACCAGAATCCAAGATATGATTATGGGCCAAATCCATAACATCATAACCAGCATCCTTAATAGCTGCTGTCACTGATTGAGGAGCATTAAACAGAGGATAGCCTGACAAAGGATAATCAGGATTAATCGTTCCCTCGAAATCACCCAAAACCAAATCAGCCTGCTTTAACCACGGCTTCACATAAGTAAAATTCTCCGTGAAATCATAGCTGCCATCTGCCTGCAGGGCACTCATATAGAGACCGTCATGATAGAGCAAGTCCCCATTAGCCATGATACGTGCTGTCTGTACCTGGTTCGAGGCATTCTTTTGCTGTTCGTTCTTACTATGAACAATTAAAATCTCAAGAAAAAGCAAACCTAAGACGAGAGCAATCAACCCCATCAAAATCTTATTAGTCATCGCATTGTCACGCTTTTTAGCCTGGCTCTGTTTCATAATACTCTCCTTTTTCATACTTCTAGTGTACCAAAAAAACTTATCCATTGATGATAAAAAAGATTAATAAACGGTTACATCTCAATTCCACGACGGTTGAAAACATCAGTTTTCTTAGACAAGATAAAAACTCTACTTCATATGAAGTAGAGTTTTGTTAATGATTAACGTGTTGGTGTGTATTCCAAATCTTTACCGTGTTTAGCTACAAAATCAGACATTTCAGAGTCTGGAATTTGACGCAAGTAGAGATTAGCACGAATCGTTTCATCTTCCTCACGACAAGTCGAAAGAACGAGGTATTTATCTGAAGCACTAACCTTCAAATCCTTGTTTTTAACACTTGCTTGATCATAAATGATATCCAACTGTTGTTTAAAGTCTTTATCGCTTTCAAATGATGTACGATAGAAAGCTGTGTCTTCAGGCACAATTACCATAGCAAGCGCTTCATAATAATACTTACGTTGAGGCGTCTCAATAACAACATATTTGTGTTTATCAAAAAACGACTGATCACTATAGTAGTTAACATCGTTGAACATACGACTATCAGCAACCTTACTTCCTCGAGCATGACCGAAGAGCCAAGTCAAACGATCGCTAAAATCTTTCTTATTATCTGTATCCATGAAGACAGTTCCCAAATATGGAACGTTTCCTCCATCAAATGTTTTATCTAAGTAGGTTGAATTGTCCGTTGTTTGAACAACTGGCTCATCCAATTTAGTCCCTGGTGCATAGACATAAGCGATAGTATCAGGGTTTGTCGCCTCAAGACCATCAAATTTATTTTTGAGGTAGGCTTTCTCCTCATCTGAAACTTTATAAGTGTTTGCTTTTTTAGTCGTTAAAACACTCTTAACACCATTAGAGGATGATGCTGTCGGAGACATAAACTGGAAGCCAAGGAAGATAGCCAAAGCAGCAATGACTAAGGCCGAAATCCCAGCAATCAGTTTTTTGCGAGATCCAGTAGATTTACGATTATGATTACTCATGAAATGTCAAATCCTTTTCTTTATCCATAGAAAAATATCACCGAAGCTCTAGCCCCAGTGATATTCTTTTTTGCAATAGCAGTTAATTATTTAACAGCTGCTGTGTTTGGAAGAGCTTTAGCTTCAGCTTTAGCTGCTGGAGCTTTCTTTTCTGCAGCTTTAACAGCTTTAGCTTCTTCTTTAGCGTCTTTGTTAGCGTTAGCTTTATCAGTAACTACAAACTCATCTTTGATGATGTTTCCGTTAGCATCACGTTTTGGTTCGATGTGTTCACCAGCATCTTCAAATTTTTGTTTAGTTGAATCTGCGTCAACGTTGTTAAGACCATCTTTAGCAGCTTGAGTAAGACCACCTTCGTTGTTTGTGAAGAAGTCACCACCAGTTGCTTCAGTTTTGTTATCAAGGTTTCCAGTGTGAACGTTACCGTCGTTAGCGAATACTGCTGCTGATGAAGCGAATACTGCAAGAACTGCAGCTGATGTAAGCAATACTTTTTTCATAATTGTTTCTCCTCTAATGGATTATTATATATTTAGTATCAGGACCTCCCTGACATCTATAGATTATAACACTATCTAGAGATATGTCAACAATTTTTAAAAACTTTTTTAAATTTTTAATATATCCTACAATTCCTACAAACAAAGGGTTTTTGAAGTCTGTTACCAAATAGTAATAATTAATCATTTTTAATTTTAATGTTATTTTAGGTAATTTATTATGTCCTCTGCTAAGTTTAAATACAAATTTAAATCATATATAAAAGCATAATTTGTAAAATATACATTCATTATTATGTGAAGTTTTTTGGCCAAAAATCAAGAGATATTTAATAGACGCATAAAACCCTTTACTGATAATATGTTTGAAGTATATAACAATATCATCTTTCAAATGAATGTACTCATTCACTCTGAGCGCTTTTGTATGATAACTACATAATATGCAAGACCTCAAAATTGAATAGATTAGAGAAATATTAGCATTTTTGAAAGTATTTCGGCCTAAAAAGTTCTATTATTGGGTTAAAATGCTTGAAAAATAAACTATTATCTTATTTTTGAATGCGTTTCAACTAAGGTGAAGTCAAGAAAATTCCTTTGAAAACACTCCCTCTTACCAAAACCTCTTCTCAGAAAAACAAGTCTCCAAAAAACTAATACACAAATCAATTGGATTGTTTTACTTCTCTTATTTCAGACGAAATAGTTCTTCCACTTGTTTATTAAAGACTTGTGCTATTTTTAAAGCCATTTCCAACGAAGGGTTGTAGCGGTTATTTTCTAAGTGAACAATCGTTTCTCTCCGTATTCCTACTTGATCTGCTAAATCTTGTTGAGTCATACCATAAGCTTCCCTTACTTCTTTCAAGTTAGTCTTTATTTTACTTTCTTTCGCCATATTTCATCCCCTTTTTTCAATGATAAAGTAAGTAATGGCAAATAATAAGAGTAAAAAAGCCACCAAAATATAAAGAAATCCAGCATTCAAAACGAAAACTTTACAGACAGCTATCAAGGTTGCAATTCCCAATAATATAAAGATTGCTATTGTAAACAAAATGGAAGAGGACTTTGCAATATTTCTATAAAATCGTTCATCAGGTTCTTCATTAATTCTCTTGAATAAGAAGTAAAACATTAATAACAATTGAACACTTAATCCAATTCCTAACATTATATTCTTAATCAAAGAACCAGGAGTTAGAAGCCAAACTCCAATTGTATAGATCGATGACGAGAGAAGTACAAGCACTGTATATAATTTTGCAGTAATCCCAAACATATTTTTCTCTTTCTTTTGATAGGTTGATTTTGAGAGGACCGATTGCATCGTACAAGCCAAATACGTAGGAAGCCAAGACATCGTCATAATAGCACCTTTTGCTAGAATCGGTAGGTGATTCCCCAGCAATAAAACTAAACATACAACAATAAGCACGCTAGCGATATAAAGGATTATCTTTAAGTTCTTCGACATTTTCATTTTCGTCACCTTCTTTCACCATGTTATAAATACATCACACCTTATCTGTTATAAATATATCACATTGTTATAAGAATTTCAAGATGAAGACAAAACTCTAGTAAGATTTTGAACAATTTTCAGAAATCTATACAAAAAAGCACCCATGAGGTAAACTCTTGAGTGCTTTGAAACGTTGATATAATCGTATCGATTAACGTTTTGAGTGCAGTGGTTGCCATCCAATCAAATGTCGCTTCGCTTGTTTTCTTGGGGCAACTATGCATAGCATATCTCTATGCGACTAAAGTCGCTAGAGCTATCCTAATTGCGCACCGCCAATTCTCATACAAAAAACACCTTGCAAGTTGCAAAGTATTTTCGTTTGTATTGTGCTTCCCAGCAACGAATTAACGTTTTGAGAACTGTGATGCTTTACGAGCTTTCTTAAGACCTGGTTTTTATAACCGATGCTATTTAGCCATTATTTTTAGTCTTTTTCAAGATTTGTTGCTTAAAAAACCATAGATAACATTAACAATCATCAGTAGCGGGGCAAGAGAAATAAAATTTGGAAAAAGATAACCAACTAATAATATGATCACTAGCTGCAATCCATATAATAGTGCCCACCGATAAGGTATCTTTTTTCTTCAGCTGATAACGGTCTTTGACTCGTCTTGATCACCATTGCTGTCATGATTATCCAAGCTACATCCCAAAGGGCAAGAACGATGAGGTAAAACAGGAGAAAGGCAAAATTAGCGGAATGCTGTCCAATCCCTCGAGTCGCTAAGGGAACAAAACTAGCTGTTAAAAGCCAAAAACTATTGACTCCAAATAAACGAAAGCTGACATGATCTACTAATTTGTAGAGTTCATGATAATATAGCCAGACTGCCATGATTTGCAAAAAACTAGTAATGTAGATAAAAAGCATGGGTAGCATGCTTCTAAGTCCTACTACTGTCAATTCCTCAGGTAACTGTAACTCCAAGGCCATAATTGTGACAATAATGGCCAATATAGCATCTGACAAGGCTTCTACCCTTTGTTTTTCCATTCTGCCCTCCTAATGACTGCTTTTTTGCTTTTTTCTAATGGCTGAGAGGTAGTTTCTAACGGCTGTGTTGAGGGCTCTATGCTGCAGCCATCAATCCCACAAACTAAACCTGTCTCTTCTGAATTGCTGTCTAATAGTTGAAAAGGGGTATCTATCATTTTATTGTGCTCCTTCCTCTGCTTGAATTTGTTTTAATACCGCTAACATGTATTCATAAGGCTGAGCACCTGAAATGCCATACTTATTGTTCAGAACAAAGAAAGGTGCACCTTGAACGCCTGATTGATTGGCTTCTAAGATATCGCGTTTGACCTCGTCAGCAAACGCATCGCCAGCAAGAACCTGCACTGCCTCTTCTTGTGGTAGAGCGAACTCACTGATAACAGCTAGTAACACAGAATGATCCGCAATATTGGCATGTTCTTCAAAGTAAAGATAGTACAAGGCCATAATGAAATTTTGATGATCTTTTTTATCTAAATACTTCTGCGACCATTTAATAAGACGGTGAGCTGAAAAGGTGTTGGTTGGGATAATCCCCGCCATATCAATACGAAGCCCTTCTTCATTTCCCACGCTTTCCATGTGCACAAACTGAGCTTTAGCTTGCTCAGTGGTCATACCGTGACTGGCAGCAAACTCTGTGAGCATGGTTTCACTTGTTTCTAAAGGCGCATTGGGATTTAGCTGGTAAGCTTTCATTGTCAGATCTTCCGGGTTTAAACCAACAGCTGCCATAGCACGCTTCATCCGACTAGCACCAATGTAACAAAATGGACAGGCAATATCTGACCAGTAACTAATTTCCATATTTCTTCCTTTCTTTCTACTACCAAGAAGCTTTTTTCAACCCAGGAATGACACCTTGGTAAACTTGCTGGCGTAAACAAATCCGACAAAGTTTAAACTTGCGGTAAACCGAATGCGGGCGGCCGCATGCCAAACAGCGTGAGTATTCTTGAACCGGATAGGCCTTCTTTTTCCTTTGTATCAAAGCTTTTCTTGCCATTTAAACCTCTTTCTTATCCACCAATTGACCCTTTTTAAAGACTAATAAACTCGTCAGGGTAGGCTGAATGCCAAATAAAGAAATAAGACGGGGCACTTGAAAAATATCTGCTTGGTAAAGCACCAAATGCTCTCGTTCAGCCGTGTCTATGAGTTCTTTTTGCCCAAGAGACGATAGACTGCATTGATTTCCTGAAACAAGAAGAGCTAGATTTTGATGTTCGGCTAACAGTTCTTCTAATTCGATACTAGACGTGACTGATTTCATCATAGGTTATCAATATAGGCCAATGTATCTAGGGCAGCAATGGCACCGCTACCTGCTGCAGTAATGGCTTGTTGGTATTTTGGATCTTGCACATCACCAGCTGCAAAAATACCTGCAACAGAGGTCTTTGCTGTTCCTGCCTGTGTTTGAATATAGCCTTTATCATCCAATGCTAATTTTCCATCAAGAAAATCGGTGTTTGGCTGATGACCAATGGCCACAAAGAGACCGTCAGCCTGAATGTGCTCAATATCACCTGTTTCATTATTACGAACATCCAAACCAGTCATTCCCATCAGATTAGATGTAACTTTGACAGGCGTGTAATTTAACATCCAATGAATTTTATCATTTGCCTGAGCCCATTTGGCCATAATATCAGATGCGCGTAACTCATTGCGGCGGTGGACAACGGTCACCTTCGATGCAAAGCGTGTCAAATAGAGGGCTTCTTCCATAGCGACATCACCCCCGCCAACTACAAGGATTTCACGCTCTTTATAGAAGAAAGCATCACAGGTCGCACAAGCGCTGACACCTTTTCCGATGGCCTCTTCTTCGCCTTCAATCCCTAGGTATTTAGCGCTAGAGCCTGTTGCGATAATAACGGCCTTGGTATCAATGATTTCACCATTATCCAGATGTACCTCGAAAGGAGACGATTCGCCTTCAATTTTTTGAACAAATCCAAAGGTCATTTCGGTGCCAAACTGTTCTGCTTGGCGGCGCATTGTTTGGACTAATTCATTGCCATCAATCCCGTTTTCAAAACCTGGATAATTTTCTACGAGGGTTGTGGTGGTTAATTGACCACCCTCAGAATAGCCTGTGATCAATCGATTTTTCAAACCAGCTCGACTTAAATAAATGCCAGCTGTGTACCCTGCAGGTCCTGAACCTACAATAATTGCATCATACATAAATCACCTCATGATAACTGTGCTTGGATTTTTTCTATCAATGTTTGTTTAGGATGAACACCAACAAGAGCATCAACGGGTTTGCCATCTTTAAAAATCACCATTGTTGGGATAGAACGAATGCCAAAGAGATTGGCCAGATCTTGTGATTGGTCCACATCCACCTGAGCAATCGTTACTTTTCCGTCAAAGTCCTGTGAAAGTTCTTCCACTACCGGCTCCATCATCCGACAAGGTGGGCACCACTGCGCCCCAAAATCGATAAAACTTACCCCATTTTGGATAGATTTCGCAAATGTTTCGGTTGTTAGTTGTGTCGTCATAAAAAACTCCTATCTAAAATAAACCGCTTCTATTCAATCATATAATTGAATAGCATAAGAATAAAAAAATGAATTTCAAAAAGGTTAACTTAGCCCTTCTAAAAATCCAATTTGTATCACTTAGTTTCTTTGAGATACTAAATAAGAAGTATTTCAAAGATGTAATTCAATAAATTTATTGAACAGGTTGAGTAAAAAAGAAATTCAACTGTTTTATTGAATAATTGAATTATAGCACACTAAATCTATTTTGCAATGATTTTGCTCACGAGTCTCCGGTTATAAGAAAAGACTAAGGAATACACCTTAGTCAAGTTCTGAACGAGAGGATGTACCCCACTTCCAATCAGCAAAACTGCGATTGAGACTATAGATACTGTAGCCTAAACTCTGTAAATCCTGTGCTGCTAGGTTAGCATAGCCACATTGGCGCCCGCGACAATAAACAATGATGGTCTTCTCTTTGGGAAGCTGAGCTTTTTTTTGATCAAACTCATCGATTGGTAAATTAAGAGCTTTTGGCAAGTGCCCTGCCTCATACTCCTCAACAGGCCTTAAATCAAGTAGGAGAGCATCTGTCTTAGCTGCTAATTCAATTGCATTAGCGAGCTCAATCTGAGGAACACCAGCTGCCTCATCATAGTCTGACTCAATCGCTCTGACTTCTGCTAACTGTTCTTCACCGACGGCAAATAACAGAAGGACTAACTGGACAACCTTTTCAGAAGCCAAGCTATAACGGATAAAATTACCATTTCGACTCGTCACCACCAAGTGACTTTCTTTTAAAACCTGAAGGTGGCGCGAAGTATTGGCAACAGAGAGACCCGTCGCATGCGCAATTCCCTCAACTGTCTTTGGTCCCTGTGATAATATATTTAAAATATCAAGACGCTTCTCACTTCCTAGCCCCTTTGTTAAGCGAGATAGCTCTTGGTAAATATTTTGTTTGTAATCAATCATTGTCTCTTGCATCAAATCAACTCCTTATCTATTCAATTCAATAGTATAATTCTTAAAAACAGTTGTCAACTATTCCATTCGAAAGATGTTGATACTCATTTGTGGCAAAAAAGCCGGCATTCGCCAAAAAATAAAAAGAATACTTATCCTTAACATTTACTAATATTAATAGGTAAATCATGTAAAAAGAGACCTATCTCTGAAAAAATGAAATTTTTAACGAGCCGCAGTTTCTTTTGTGACATACTATCTATGTGCGACCATAAATTGTATCAACATAATTTACTTAGAGCTCTCAACTGCCAACAATTTTCTAATGATTAATTTGAACATTCACAAAAATAATCCACAACTACTTCTGTTGTCGCTATTATCTCAAAGCCTAAAACAAGAGACAAGAAGTAAACAGCATGCAAGACATACTACCTGAACAGTTTGTCTTTACTTATATAGACACTAGAGGAAACATCAACAAGCCTTTACATGCTGACTATCTAAACAATAAAATGAAAAGCATCAGAAAGCGACATAAAGAGCTGGCACATGCTACACCTCACAAATTACGCCATACCGGAGCAACTTTAGCTACACAAGCAGGAATGAGCTTAGAAGCTATTTCTGAAGCTCTAACGCATAGCGACATCCTCACTACCAAAACTTACGTTAATACTTCAAATGTTATTCCAATGGCTGTTGGAGAGATTGTCTATCGTAATCTTAAAAAGTAATGGTGTGAATTTGGTGTGAAAAATGGTGTGAATTTTGCTGAAAATCATCAAAAAAACACCCCATGGTGTGAACCATGAAGTGTTGTAAATGCTGTATTGTAGCTGATTCTTAACGTTTAGAGAACTGGCTAGCTTTACGAGCTTTCTTAAGACCTGGTTTCTTACGTTCAACCATACGTGCATCACGAGTAAGAAGTCCAGCGCGTTTCAATGAATCGCGGAAGTCTGGATCTACTTGAAGAAGTGCACGAGCGATACCGTGACGGATCGCACCTGATTGACCAGCGTATCCACCACCTACAACGTTAACGTGTACGTCGTATGAACCTTCAGTTGAAGTAACTGCGAAAGGTTGGTTGATAACGAGACGAAGGTCTGCGTGTGGGATGTATTCTTCTACATCTTTTTTGTTAACTGTGATTTTACCAGTACCTGGAACCAAACGTACGCGTGCAACGGCGTTTTTACGGCGTCCTGTACCTGCATATTGTGCTTGTGCCATTATATTAGTGCTCCTTTCCTCTTAGAATTAGATAAGTCCTGAGATATCAAGTACTTCTGGTTGTTGTGCAGCGTGAGTGTGCTCACCGCCAACGAAGACTTTCAATTTCATACCTTGTGCGCGTCCAAGAGTGTTGTGTGGAAGCATACCTTTAACTGATTTTTCGATCAAACGAACAGCATTTTTAGAACGAAGTTCACCTGCTGAGATTTGTTTCAATCCACCTGGGTACATTGAGTGAGTGTAGTAGATCTTATCAGTTGCTTTTTTACCAGTCAATTTAACTTTTTCAGCATTGATAACGATTACGAAGTCACCTGTATCAGTGTGTGGTGTGAAAGTTGGTTTGTTTTTTCCGCGAAGTACGCTAGCAACTACTGCAGAAAGACGTCCAAGTGGCACATCAGTTGCGTCAACGACATACCATTTACGTTCAACTTGGCCTGGTTTAGCCATAAATGTTGTTTTGTTCATGATTTCTCCTATATATAGTTCGATTTTTGTTTACGAGTGATGGGTGTTCCTTCCCATCGAAAAGTATTTGGAAGGTTCCGGGGCCTTTCAAATGGGGTAAACAATACCGTTTAACATAATATCAAAAAAACACATCCAAGGCAAGTCATTTGGAGATGTTTTTCTTTTATTTTTTGTATTTTTTTAGTCTATCATTTTATAAGGTGTAAGACTAGAATTCATGCCTAAATAACATCTAAAGAGTACAAACTAATCCTCAGACTCCCAAAAAAGCTGGTCTAAAGTTTTGTCCAGAGTTTTGCAGATAGCAATACACAGATTTATAGTAGGGTTATAATCACCTTTTTCAATAGCTGAGATGGTCTGACGAGAAACTCCTATAGCATCTGCCAAACCTTGTTGAGTGAGATCCTTTGCTACACGAGCTGACTTCATTTTTAAATTTTTCATTCAAAAATCCTATTCTTCGTCTTCTAGTTCTTCCAAACGGTTCTTCTTGATTCTGTTAATAATAACCCAGCAGTCGCAAATAAGGGTCAAACCCAATGTCAAAAATGCCACACTACTCATAAGATTCTTCCCTATCTTAAACGACTGAAATAGACTTAAGAGGCCCATTAGCGATATAAAAATTCCAAAAAAACACATTACCCAGGATAATCTGAGCATCTTCTTTTCAAGTTTTTTGTCTAGCAACCATGGATGCCCATTACGTGATACGCTGTGAACTAATACTAGGCACATAGAACCAAAGAAAGTGATGATTAATAGTGACTGCACTAATTCGACGGAGTGCGTCTTACTAGCAACCATAATCGTTACAAATAGACCAAGCATGGCTACCCAATAACCTCTAGCAGAAGATTCTCCGCTAATCAACTGAGCACGTTCATCCATCGTGCTAGCTACTTTTTTCTTTGACTTTTTCATTTTGTTTCCTCCATTTTCTAGATTCATTATAGCACTATTTTACGTTATGTCAAATATATCATTCATTTTGTATGAATTATCTTTTTATATTCTATTAATCTAGCATTTCAGAAAACAAAAAATCAGATAGGAAATCCTATCTGACACTTTTTCTATCTAGCTTCTTTACCAATCGTAAAGACAGCTAAGGTATCTGGTCCGACGTGGGTAGAGATGACTGGTCCAAGTGGCATAATGAGAACTTTCTCAATACCGTCAACTGCTAACAATTGTTCTTTTAGATTCTCCGCAGCTTCAATATCATTGGCATAAGCAACAATTGCTGTGCTATGTCCAATATCCTGGGTAGCTTGTAGGACCATTTCTTTAATGGCCTTTTTGCGTCCACGGATTTTGGCCAGAGGAACCAACTTGCCTGAAGCGTCCAACCAAAGAAGGGGTTTGATATTAATCAAACTACCAATAATGGCTGAGCTCTTAGAAAGGCGACCCCCACGCATGAGATGATAGAGATCATCAACTAAGAAATAGGTCCGTAAACGTGGCAGAATGTCCTCAATCATGGCTTTCGTTTCAGGTAAGCTCTTACCTTGGTCACGAGCTTCTGCCGCCAAGATAGAGAGATAACCTTCCCCACCTGCTGCCGCCAGGGTATCTACAATCTCAATGACAGCTTCTGGGTATTCATCCACAATCATGTCACGCGCTATAACAGCACTTTGATAAGTACCTGAAAGCACTGATGAGAAGGCAATATAGAGAAGAGCATCACCATTTTTGGCATGACGACGAAAAACCTCTTCAAATTGACCAACATTCACCTGGCTTGTGGTGGGCTGACTGCCTTCTTGCATACGTTCTAAGAGACGGTCACTCGTTAAACGGTTAGGACCAACGGTCTCATAGGCAATATCATCAAGCGTGATGGTCAAACCAACGAGCTCTACCTTATTCTCCTGAGCCCATTTTTCATCTAGATCTGCTGTGGAATCTGTCAAAATGTTAAATGTCATAAATCCCTCTATTCTATTTCATTTAAAAGGTCCTGTAATTTCCCTAATTGTGCATCGTCCCATGGACGTAGTTTTGGTGTCTTTAAGTCAATATGTACCGACATCTTGTCTAAGTCAGACTTTACTGTATTGACACGCTCTTCCAACTCACGCGCCGAAACACGTAAAGCTCCTTGTGAAAAGATAGCCCACTGTTCATTTAAGTCACTAGTTGCTACTTCAACTAGATTTTGAACAGTATTCATCTCAGCTGCTGCGCGCTCAATATAGCTATCTGCTGTCTCATCTTCCTCAGTAAAAATAACACTGATACGATATTGATCATAACGTTGACGGCTCCCTGGAACAAACTGAGCATCAAACACACAGATAATATCAATATGTTCAAAGTTAGCATAATGATTGAGCTTACGAAGCAATGTTTCACGAGCTTCGTCAAGCTGATTGGTCTTAAAGAGTTGACGGGTTTCTTGCCAAAAGGCGATCATATTATAACCATCAACTAGAAGTATTCTTTTTTTCATAGTTACAATCGGTTTCGATAAACTTCATACATGAGAACTGCAGCTGCCACACTGGCATTAAGGCTCTGCACATGACCACTCATAGGAATAGTAATCATCTCATCCACTTGTTTCTTGATGTTAGCAGAGATTCCCTTACCTTCATTACCAATGATAAGGGCAACCTTTCCAGCTGTGTTCCATTTATGAGATGGGGTGCCATCCATATCTGTTCCAAATACCCAGAAGCCTGCTTCTTTAAGTTTATCAAGAGTTTGGCTAAGATTGGTCACTCGGGCAATGGGAATATGCTCCACAGCCCCTGTTGATGTCTTGGCAACAACAGGTGTTACCCCCACAGCACGATGCTTAGGAATAATAACTCCTGTCACCTGAGTAGCATCAGCTGTACGTAGGATAGAACCAAAGTTATGAGGATCGTTGAGTCCATCTAAAATGAGGACTAGAGGATTCTCCTCTTGTTCAGCCTTATCCATAATAACTGAGAGTTCAGAATAAGCGAACTCTGACACACGAAGAACAAAACCTTGATGCACAGCTCCACCTGTCATATCAGACAAGGTTTTCTTAGGTGTCCAAGAGATGGAAACCTTCTTTTCAGCTGCCAAAGCCTTAATGGCATCAACATTTTTCCCTCGAAGATCATCTTGAATATAGAGTTTATTTCCAGTATTTGCTTCCAGACTCTCTGTTACGGCATGCACACCATAAACAATGTCTAGACTTGATTCTTTAGTTGTTTTCATAAGCTAATTCTATCATAAAAAAAGCCCTCTTACGAGGGCAAAGCATGTTAAATAAATGTAATTGCTGCTAGGTAAAGCACTAGAAGAACGAGAACAACAGTTGCAGCAGCCAAAGCTTGCTTACCAATTGTATCTGGATCTGAGATTGATTCTGCAATCTTTCTCGCAGCTTGAGTAATGGTTTTACCTGTTGCTTGGAAGATATCAATTGAACCTGTGCTTGTTGAACTATTTCCAGAAATCGCTGAAGACCAACCACTCAAAACCTCAGCAATTTGTTCTGCCAATTGCTGTGTTAGCGCTCTAGTTGTCTCAGCCAACTCATTAACAGCCGTAGCTTGTATATGATTGGCGGTTTCAGTGTAGCTATTTGCACTGGTATTATAAGTAACCGGTACAGTCGTTGTTGTCGTTGTTGATGAATACTGATTCCTACGGTAACTATCAGGTGTCACTGGACGCTCACCTTCATTAAAGACACTGAAAGTCTGTGTCAGGTAATGAATATTATTATTCGTATCAATCAACTCAAAGGTCATTTTATGAATACCAGTCGTTTGCTCTGCCAAATGGTAGGCACTCAAACCAGCATTGACCTCATCCAGAGTTCCTTCAACAAAGTAGCTATGATGAATTTGTTTGCCATCAAGGACTAGATTAAGGCCCTTAATCTTCTTACCTTCCATCTTGTTAACATCAAAGTTGACGTTAAAGATTTCACCACGTGCTAAATAAAGAATATCTGTATTCCCTGTAACAGCAGGTTGATCTTCAAGAAGCGCTCCAGTACTGTCTCGTTTTGGAACAACGGTATATACTTCAGAAGTGATTGGAGTCGCTAAGATTTCTGAGATGAGTCCATCCGTAAAGGTTACCTCTGACGAATAGGTCAAACTCTCACTTTGCAACATAGAAACCACTTCAGAAGTTTTAAAGACCTCAGAAGTTGATGATGAATCTTTCCAGCCAACCGTAAGGACAGTTAAGCTATCTTCTGAATTATTATTTAACTGACTCGTTTCTGGAGCCGTAGATGCAAGAGAGCTTGCAGTACTTGCAGACTCAGAAGCGACTTCAGAAGTTGCAATAGCTTGGCTAGTAGGAGTCGCACTTACAGATGTCGTATGAGAATCCAGTGAAGAATACTCTGATTTTTCAATAACTGCATGTGTATTTCCAGCAAGTTCAGATGTATATAGGGTGCTTTCACTCTTATACATTGAAGTCACAGCTTGAGACTCTGCAGTTGCTGTAGCCTCACGAGACTTATCATAAGTAAGCACAATATTTGGTTTTGCTTGTTCAGAATCAGATGTTGGGTTTGCATCTCCTCGTTCAGATGCCGCTACTGATCGATCCTCACCAAAAGCCTGGGCACGAGCCTCTTCTGAATGAGGTGTCGTCGTAGAAACGCTAGTCTCCACGATATCAACTTGAGAATGTACCTCAAGAAGCCCCTCATCTGTCTCACTTGAAGAGACAACCATCAGTGATGTTGAGGTCACTACTGAACTTACTTGACTCGCTGGCTCTGCCTTAGCTCCTACTGAAGAAAAATCAGCCTGAGGAGCAACTGGAGCCGGTGCCTCACTATTAACATAATCTATTTTAGCTTCATCAGATTTTACCTGAACCTCATCTGCTTTACCTGTTTGAAGCGTAAAGCTAGATAAAATCAAAGCAGCAAAAGTTGTATAGAAAACTTTTTTCTTAGCTATTTCCATTCACCTCCTCATTTTTTTATGGCCTCATTTACTAATATTATAGACTTTTTTTTTACTTTCTGTCAAATTAGTTTTATTAAAAAACGCTATAATATCGGGGTTTTACACGTGTCAGATACCCTTTAACTTTCTCATTTTTAAGGTGCTAAATATTAGTTTCATCTTATTTTTTCATTGTCAAGACGCTGAATTACTTTGATTCTCAAATAATCTAAATGTTAAAACTCTGGCTAACTGTTACAATTTTTATAGCCTTTAGATAACAAAAAATCCTGCTCTCGGCAGAATTTTTAGATTTCTTTTTCAACTTCGTCAATACACCAAGCAATCAGTTCCTCTAAGCGAGCGATATCCTCGGTCATATGAAGATAGCCCATGACTGCTTCGAAGCCTGTTGACATTTTATAGGTAATAACATCGGTATTTTTAGCCTTGGTATGGCTATTCGCATTACGACCTCTTTTATAGATGTCTAGCTCTTTTTCAGTCAAAAGCTCTTGCTCTAGCATTTTTTCAATGAGACTAGCCTGGGCCTTAGCTGAAACATAGCGTGTAGCTAGACGGTGCAATTGGTTTGGCTTGGTCTGACCTTGAAAAATCAGGTGACGGCGAATGTACAAGGAATAAACAGCATCTCCCTCAAAAGCGAGAGCAATGCCGTTAATAAGGTTGACATCAAGATGTTTAGTCACGTGTCCACCTCACGCCCTCCTTGGTATCAAGAAGTTTGATACCTTGAGCAGCCAACTCATCGCGAATGCGGTCTGCTGTCGCAAAGTCCTTGTTGGCACGCGCCGCTTGACGCTCTTCAATGAGTTTTTCGATATCTTCATCAAGGACTTCTTCTTCGAAAATAATACCGAAGACTTGGAGCATTTTTTCAAAAGCATCCTTAACGTTTTGATCATAATTGCCTGAATTAATCCATTTGGCCATGTCAAACAGAACAGTCACTCCATTTGCCGTATTAAAGTCATCATCCATAGCTTCTTGGAAGGCATCAAGATAAGTTTGCAACTCAGCTTGATTCACCTGTTCTGTCAACGGAAGACTGTGGGTGTTTTTCAAATACTTAAGATTAACTTCAGCATCATGGATAGCTTTTTCTGTAAAGTTAATTGGTTTACGATACTGTTGTGTCGCTAGGAAGAAACGAAGCACTTGACCATCAACCGTTTGAAGCATATCGTGAACGGTCACGAAGTTACCCAAGGATTTTGACATTTTTTCATTATCCACATTGACAAAACCATTATGCATCCAGTAGTTAGCGAAGGTCTTGCCAGTTTTGGCTTCTGATTGGGCAATTTCATTGGTATGGTGTGGAAACTCAAGGTCTGCCCCTCCACCATGAATATCGATAGTATCTCCAAGGATTTCAGTCGCCATTACAGAACATTCGATGTGCCAACCAGGACGACCAGGTCCCCATGGGCTGTCCCAAGAAACTTCTCCCTCTTTGGCAGCTTTCCAAAGGGCAAAATCCAGAGGATTTTCCTTACGTTCTGTTTCAGCATCCGTACGTCCGCTTGCACCAATTTCAAGATCTTCCAAGGTCTTGTTAGCCAATTTAGCATAGTTGTTTGACTTAGCTACTCGGAAGTAAACATCACCTTCAGAGACATAGGCAAATCCTTTGTCAACCAAGGTCGACACGAATGCAATGATTTCATCCATATAGTTAATAACACGAGGATTTTGTGTCGCTGGTTTGATGCCAAGTTGTCCGGTATCTTCCATAAAGGCCGCGATAAACTTGTCCGACAATTCCTTAGTTGAAATACCAGCTTCATTAGCTGCCTTGATAATCTTATCATCTACATCCGTAAAGTTGGAAATATAGTTGACTGTATAGCCACAATACTCAAAATAACGACGAATAGTATCAAAAGCTACTGCTGAACGGGCATTTCCGATATGAATATAATTGTAAACTGTTGGTCCGCAGACATACATATTGACAACATTTTCTGTCAAAGGTACAAAATCACGGAGCGAACGCGTCATCGTATCATAAATTTTAATCACTTGAGATTCCTTTCAATTAACTGGAAACTATTTTTTATCCTTGATATGGTTTAGGTACAAACACAAGAGTATAACGAGAATGATAATCCAAATAGCCGCAACTAGCTGACCTTGAGCCAAGAGAGACATAGCTGAAAGAAAACTCCCAACTATATAGAAGACCAAAAAAGGATTGTCCTTGAAGAATTTTTTCATTACTCAAATCTCACTTGTGTCGTTGCTTAAAAACCAGACCGGCCCATAAAAGAGCAATGCAAAACCATAAGGCGGCCATGCTATAGTCTGCTCTATGTAAAGCAATGTAAACAAGAGCAAGAGGACCCACAACCGTCAATCGAGTCACCTTTGAACTAAAGAGTTTCATCGTTTCCTTTCCTTATAGACGTGATGAGTGGAAGCTAGCTGCTTTTAGAAGGTCTTCTAGCTTTTCACTATAGTATTCACGGCCTTCTTCAATATCGTGGATAACTTCTTCATCCTTTTGACCATGAACACGCACAACCTTAGCAGGAACACCAACGACTGTAACATCTTCTGGGACATCCGCAACAACCACGGCTGCCGCCCCCACCTTAGCATTCTTTCCAATCTCAATAGGGCCTATGACCTGAGCATGGGCTGAAACCAAGGCACCCTCACGAACGGTTGGGTGACGTTTTCCGACATCTTTACCAGTACCACCTAAAGTGACACCGTGGTAAAGCATAGCCCCCTTCTCCACAACAGCTGTCTCACCAATGACAAGGCCAGAGCCATGGTCAATAAAGACACCTTCAGCAATCTGAGCCCCTGGGTGAATCTCAATCTGAGTCCAAAAGCGCCAAAACTGACTATGCATACGCGCTAAGAGTCGACAATGGTGGCGCCAGAGAAAATGTGAGATACGATGGGCAGCCAAGGCTTTTAATCCAGGGTAGGTTAAAAGAACCTCTAGACTCGTCCGAGCTGCCGGGTCATTTTTCTTTACTATATCAATACTTTCTTTCCACCAACCCATTTAGGTCACTCCTTACATCATTATTGTTATTATTGTTTGCTGTGGCCTATTATTCTTTAAAGTGGAAAGCTACCAACACTAGGTCTACTCGCTATCCCCTTCAAAATAAGACCAGTCGACTAACTCAGGCTGCTCATCAAACGGATTGATGACAATACCTTGAACCTTATCCAACTCATTTTCACCTGTTGAAGGCTGATAAATTTCTGACAGTGGCCATTGCAAAATCGTCCCTTTAGCCTTACGGAAAGGTAGGCCAAAAGTCTCGTTCCCGTACCATTTTGCAAAGCTCGTTAAGTTCGTAAACACAGGCACATAACTCTGTCCCTCTGCATTCGACATGGTCGCAAAGAGACGGTCATCCTGGCCATCTTCCTCACGTTTATGAATGAAGGCTGGAACAAGATAAATCTTATCTTTAGGATCTGCCTTTTGATTTTCCTCACCCAAAAGATTATTAAGGGTCTGAGTGAAATAGTTGATAAACTGGATGAGTTCACTGCTTGCAAAAAGAGTGGTATTCGAGAAGTCACCATCCTCTTTTAAATTGAAAGCAAGACCAAAAAGCTCTGCCTGAACCAGTTGTGTTAAAACATCTAAGCTCGAACGTTCTACCCAAGTTTGCTCTCGAGCACTCTCTTGAGTAGATTTGAAAGATTGTAGGTCCTGTTCGTTGGTGAAGACAGGAACAACCTTCTTTCCTTCCACTTCAACTGCGTAGAGGTCTTGGGCAGCCAAGACGGGAGTACGTTGTAGATGATTAACCAAAGCCAGACTAGTCAAAAAGTGGTCTGGTTCCTTTAAAAATTCTTTTAGAGTTTCATCAAAAGCTTGCAATTCTTGATTTTCTGTCATTCTTCTGCCTGTTCTTTCGTTTCTGATTTATCAGGATTTTTCGGTGCTTCACCACTTTCATTATGGTGGCGTGGTTTATGATGAGAACGACGGCGGTGACGATGCTCTCCTCCATTTTCCCCATCCTCAAGTTTTTCAGGCTTAGGAAGCAAGGCCTTGATTGAGGCATCGATACGTCCTTTTTCATCGATTTTGATAATCTTAACAGTTACCGTACCCCCAACTTTAACCACATCTTCGACATGCTCAGTACGTTCCCAAGCTAGTTCTGAGATATGGATGAGAGCATCTGTCTTATTGAAAAGGTGGACAAAGGCACCGAACTTTTCAATACGCACAACGGGTACAGTGTAAACTTCACCAACCTTAGCTTCACGTACAAGATTAGAGATGATGGTTTTAGCACGGTTAATGGCATCCTGATCACTAGAGAAAATCTGAACAAGACCTTCTTCATCAATATCAATTGTGACACCAGTCTCAGCGATAATCTTGTCAATAGTTTCGCCACCTTTACCGATGACAACCTTGATCTTGTCAACAGGAATCTGAATGCTATCAATCTTAGGTGCTGTTGGTGCCAATTCTGGACGTGGCTCAGCGATTGCTGACTCAATAACATCAAGAATTTCAAAACGAGCTACCTTTGCTTGAGCCAAAGCCTCTTCGAGAATGGCCGGTGTAATACCCGAAATCTTAATATCCATCTGAAGAGCTGTAATTCCTTGACGTGTACCAGCTACCTTAAAGTCCATATCTCCAAAATGATCTTCCAAACCTTGAATATCAGTTAGGACAGTGTAGTTAGTACCATCTGAGATAAGTCCCATGGCAATACCTGCAACAGGTGCCTTAATCGGTACACCACCAGCCATAAGAGCCAAGGTTCCTGCACAAATAGAAGCTTGTGAGGAAGAACCATTTGACTCCAAGACTTCTGCTACCAAACGGATAGCATAAGGGAACTCTTCGACACTTGGGAGAACCTGAGCAAGGGCACGTTCACCCAAGGCTCCGTGACCAATCTCACGTCGACCTGGTGCACCGTAACGCCCTGTCTCACCCACTGAATACTGAGGGAAATTATAGTGGTGAAGGAAACGTTTCTTATACTCTGGATCCAAACCATCAACAAGCTGTGTATCACTCATAGGTGCCAAAGTCAAAACTGACAAGGCTTGAGTTTGACCACGTGTAAAGAGACCTGAACCATGAACCTTAGGAAGAAAGTCAATCTCTGCGTCCAAAGGACGGATTTCATCCACACGACGGCCATCTGGACGAACCTTGTCTTCTGTAATCAGACGACGCACTTCAGCATGTTCCATCTGCTCGAGGATTTCTGCTACATCACGCAGAATGGTTTCCTTATCTTCATCTTCTGCAAAGCGTTCTTGATAAGAAGCGAGGACCTCTTCTTTTACAGCCTGGGTTGCTGCTTCACGCGCCAGTTTTTCTTCCACCTGAACAGCCTTAGCTAACTGATCATAATAAGCCGTTTCGATTTCGACTTTCAAATCAGCATCAACTTGTAGAAGTTCAACCTCAGCCTTTTCCTTACCAACAGCTGCAACGATATAATTTTGGAAATCAACCAACTCTTGAATTGCCTCATGTCCCTTCAAGAGTGCTTGCAACATAATATCCTCAGACAATTCCTGGGCACCTGACTCTACCATATTGATAGCTTCCTTGGTACCTGCCACTGTCAAATCTAAAAGTGAAACTTCCTTATCCGCTGCACTTGGATTGATGATGACATCTTCTGCAGCATAGGCTACTTGAACCCCAGCAATTGGACCATTGAAAGGAATATCAGAGATAGAAAGAGCTAAAGAACTCCCAAACATAGCCGCCATCGGAGCACTAGCATTCTCATCATAAGAGAGAACCGTGTTAATGACCTGAACTTCGTTACGAAAGCCCTCCGCAAACATAGGACGAATAGGACGATCAATGAGACGAGCAGTCAAAGTGGCGTCTGTTGAAGGCCGACCCTCACGCTTGTTAAAGCCCCCCGGGAACTTGCCAGCTGCATACATTTTCTCCTCGTAATTAACCTGTAAAGGAAAGAAATCTGCCGTTGCCATCTTTTTAGACATAACAGCTGTTGATAATACCGTTGTATCTCCATAACGCACGACGACAGCACCATTAGCCTGCTTAGCTACCTGCCCAACTTCAACGACAAGCGGGCGTCCTGCAAAGGTCATCTCAAAAGTTTGTTTAGCCATGTTTGATCCCTCTTTTTATCCATGACCAGCCCTTACAAAAACGAACCGGTCAACTTTATGTCATTCATTTGATATAACTTTCATTTTACCATAATATAGTCAAAAATGGCAGAGCTCCGGCATAAGTTAGCACCCAAGTCTCCCTTTCTCTCAGATATTTAAGTCGTTTTGTGATATAATAAACACTTATGAGAGACAAAGGAATGACTATGAAAAAATTACAACACATCATTATGATTGCCTTAATCTTACTAGGCCTAGTAACACCTGCTCTAGCACAAGAACAGACAGATAACTTCAATGTTTCCGCTAAACATGCGATTGCTATCGAAGCAACTACAGGGAAAGTCCTCTATGAAAAGGACGCCACTACTCCTGATGGTGTGGCTTCAATGACTAAAATCCTAACAGCCTACATGGTCTATAAAGCAGTTGACCAAGGAAAAATTACCTGGGACACTGAAGTCGATATCTCAGACTATCCTTTCAACCTAACAGTTGATTCAGAAGTTTCAAATGTCCCATTGGATTCCCGAAAATACACTGTTAAACAGCTCCTAGATGCCACCCTCATTTCTAGCGCTAACAGTGCTGCTATTGCTCTAGCTGAAAAAATCTCAGGATCAGAGAGTGCATTTGTTGACACTATGACAGCCCAACTTAAAGAGTGGGGCATTACAGATGCTAAATTATTTAACGCTTCTGGCCTAAACAATAAATACCTTGGGGATAACCGCTATCCTGGCTCTAAAGCAGATGACGAAAATACTATGAGCGCTCTAGATGTTGCCATTATTGCAAACCACCTCATTAAAGACTATCCTCAGGTACTTGAAATCACCAAGCAAACCGAAACTGATTTTGAAGGTGACAACAAATTAACGACGCACAACTACATGTTGGAGGGGCAAGACAACTACCGTGAAGGCGTTGATGGACTCAAGACTGGAACAACTGAACTTGCAGGAGCATCCTTTGTAGCCCACTCCAATGAAAATGGCATGAGTTTGATTACCGTTGTCATGAATGCAGATAATGGTGGAGAAGATGAAGCTGCCAGATTCACAGCCACAAATGAGTTGCTAGATTATGTGACTCAAAACTGGGAAATCAAAACCCTTAACACCAAGGGACAAATCGTCAAGAAAAATGATATTAAGGTAGCCGATGGAGACAGTCAAACCATCTCTGCTAAACTCGAGTCGGACCTTACAGTCGTTCAAAAAATAAACAGCCAAAATGATGCTGTTAAAATCAAAGCAAAAACTATAACAGCACCTATTAAAAAAGGTGACACTATTGGAACAGCAACCTTTGATGATAAGGATCTCGTTGGAACAGGTTACATCTCTGATCCACCTCAAATTTCTGTAACAGCCAACCAATCTATCAAGAAAAGTTTCTTCTTAAAAGTTTGGTGGAACCATATCGTTAATTTCTTTACAGGAAACAAGTAAACACAAAACTACCTTTTAGCTATCAAAAGGTAGTTTTATCTTGCCATAAAAATTAGTCTTGTAAGTAAAAGCCCCTTCTCAACACCTTAAGTTCCTCTCAAAATGTGGTATAATAAATATCCAAAACACATGAAGGAACAAACCATGAAAAAACTGATTACGCTTATGATGACCTTCTTACTCTGTCTGGGAAGCGTAGCCCCTGCTTTTGCAGCAGATAAGAAAAAAGGATATGATGCCGCAGCCAAACATGCCATCGCTGTCGAAGCTAATACTGGCAAAATTTTATATGAAAAAGATGCAACCACCTCTACAGGGATTGGCTCTATTACCAAGCTCCTAACAGCCTATATGGTTTATAAAGCGGTAGATCAGGGAGACCTCAAATGGAACAGCAAAGTTGACATTTCTGACTACCCCTTTGAACTAACTGTCAGTGCAGGAGTATCTAATATTCCACTAGATGCCCGCAAATACACTGTCAAACAACTTCTTGACGCAACTCTTATTTCCAGTGCCAACAGTGCATCTATTGCTCTAGCCGAGGAAATCGGAGGAACCGAAAGTAAGTTTGTCGACATGATGAAAGCCCAACTTAAAGATTGGGGTATCACTGATGCCAAGATTGTCAATGCCTCTGGTCTCAATAATTCTTACTTAGGTGACAATATCTATCCAGGCTCTAAATCAGACGAAGAAAATACCATGAGTGCTAAAGATGTTGCTATCATTGCACAACACGTGGTAAAAGAATATCCTGAAATTCTCGACATCACTAAAAAAACTGAGGCTGATTTTGATGGTGTCAACAAACTCAAAACCTTCAACTATATGCTTAAGGGACAACCTAGTTACCGTAAAGGAGTGGATGGCCTAAAAACGGGAACCACTGATTTAGCTGGTGCTTCCTTCGTGGCCCACTCAAATGAAAGTGGCATGAGCATTATCACAGTCATTATGAATGCTGATAATACCGATACTGATGACTACGCCCGTTTCACTGCAACCAATGACCTACTTAACTACGTAGTCTATCATTGGGAAAGTAAGACCATTGCCAAAAAAGGACAAGCCATCGGTAAAAGTCAAGCCCATGTTATTGATGGTAAATCTAAGCAAGTCACTGCCGTCGCTAAGTCTGACTTTAATATCATCCAAAAAATAGATGCTAACAATAGTAAACATATTAAAGTTACTACAAATCAAGTCCAAGCCCCTGTCAACTCAAGTGACAAGGTTGGAACTGCTACCTTTGAAGATAAGTCACTTGTAGGAGAAGGTTACTTGCCTAACCAAGGTATGCCTAGCATGGAACTGGTTGCTGGTAAAGAAGTTAAGAAAAGCTTCTTCCTCAAGGTCTGGTGGAATCACTTTGTCAACTTTGTCAACGAAAAACTCTAATCATTACAGTCGAGCTTTGCTCGGCTTTTTCTTTTACCCCATCTTTACAGAAAGATTGACTCTACCTTGACTCCTATTGACACAAAAAAAGACAGACTACACCTGTAATCTGTCTTTTTGTTTGATTTTTACACTACTGTAAAGGTTAATTTATCTTTCGAGCAGCCGATTTTAAGAGTTTGTCCACTAACTACTTGACCACCTAGTAAGAGCTCAGATAACTTGTCCTCCACTTGAGTTTGAATCGTACGACGTAATGGACGAGCACCCATCTCAACATCATAGCCATCTTTAGCTAAATGCTTGAGAGCAGCTGGTTGGAATTTCAAGTCAATCCCTTTTTCAGCCAAAGCTGATACCAACGGTTTCACCATAATCTTGACAATCTCACGAAGTTGTTCTTCCTCTAGACTATGGAAGACAACCTTCTCATCAATACGGTTGATAAACTCTGGACGGTAGGCCTTCTTAAGTTCTTCCATGATACGTGACTGCATAGCTTGGTGATTATGAGAAATGTCTTGGG
This sequence comes from Streptococcus sp. HMSC078H03, assembly GCF_001808655.1. Taxonomy (NCBI): domain Bacteria; kingdom Bacillati; phylum Bacillota; class Bacilli; order Lactobacillales; family Streptococcaceae; genus Streptococcus; species Streptococcus sp. HMSC078H03. Next base: position 36,533 of record NZ_KV794123.1, read on the forward strand.
CACCAAATCCAACAGTCTTATCATCACGAAGAGCAGTCGCTCCCAAGTTCGAAGTCATAATGATAATGGTATTTGAGAAGTCAACTTTACGACCTCGGCTATCCGTCAAGACACCATCATCCAAAACCTGTAAGAGGATGTTGAAAATATCTGGGTGAGCCTTTTCCACCTCGTCAAAGAGGAGAACTGAGTAAGGCTTATTGCGAACTTTCTCTGTTAATTCACCGCCCTCATCATATCCAACGTAACCTGGAGGAGCACCGTTTAGTCGGCTAGCCGCAAATTTTTCCATGTATTCTGACATGTCAAAGCGAAGCAAAGCTGACTCATCATCAAAGAGAACTTCCGCCAAAGCCTTGGCCAATTCTGTCTTACCAACACCAGTAGGGCCAAGGAACATAAAGGAACCAATCGGGCGTTTTCCGGTACGAATACCTGACTGGTTACGACGAATAGCACGACTAATCGCCGAAACTGCTTCATCTTGACCAATAACACGTTTGTGAAGCTCTGCTTCCAGATTCAAGTAACGCTTGCTATCTGCCTGTGTCATCTTCTCAACAGGAATACCTGATAGACGACTAAGGGTTTGCATAATCTGATTTGCATCTACCAAGGCAGGTTTTGGTAATTTTGCTTTTTGGCTAGCCTTATATTGTTTAACAGCAGCCTTCATATCACCAGATAGAAGTGCTTCATCCAAAGGCGTTATCTCACGTTTGGCTTCTTTTTTGATACGACCTTGAACAGTTGCACTCGCTTCATCTAAAAGATCAATGGCAGAGTCGGGTAAGTTTTTACTCGTCAAATAACGGTGGGCTGCCTTGACTGCTATCTCAACCGCCTCATCAGTAATCGTTACACGATGATAGTCTTCATAAGACGACCGTAGGCCTTTTAGAATATCAATCGCCTCAGGTACACTTGGCTCCTCAATTGTAATTTTAGCAAAACGACGAGAAAGAGCTGCATCTTTTTCAATATGCTTCTGGTACTCAGCTTGAGTAGTTGCTCCAACCATATGAAGGGTTCCACGTGCTAGAGCGGGTTTCAAAATATTCGCCGCATCTAAGGTGCTATCAATACCTGAACCAGAACCGATAATCGTATGCAATTCGTCAATAAAGAGAATGATTTTTCCATCAGCTTCAATCTCATCAATGATCTGATTCATACGTTCTTCGAAATCGCCACGGAAACGTGTTCCTGCAACCACACTCATCATATCAAGCTCTAAGATACGCATATCAGCCAACTCAAAAGGTACTTCGCCTGAAGCAATACGCTGTGCTAAGCCAAGCGCAAGTGCCGTCTTACCAACACCTGCTTCACCCACAAGAACTGGGTTATTCTTCGTTTTACGACTCAAAACCTGAATCATGCGTGAAATTTCTTTCTCACGTCCAATAACAGGATCAAGAGCACCTGATTCGGCTACTGCCGTTAAGTCTTTGGTATAATCTGACAGTTCCCCAGTAGAAGATTGAGGAGGCTGCATCATATTAGCAAAATTTCCTGATGCCTTTGATTTTTTAGGCTTACGAAGGTCATGAATGGCCTTCAAATCTTGCTTACTAAGACCTGCGTAACGCTCCAAAGAACGTCGTAAATCGATAATACGAGGCTTATCGCTGTCATCCTTATATTGAAAACCAGCAACTTCAAGGAGACGACAAACCATCAAATCCTTATGAAGAAGGAAGGCCATCAATACATGTTCAGACCCTACCTCTACAGCACCAGTCACACTAGCAATTCCCTCTGCCTCTTGCAACATAGCCCCTAAAGCATGTGACTGTGCACGTAAATCGATAATATCGGATTCAGACAAGTCTTTTGGACTTTTCTCCATCGCTAGTACAGCGGCGGTCTCAATCTCTTCCGCACGAATACGGTCCTCAAAATCAGTAAATGTTAGGTAGGCTACAGATCCTGGAACCTCAACCATAGCCAGAAGCACATGCCAAGTCTCCAAGAAAGGACTTCCAAAACGCTCTGCCTCAAGCTGAGCACGATGGAAAATGGCCTGCATTTTTCTTGAATATGTCGTCATCTAATTTCCTTTTCTATCCAATCTAAGTAATAGCGAGCGTAGAATACGCGAACGAATAGCAGCCGCATCTTCGCCTAAAACATCATCACTAGCAGTTGCTAAAATCAAATTTCCCTCACGTTCAGTGATGATTTTTTCATCAAAAAGCAACTGAATCAAGTCTGTAAATACCTGCTCGCTGAGCTGATCTGCTAAGTTCTGAAGCAAATCATTAATCATGTGGTGCTTGTCGGAGAATCTGACCTTGACGATACGAATATAACCGCCGCCTCCACGTTTACTCTCAACAATATAACCACGACTTTCTGTAAAACGAGTCTTAATAACATAGTTAATCTGACTCGGTACAACTTGAAAAGTATCTGCTAAGTTCGAGCGTTGAATCTCAGCAATTCCAGACTGGCCCAGCAATTCTTTAATATATTCTTCTATACTATCTGATGTATTTCTTGCCATCTTAATTCCTCCAGTCTAATTTGACTATAACTGACTATTATTATACCAAAAATGTCAGCTCATGGGAAACTATACCTTCAAAAAGCTTTTTAAAGTTGTCATTAGAGACCATATAAGATACAATAAATAAGACTAAAATATTAGGTTACTTAAGGTGTTTGATTCAAATTTTCTATCCACTTTAACAGGCTGAGACCCACCTAATCCAACAAGTACTTTTTAGCACTTTAGCAGTAGTACTAGTCTTATCACTCTTGATAAAGCTCATGTCATTTTGAGTCTTATCTCTTATTTTATTTCCCTATGAAAGGTTACTCATGAAATACATCATTGCACTCTTAATCTCTATGATTCCTTTGGTTGAGCTCCGTGGAGCCGTTCCTGTTGCTATTGCCTCAGGTATCCCTTGGTGGCAAGCCCTAATTCTTTGTGTCATTGGGAACATGATTCCAGTTCCAATTATCTTCTTCTTCGCCCGCCGTGTCCTCGAATGGGGGGCAGACAAGCCTCTGATTGGTGGCTTCTTTACCTGGTGTCTTAAAAAAGGTCACAGTGGTGGCCAAAAACTTGAAAAAGCTGCCGGAGATAAGGGTGTCTTTTGGGCCCTTCTCCTTTTTGTGGGAATTCCGCTTCCAGGAACAGGAGCTTGGACTGGTACCCTAGCAGCATCTATCCTAGATTGGGACTTTAAACGTAGTGTTATTGCTGTTATGCTTGGGGTTATCCTTGCAGGTATCATCATGGGAACACTCTCTCTTCTACTTGGTGTAAATACCTTCGCTCATTAATTACTTTTTCAACGTCTGGGCCATGCTCAGACGTTTTTTTAATAGCAACAAAAAAGAAGTTACGATTCATTCACGTAACTTCTTTTCTTTTTATCTAGCAACTAGAATTAGTTGTTAAGAGCTGCTGCCATTGTAGCTGCAACTTCTGATTCAAAGTCGTTAGATGCTTTTTCGATACCTTCACCAACTTCAAAACGAACGAATTCTACTACTGAAGCATTTACTGATTCAAGGTAAGCTTCAACTGTTTTGCTGTCGTCCATGATGTAAACTTGAGCAAGAAGTGTGTATGCTTGGTCAACTTTAGTGTTGTCAAGCAAGAAGCGGTCCATTTTACCTGGGATGATTTTATCCCAGATTTTTTCTGGTTTACCTTCAGCAGCCAACTCAGCTTTGATATCTTCTTCAGCTTGAGCAAGAACAGCATCAGTCAATTGAGCTTTAGAACCATATTTAAGGTGTGGAAGAGCTGGTTTGTTAACCATAGCACGGCTTTCGTTATCTTGATCGATAGCGTGGTTAAGTTGTGCCAATTCATCTTTAACAAATTGTTCGTCCAATTCAGTGTATGAAAGAACAGTTGGTTTCATCGCTGCGATGTGCATTGAGATTTGTTTTGCAAGAGCATCATCTCCACCTTCGATAACTGAAACAACACCGATACGTCCACCGTTGTGTTGGTAAGCTCCGAAGTGTTGTGCATCAGTTTTCTCAACAACTGCAAAACGACGGAATGAAATCTTTTCACCGATAGTAGCTGTAGCAGTTACGTATGCAGCTTCAAGAGTTTCACCTGAAGGCATAGTCAATGCAAGTGCTTCTTCGTTGTTAGCTGGTTTACCTTCAGCAATTACTTTAGCTGTTTCGTTTACCAACTCAACGAATTGAGCGTTCTTCGCAACGAAGTCAGTTTCAGCATTAACTTCAACAACTGCTGCAACGTTACCGTTAACGTAAACACCAGTCAAACCTTCAGCTGCAACACGGTCAGCTTTCTTAGCTGCTTTAGCCATACCTTTTTCGCGAAGCAATTCAATCGCTTTTTCGATATCACCTTCAACTTCAACCAATGCTTTTTTAGCGTCCATGACACCAGCACCAGATTTTTCACGCAATTCTTTAACAAGTTTAGCTGTAATTTCTGCCATTTTGTTTTTCTCCAAATTTATTTTATCAAACTAAGGGGCAGGGCTGAGCCCCGCCCCTTAGGTGTTTGTCGTATCTTTAGTAGGCATCGAGCCCTAACCAATCTTAAAGATTAGTTGTTGTCACCTTCGACAACTTCAACGATTTCTTCGATTGAATCAGCTGCAGCTGCTTCTTGGAAATCTGCAGAAGCATCTTCACCTTGGTTACCTTCGATGATAGCATCAGCCATTTTTGAAGTGATCAATTTAACGGCACGGATAGCGTCATCGTTAGCTGGGATGATTACATCGATCTCATCTGGATCAGCGTTTGTATCAACCATCGCTACAACTGGGATACCAAGTTTTTTAGCTTCTTTAACAGCGATTTGTTCTTTGTGTGGGTCAACGATGTAGATTACATCTGGAATGCGAGGCATATCTTCGATACCACCCAAGAATTTTTCAAGACGTGCACGTTGTTTGTTAAGAAGTGCAACTTCTTTCTTAGGAAGAACTTCGAAAGTTCCATCAGCTTCCATTTGTTTGATTTCTTTCAAACGAGCGATACGTTTTTGGATAGTATCCCAGTTTGTAAGTGTACCACCCAACCAACGGTGGTTGATGTAGTATTGACCAGCACGAGTTGCTTCTTCAGCTACTGCTTCAGCTGCTTGTTTTTTAGTACCAACGAACAAGATTACTGCATCGTTAGCTGCTGCTTCACGAACGAATTCGTAAGCTGTATCAGCCATTTTTACAGTTTGTTGCAAGTCGATAACGTGGATTCCGTTACGTTCTGTGAAGATGTACTTAGCCATCTTAGGATTCCAGCGACGAGTTTGGTGACCGAAGTGAACACCAGCCTCAAGAAGTTGTTTCATTGAAATTACTGCCATGAGTATTTCTCCTTAAAAATTGTTTTTTCCTCTTCTAAGCTTTAGACTTGCAGTCCCACCCTGCGGCAACAAGACCACAATCGGCTTAGAATGAGTATTTGTCACTTTACGCAACTATAGTAGTTTATCAAAAAAAGTGACATTTGACAAGCTCTAAAATCAGTCTGACCATTAGAAAAAATTCACCCTTATTAAAATTGCAATCGTTTTCTTTGAGGTTGATAAGTATTTCGTTTATAATTAGGCTATCAAAAATAGAGGAGGACATTATTTTGTCATTAGTCGGAAAAGAAATTATTGAATTTTCAGCACAAGCTTACCACAACGGGGAATTCATTACTGTTACAGATGAAGATGTTAAGGGAAAATGGGCGGTCTTCTGCTTCTACCCTGCAGATTTTTCATTTGTCTGCCCAACTGAACTCGGTGACCTTCAAGAACAATATGAAGCTCTTAAATCTCTTGGTGTAGAGGTTTACTCTGTCTCTACTGACACTCACTTTGTTCACAAAGCTTGGCATGATGACTCAGATGTTGTTGGAACTATTACTTACCCTATGATTGGGGATCCTTCACACCACATCTCACAAGGTTTTGATGTTCTTGGAGAAGATGGCCTCGCACAACGTGGTACGTTTATCATTGATCCAGATGGCGTTATCCAAATGATGGAAATCAACGCTGATGGTATTGGACGCGATGCAAGTACTCTTATTGATAAAGTTCGTGCTGCTCAATATATTCGCCAACATCCAGGTGAAGTTTGTCCAGCCAAATGGAAAGAAGGAGCTGAAACACTTACTCCTAGCTTAGATCTTGTAGGTAAAATTTAACAACCAGGGGGTATCCATGGTCTTAGATAAAGAAATCAAGACGCAATTAGCACAATATTTAAATTTACTAGAATCTGATATTGTATTACAAACAGATTTAGGGGATGACGATAATTCTCGAAAAGTAAAAGAATTTCTTGACGAGATTGCCGCTATGTCTGACCGCATTAGTCTTGAATCAACACATTTAAAACGTCAACCTAGTTTTGGTATTGCACAAAAAGGGCAAAAAAGTCGCGTTATTTTCTCAGGCTTACCAATGGGCCACGAATTCACGTCTTTCATTTTAGCTCTCTTGCAAGTTTCTGGTCGTCCACCTAAAGTTGATGAGGATACTATCGAACGTATCAAGAAGATTGATAAACCCATCGACTTAGAGACTTATGTTTCATTAACTTGTCACAATTGTCCAGACGTTGTGCAAGCCTTTAATATAATGGCTGTTTTGAACCCAAATATCACTCACACCATGATTGAAGGTGGTATGTATCAGGATGAGGTCAAAGCCAAAGGTATCATGTCTGTTCCTACGGTTTACAAAGACCAAGAAGAATTTACATCTGGTCGTGCAACCATTGAACAGCTTGTTGAAAAATTGGACGGACCACTTGATGCTGATGCTTTCGCTGATAAAGGTGTCTATGATGTTTTGGTTATTGGTGGTGGTCCTGCTGGAAACAGTGCGGCCATCTATGCTGCCCGTAAAGGTTTAAAAACTGGTCTTTTAGCAGAAACCTTTGGTGGACAAGTTATCGAGACAGTCGGCATTGAGAACATGATTGGTACGCTATATACAGAAGGTCCTAAGTTAATGGCCCAAGTTGAAGAGCATACGAAATCTTATGATGTTGATATCATCAAAAGTCAATTAGCTACTGGCATTGAGAAGAAAGAACTTATTGAAGTGACACTGGCTAACGGTGCCGTTTTAAAATCCAAAACTGCTATCCTAGCTCTCGGAGCTAAATGGCGTAATATCAACGTTCTTGGCGAGGAAGAATTCCGCAATAAAGGGGTTACTTACTGCCCACACTGTGATGGTCCACTATTTGAAGGGAAGAATGTTGCAGTTATCGGTGGTGGTAACTCAGGTTTGGAAGCGGCTTTAGATTTAGCAGGCATTACTAAACATGTTACAGTCTTAGAGTTCTTACCTGAATTAAAGGCAGATCAAGTCTTACAAGAACGAGCTGCTAAAACTGATAATCTAACCATTCTTAAGAACGTTGCAACCAAAGAAATTGTTGGTCAAGATCATGTAACTGGTTTGAATTACGTTGAGCGTGATACAAACGAAGAAAAACATCTTGATCTTGAAGGTGTCTTTGTTCAAATTGGTCTTGTACCAAGTACTGCTTGGCTCAAAGATAGTGGTATTGAACTCAATGAGCGCCAAGAAATTATCGTTGATAAATTTGGTTCAACAAATATCCCTGGTATTTTTGCTGCAGGTGACTGTACAGATAGTGCCTACAAGCAAATCATTATCTCCATGGGGTCTGGTGCTACGGCTGCTATTGGAGCCTTTGATTACTTGATTAGACAATAATCAACACTTACGTGTTAGTAATCTATCTTCAACAGTTATAATTAATATAAAGAGGTTGAATGTCTTTCAACCTCTTTATGTTTCTTGTAAATAGGCAGTTTGAACAATCAACCAGTCAATTTGATGAAAGAGACTTGACGAATCTTTTTTTTTTCGATAGAATGGTATCTGTTATGGCGGTATAGCCAAGTGGTAAGGCACGGCTCTGCAAAAGCTTGATCGTCGGTTCAAATCCGTCTACCGCCTTCATAATGCGAAGACACCTTAGGGTGTCTTTTTTTTCATTATTGCATATAAAAATACCCGAAGCTAGAAACCTCGGGTATCCATTATTCTTATTTAATGGCTTCAATCAAAGCTTCCGCTTGATTCTGAAGGCTTTCAAGAACTTCTTCAGTTGCTAGGAATTTCCCATCCGCCCAGGCTGTATCATTTACACGTGTCGCTGTAAAATCACCGACCACTTGGGTACGGATAAATGGTAACAAGTCTTTGTAGGCATCAAAAAGTTGATTGTGACCACCATTAGCAACTGATGACACGGTTACAATCTTATCTTGAAGAGCTGATGGCCCTGAAGGATCTGATAGGTCAAGGGCACGGCTCAACCAGTCAAGCAAATTTTTCACTGGCCCAGGAATTGAGAAATTATAAACCAGTGAGAAAATCCAAATTGCGTCTGCTGCCAAGACCTGTTCTCGAACTTCTGCCAAAACTGGAAGAACTGGACTTTCTAAATCCTGATTAAAAACAGGTACTTGACTATAGTCAAGATAAGAAATATTAGCTTTACCAGCTAGCATTTTCTCAGCTTCTTCTGCTAGTTGGTGGTTAAATGATCCCTTGCGAAGAGACCCAACGATAAATAGAATGTTTTTCATGATACGTTTCCTTTGTATTTCTAATAATTAATATTTACTACTACATAGTAATATATATAATTCCATTAGAAATATAAAGAAATATGCTCAGACATTCTTAAATTTTTTCAGGAGCTCTACCAACTGTGCCTGCTCTTCAGGTGTCAGAACGGAAAAAGTCTCCTCAATAGCTCGCTGATGTGGCGGGATTGCTGCTTGAATAATACGACGGCCCTCATCCGTCAAATCAACCTCGAAAGCACGCTTATCTGTTTGGCAGGCCTCTCGCGTCAACCAACCTTTTTTCTCCATATTTTTAATGACGACAGTCATATTCCCGGAGGTGGCAAGCATGCGGTCAATTAATTCGCCAATTTTCATACGTCCTTTAGCATTAAGCACGTCCATGACTCCAAATTGAGTTGGTGTCAAATTAAATTCTTTAAAGGTCTCAGAAACCTTGGCATCGATGGTACGAAAAGCCTTACGCATAACTACCATACTTTTTACAGCCATGTTTTTATCTAAGTCACTCATTTCTAGTCCTTTCCAAATAGATGCTGTTTTTATTACTCTACCACAGTTTTTCTAAAAGTGGTATATGAAAATGAAAAAATAAGAAAAAAGAGTCCTTAGATATCTAACCAATACCTCAGAACTCTTTCATTTCTAACTATTACGATTCCAAAAAAGGGCTAATAAGATAACAGCACCTAGTACCGAAGGGACTATAGCAGTATCTGCTAGCATCGGTCCCCAATTTCCAAAAAGAAGCTGACCAACAAAAGCACCTAGCCATCCAACAAAGGTCTTACCAATACAGCCCATACGTTCACCCCTATTTGATATAGCAGAGGCAATAAGGCCAATTAGAAAACCAACTATCATACTTCCAATCATGATAAATTCTCCATCATACTTAGATTACCCAATCCCCATTTCGGAAGATTGGTACACGACTACCATCTTGGCGGATACCATCAATATCCATTTGATTTGAACCAATCATAAAGTCTACGTGTACATCAGAACGATTAAGACCAGCTTCCTTAAGCTCCTCTTCTGTCATGTCTGCCCCTCCCTCAACACTGGTAGCATAGGCTGCTCCAATAGCTAGGTGGTTGGATGCATTCTCATCAAAAAGAGTGTTAAAGAAAGTGATGCCTGACTGTGAAATAGGACTTGGATCTGGAACCAAAGCACATTCACCTAGAGCACGCGCTCCATTATTGTTGAAGACGAGATTCTTCATCACTTCATCACCTTGATCCGCTGTGATATCTACAATTTCACCATCTTTGAAGGTTACCTTGATTCCCTCAATAATATTACCATTGTAGCTTAGAGGCTTTGTGCTTGAGACATAACCATCTGCACGACGAAAATCTGGTGCCGTAAAGACCTCTTCTGTTGGCATATTAGGAAGGAAACCTTCACCTTGCGCATTAATGGCACCTGCAGACTCCCAAACATGGTTTTTAGGCAATCCTAGAGTCAAATCTGTTCCAGGTGCTTGGTAGTGTAAGGCTGAGAATTGTGCCTCATTGAGTAGGCGTGCTTTAGCATCCAAACGGTCAGCATGTTCCTTCCAGGCACGTACAGGATCCTCTTCATAAACACGACAGGTCTTGAAAATTTGGTCCCAAAGTAAATCTACAGCTTCCTCATCACTCGAAGCATTAGGAAAGACCTTCTTAGCCCATTCCTTACCAGCTGCAGCAGCTACAGTCCAACTAACCTTATTAGACTGAGTTGCCACCTGCATAGGTTTAAAGGCCACCCCAGTAGCTTTAGCATGAGCAGATAAACGTTCAGGAGCTACACCATTAAGGGCACCTGGATCTGATGAACGAACGCCTAAGCGACTTGCCTTCTTGGCTAACAAATATTCCATTTCAGCTTTTTTATAGGCAGGAACCTCTTCGATGCGGTCCATATCAGCATGCAGGAAGCGCTCGCGATTAATAATATCATCTGACCATTGAACGATTACCTCAGCTGCTCCTAAAGCATAGGCTTCTTTAACTAAGAGGTGTGCTAGCTCTGCTTGTTCTACATCAATGCTCAAGGCCACTGTGTGACCAGGTTGCACATTAATCCCATTAGCAACCAGTAATTTAGCATATTTCTCAAGATTTTCTTTAAAATTTGGTAAAACCATGATTAACTCCTTGAAACTATAATTTTCTATCAGTATACCATAAGACGAAGAAAAAGGTTTCCTCTCAGCTTTGGCTTTTTAGCATCACATGCAGCCCCCTAAACAAAAAGAGAACGGAGACTGACTCCATTCTCTCAAAGTTGATGACAATTCTCTTCAGCCATTAAAAGAAATCATCAAAAAGACTTAATTGATTATCTTCTGGCATATTTCCTAGGATGCCCATTTCATCCAATTTTTCAACCAAGGTTGATGATAGGCCTCCTCGTTTACGCAATTCTGTCTTGGAAAGGAATTCACCTTCTTCACGCGCAGCAACCACTTGCTTAGCAACGTTCTCACCCAAACCTTCAAGTGCAATAAACGGTGGAATCAAAGTATCTCCTTCAATCAGAAATTCAGTTGCCTGACTCTTATAAAGATCCAACTGACCAAAGGTAAAGCCACGTTCTAACATTTCATTGACAATTTCAAGCGTTGTAAATAAGTCATTTTCAACATTAGTCGCTTCATTTCGTTGGCGCTTCTCCTTAATATCTTCCATTCGAGCTTTAACAGCATCAAGACCCGCAGACATCGTCTTAAGCTCAAATGCTTTAGCTCGAATCGAGAAGTAGGCACAATAGTAATAAATAGGATGGTGCACTTTGAAATAAGCTACACGTAGGGCCATCATAACGTAGGCTGCCGCATGGGCTTTAGGGAACATGTACTTGATTTTACCACAAGATTCAATGTACCAGTCTGGAACATTATTTTCACGCATGGCTTGAATATAGCCATTACGCTCTTCTTCGGAAATCTTCAACCACATCCCCTTACGCACACGTTCCATGATCGTGAAGGCCATCTTAGGATCTAATCCCGCATGCATTAGGTATACCATGATATCATCACGACAACCGATAACTGTTTTCAGAGTGGCGATACCTTCCTTAATCAAATCTTGTGCATTACCTAACCAAACGTCTGTTCCGTGGGACAATCCAGATAACTGTAAGAGTTCCGCAAAGGTCGTCGGATGCGTCTCGTCGACCATACCACGAACAAAGTTAGTCCCAAACTCAGGGATTCCCAACATTCCCGTTGGTGTCCCAATCTGTTCAGGTGTTACCCCTAAAATATCAGTCCCTGAAAAAAGTTTCATTACATCTGGATCATCTGCTCGAATATCTTTTGGATCAATTCCTGATAAATCCTGCAACTTACGAATCATAGTCGGATCATCATGTCCCAGAATATCAAGCTTCAACACGTTCTCATCGATATCGTGGAAGTTAAAGTGAGTCGTCTGCCAGGCAGCCGTTACATCATCAGCCGGATATTGAACAGGTGTGAAATCATAGACATCCATATAATTTGGAATAACAACAATACCACCCGGGTGCTGACCTGTGTTTCGCTTAACACCCGCAGCCCCCATGGCTAAACGATCGACCTCGGCATCACGGTAAAACTTATTGTAATCACGTTCGTAACCTTTAACAAAACCATAAGCCGTCCGATCTGCAACAGTTCCTACTGTTCCGGCACGAAAAGCATATTGCTCTCCAAAAATATCACGAACGTCCAAGTGGGCTGATGGTTGATCATCACCGGAGAAGTTCAAATCGATATCAGGAACCTTATCCCCATCAAAACCTAGGAAGGTCTCGAAAGGAATATCCTGACCATCTTTTTTATATTCCGTTCCACATTCTGAACATTCCTTATCAGGCAAATCGAAGCCAGATCCATAAGATCCATCTGTAATGAACTCTGAGTGTTGACAATTAGGACAGAGATAATGTGGCGGCATCGGATTGACCTCAGTAATTCCAATCATCGTCGCAACAAAACTAGAACCGACAGATCCACGCGAACCAACTAGGTAGCCACGTTCATTTGAACGGTTAACTAGCATCTGCGAAGCCAGGTAGATTACGGCAAATCCATTACCAAGAATTGAAGACAACTCTTTCTCAATTCGCAGGTCAATAATATCAGGCAAAGGATTACCATAGAGCTCAAACGCTCTAGCATATGTCATCTCCGCAACCTGTTCTTCCGCACGATCAATAAAAGGTGTGTACAAGTCTTTTTTAACAACCTCAACCTCTTCAATTTGATCTGCCATAGCTTGCGTATTAGTTACAACAATTTCATAGGCTAAGTCTTTTCCTAAAAAGGCAAAGTCGTCTAGCATCTCGTTAGTTGTCCTAAAATGAGCTTCAGGTAAAGGAGCAGGTTTCGCATTTTCTCCCTTACCAATTGGCCTATTAATCATGGCTCCTTGTCCCAAAGCACGAACAATGATTTCACGATAAATGGCATCCTCAGGGTTGATATAGTGTACATTTCCTGTAGCCAGCACAGGCTTGTCCAGACGATTAGCGACTTCAATCAAATCTCTAATCAGTTGTTCTATAGCCGCCTCATCCTTGATTAAATCCTTTGCAATCAAGGGCGCATAAATTGCCGGTGGCATAACTTCAATAAAGTCATAATATTTAGCAACTTCAACCGCCTTGTCAATACCGTGAGACAAAAGCGTATCAAAAACCTCACCATCAGCACAAGCAGAACCTACAATGATTCCCTCATGATACTCATCTAAGACCGTACGAGGAATACGTGCTACTCCCTCAAAGTATGAGACATTTGATAAACTTACCAACTTAAAGATATTCTTCAAGCCAGTTTGATTCTGAACATACAGCGTCGCATGTTTGACACGAGACTTTTTATACGAATCTTCAGAAACCAACTCCGTATTCAACTGTTCTAGATTAGTCAAACCGTGCTTATCAAACACATCTTTTATGAAGATAAACAACAAACGGCCCGTAGCTTCCGCATCATAATTGGCCATATGGTGATGATCCAAAGCCACACCAAACCGCTTCGTCAAAGGCCCCAAACCATGACGCTTATACTCAGGATAAAGATTTCGTGCAAATTCTAAAGTATCAATAACCGGTTGTGAAATTGTTGGTAACTGATGTCTTTCGTAATTGGCATTCATAAAACCAACGTCAAAGGTCGCATTATGGGCCACTAGAACAGTTCCTTGACAGAATTCTTGAAACTCCTGTAAAACTTGCACTAAAGGTTTAGCACCCTTAACATGATTATCAGTAATACCGGTCAACTCAGTAGTAAATGCAGAAAGAGGATGTCCTGGATCTATGAATTCATCAAATTGCTCAATAATATTACCTTTATGCATTTTTGATGCCGCAATCTGAATCAAATCATTATGAACAGCAGACAAGCCCGTTGTCTCAACGTCAAATACAACATAAGTTGCTTCTTTTAATTCCAAATTCTGGGAATTATAAACAATAGGAACTTTATCCTCAACAAGATTGGCTTCAAGACCAAAAATAGCCTTAATCCCAGCTTTCTTAGCCCTATGGTAGCCATGAGGAAAACTCTGAACATTAGCATGGTCAGTAATGGCAACTGCTGGATGTCCCCAAGAAGACGCTGTATCAATAAGATCTTCAACAGTTGGCATTGCATCCATAGTCGACATGTTGGTATGCGCATGAAATTCCACACGCTTTTGTCCCTCAGGCATCAAATCCTTACGAGGAGTATGGGAAATCTCTTTAATATCTTGCACATTCATAGTCAGACTATGAGTGAAAGGATTATTCTCGATACGGCCACGAACCCTAACCCAGTTCCCCTTTTTTATCATATCGAACTTAGCGAGCTCATCACTATCTTTGACCCATCGTTGCATAGCAAAACTAGAGGTATAATCAGTTACCTTAAAATTAATAATAATTCGACCCGTCTTTGTTTCACGTTGCTCTACATCAAAAATATATCCTTCAAAAACAACACGATTCTCTTCAGAATTAATATCAACCATTGGCGTTATTTCAGCCTTATCAAAACTAGCTTGACGTTGACTTTGTTTCTCAGCAAAATTTTGTGATGGTTCGATCACAGGTTTCGGTGCTGGGGCACTTTCAATAATAGATTGAAGCGCCTGTCTAGCCTGAGACTCAGCTTGTTCTTGTAAAGAAACCTTATTTGTTTGGTAAGCCTCTTCTAAAGAAGATGAAGCTTCCTTATCTTCGACAACAGAAATGGATACATCAGATAAACCAACTTGAGAAAGAGATTTAGATATCAAAAAAATAAATCTATCCTGTAAATTTTCCTTTATAATATGCTCTGGAGCCTTAACAAAAATACTATTATTCGAAATCTCAAGCTTTAGATTTGAGAATAAAGAGTAAATAGAAAAGTGTGACACTTTTAAACTATCTAAAGCATATGAAAAGTAATCTCCAAGTAAAGAATCATCGCAAGCAGTAGAAACTAAACGAATCTCAAAAGAAGCTTTAGCACCTAAAGAATTAAAACAAGAGTGAAGTAAACTATCAAAAAGAACAAAAGACTCATAAGACAAAACACTAGGAAAAGAAAAAACAAAAAACCACTGGCGCTTTGATTTAAATAACTTTACTGTTTCGATAGAACCATCTTTAATTTCTTTAAAAGCATCGTGATCCTCAGGAAAACGAATTTGTTTTAAGAGAAGCTGAAATTTATCAGACATAAAAAATAAACTCCTATAGACAAAAAAACACTCCTTAAGGAGTGTAACTTATACCGGCGGCCGGGGTCGAACCGGCACGTCCTTGCGGACACTGGATTTTGAGTCCAGCGCGTCTGCCAATTCCGCCACGCCGGCAAAGTATAACTGGGGTAGCTGGATTCGAACCAACGCATGAGGGAGTCAAAGTCCCTTGCCTTACCGCTTGGCTATACCCCAAAAATATAGGCGAATGAGGGGAATCGAACCCCCGAATGTCAGAGCCACAATCTGATGTGTTAACCACTTCACCACATTCGCCACTTTACTAACACGGGCAGTAGGAATTGAACCCACACTGAAGGTTTTGGAGACCTTAGTTCTACCTTTAAACTATGCCCGTAACTATGGAAGGGGAGGGATTCGAACCCCCGAACCCGAAGGAGCGGATTTACAGTCCGCCGCGTTTAGCCTCTTCGCTACCCTTCCAAAATATAAACAAATGGCGCGAGACGGAATCGAACCGCCGACACA
>NZ_KV794124.1:0-253 GCF_001808655.1 Streptococcus sp. HMSC078H03
AAATGGCGCGAGACGGAATCGAACCGCCGACACATGGAGCTTCAATCCATTGCTCTACCAACTGAGCTACCGAGCCATATTGCGGGAGCAGGATTTGAACCTACGACCTTCGGGTTATGAGCCCGACGAGCTACCTAGCTGCTCCATCCCGCGTTAATTATAAGGAGGATGTGGGATTCGAACCCACGCACGCTTTTACACGCCTGACGGTTTTCAAGACCGTTCCCTTCAGCCGGACTTGGGTAATCCTCCA